>NZ_JBSGJA010000008.1:0-386412 GCF_053605345.1 Amycolatopsis sp. NPDC003865 | reverse complement strand
GTCTACCGGAGACCTCGTCTATTTGATCCAAGACACGCCGCACCCACAACGCCAGCCAGAAGCTCCGCTGGTCAGCACATCGAAACAGGCTCTAGGGACGGCCGAGGAGGAGGCAGCGCGCTCGAGGCGGGAGCCGGCGGAGCCTCGGCGGGACGCGGATGAGCGATGCGGGCGCTGGAGCAGGTGGGTGCGCAGATGCCGGCCAGGGCGGAGCACGCGAAGAGAGATGCGGGCTGCGGCCCTGACCCCGATGCCGGGCATCGAGGTCGGGACCCGGCAAGAGGGCGCGCCTCAAGTATCCCCGCCACCTGCTTCCGCTGTAGGTTACGAGTACTGGCTGACCGTGCTTCCGCCCGACGAATCGGGGGTGCCCGCCTGGGGCCTGGGCGCACCGCGTCCCCGGATACATTGTGTCGACGGCGGCCCGAACGGAGAGCGGCTACGTCGTCAACGCTCGACGTTTTCTGCCGTGCATTGCCGGCGGTAATCGCTCGGCGAGAGACCGTAAGCGCCGCGGAAGATCTGGCTGAAATGCGTCGGGCTGCCGAACCCCCACCGACTGGCAACCGCACTGATCGGACGCGAGCTGAGCCGAGGCTCGGCGAGGTCCCGGCAGCACTGCTCGAGGCGACGGCGACGGATCCAGCCGACGACGGTGTGCCCGTCCTGGTGGAAGAGGTGGTGGAGGTAACGCACCGAGATGTGGTGTGCGGCGGCGATCGTGTCCGGAGTCAGGTACGCGTCGCCCAAGTTCGCCTGGATGAAGGCGTGGATGCCGGCCACCAGTGCTCGCCGCCGGGTTTGGGACGGCACGTTGCTCTCGGCATCCAGCGCGTGGGCCAGCGCTGCCATCAGTACATCGACTGTCAGGGTCGACAGCCGCGCGGCGTCAGCCGGGGTGAGCTCGTGCAAATGGTGTGCCAGGTGCAGCAGGAACTGGGAAGCCAGGGCGCCGACTCCTGCGGATCCCGGGATGCGGGCAGTGACCAGCTGCCGCAGATCTCTGGCCGGCAACGGAAGCAGCGAACGCGGGAAGCGCAGCAGCAGCAACTGGCTCTCCGGAACGTCCGGGGTGAACTCGCCGTCGAAGGGCCGTGAGGTGTCGTACAGCTTCAGATCCCCGACTCCGTACTTCGCACATCGGCCTTCCTGCCGGATCATGGCACCGCCGCGCACGAAGCAGCCCAGCTTGAACACGTCCGGATCCCCTTGACGGATGAGCTTGGACGTGCGGCGCACCGAGTGCGGCATCGTGGTCATCAGGGTCGCCTGCACCGAACCGAATTCGCTGACACTCACCTGTGCCTGGAACGCCCTTTCCCGTTGTGGATCACAGCGAAGGTCGTATGGTGCCCACAGCTTCGCATTCACCTCGTGCCAGTAGCTGAAGCGTTCACCCTCCGGCGCCTCCGCAGTACTGATCAGCTCCATTGTTTCCCCCGGGTTGGTCGTCGTCGTGCGGTCGCAGGAACGCATTATCGAACACCTGGGTGTTACGTGACAGCCAAAACCGCGAGGCAGCCGGAAACCGCACGCAGCGCGCGAAACTTCGGTGGTTTCCGCATCTCCGCGCTCGTACGGTGCACCCACGTCCGCGACAGTGCGTTCACGCGGAAGGACTCTGCACGGATACGTAAGGGCGGCTCCGGGCGCGGCTCGCACCATGGATGAGAACACCGCCACTGAACAGGGAGGGAACCTCGATGATGAAGACGAAAATCCTGGCACGCGGACTGGTGATGATGCTTCTGTCGGCCGTTGCCGCGATTTCGCCGGCGATTCCCGCGGGCGCCGCGTCGAGTTCGCCGACAGGGGGAGCCGACTTCCGCGCGCAGTCCCGTGCTGCCGGTCTGTCGGCCGCACAGGCTGCCTATCTCGACCGGGAAAGCGCCATCTACCTGGCTGCCTTGGGCGGGAAACGGGTGGGGCCGAACGTGATCGACTTGGACGGGGCAGGCACCGTGCGGATCGCGCTGCCTGGTGAGGCGGCCCCGCGCGACCTGCCCTTGGCAGGCGGTGCCCGCCTGGTCGCCGCCTGCACCACCGGCGGGGCGGCGTACCTGCACTTCTGCGCCTTCCACGACGAGTTCTTCCGCGGCACGACCATCGACATGTTCCACTGCCAGCGCTACAACGTTCCGTGGGCCTCAACGGGCTCGTGGGACAACAACCAGACGCAGGGCACAGTGCCGATCCAGTACTACACCGACGGCCGCAGCCGCTCGCTGCCGGCCGCGAAGTCAGCTTACACCAGCGGCGTGAACTGGCTGATCGTCAGCGCGATCAAGCCCTGCTGAACCCGCTCGGCCTGCCGGGCGCGCACCGAGCGCCCGGCAGGTTCCGCCTATCCGCCTTCGCTCTCACCACAGGGCAACCCTGGGTGTAGCTGATCCGCGCGACCGAGCACTACCCCGGAGGCAGCAGCGCCAGCGCCGCATCCGCATTGTGTTCGGCGATCGCGTGCATGGAAGCACGATCGGGGAAGTCCCCGTCGAGGAGACGCAGAGGACCGGCTACGAGCGACAGCCGCATCGCGAGCATGTAGAAGTCGAGCCGACGGTGATCGAGGCCGGGCCGGACCAGCGTGGTGTAGTGCGTGCCGAAGCGGAGCCGCAGGAAGACGTGCTCCCACTCGACGTCGAAGTACATCAGGCCCTCGATGTCGATCAGCACGGGGTGCCCGCCGGCTTCGATCAGGACGTGGTCGGGTCCGAGTTCTCCGTGGATCAGCCCGTACTCCGCGCGAGGACGGACCAGGCCGGCCAATTCCTGCAGCCGGTCGCGCAACGCGCGGCCGGCTGCCGCGATGCGCCCGTGGTGCTCCGCCGCCTCCTCGAGGTCCCGAAGCGCGCGCTCGAGAACCCGCCGCTGGCAGGGGACCTCGGGCACCGATCCGCTCCGGTTCAGCAGGTCGATCCTGCCGTAGTGCCGGCTCCGGTGCCGGTGCATCACTTCGAGCGTGCCGCCGGGGACGTCCTCGACCACCGCGACGTCCGCCGGACAGCGGCGCCGGCTGTCGTCCACCAGGTGGATCCGTGGAATTCGGACTCCGAGTTCGTCCAAGCTGCGCTGCGCGGCCAAGAACGGGACCAGGCCGGAGGCAGGCGCGAACGGGTCGGCCGGGTCGGTCGCTCGCTCTCCAGGCCAGAAATTTTCGGTTTCGGCCCAGTTGTAGACGATCACGCTGGTTGTGCGGGTTCCCTCGAGGTGGATCCGGTACGCCCCTTTCTTGCTCCCGCCGCGCGTCGACGTCAGCGAATTGAGGCATTCCCGAAATCTATCGAAGAGAACGCCAGCGCGGGCTGAGAATCTTCGCCGGCCTCCCGCCGCGAACGGAATGATCGTCCGCAACCCGGCTCGTCGGCATGAGAGCGCGATCAGCGGCGAAGAGCGCGTCACCAACGTTCCAGATCATCAACCAGCGCGCGGAAGCACCCGTTACGTTCGTAGAAATGTGTCCTTCAGAGTGAAGATCGGTCTGGTTTGCACGATCGACCGGCCGTGACAACCTTGTGCGTGGTATTCCAAGGCGACGACGGGTCCGGTTTCGTGGTCCTCGACGGTGAGAAGAGTCGCATGTTCGCGGAAGACATCGACGATGACATCCGACGCCCGCTTGTACCGGACGCGCACGCTCCGGTCGGTCAGGTCCCAGGTGATGTGGAGTTCCTCGGTCTCGGATACCGGGATTCGAACCTCCCGCACCTCGTCGTCGCCCGTCGCCTCCTCGACCTGCGGAAGAACGCCGAACGCGGACAGCCACACTTCGTCCTCGGCGACCGCGAACTCCATGCGGGCACCCTACCCACCTACCCGGCAACCACGCTGATCGCGGCATGAGAGCGCGTCCACGGTCGGACGCAGCCGCATACAGTCGGAGGTATGGCGCGGCCGTGCTGCTCGGCCGCGCACGGGGCGGTTGCCATATCCTCGCATCGTGGTCGCCAAGTCGAATTCGGTCGTGACGGTGCTGCGTGCGGAGATCATCGCCGGCACGATCCCTGCCGGGACGCGCCTGAAGGAAGAGGCCATCGCCACCCGCTTCGGGGTCTCCCGGGTGCCCATCCGGGAGGCCCTGCTGCAGCTGGAGAGCGAAGGCTTCGTCACCACAGAGAAGTACAAGGGCGCGACCGTCTCCGCCCGCTCGCAGCACGACGTCGTCGAGCTGATGCAGATCCGGCGCGGCCTGGAGGTCCTCGCCGCCTCGCTCGCGGCCGAGGCGCACGGGGGTGATCAGGGTGACGCTCTGCGGGCGGTCGTGGCCCGCGGTCGCCGGGCCGGCGAAGACGGCGCCGTGGCCGACCTGCCGCCGCTGATCATGGAGTTCCACGAGGTGGTCGCCCGCGCGTCGGGGAACACCGAGCTCGCCCGCATGCTCGACGAGCTGCTGCGCCGGATCTCGTGGGGTTTCGAGCTCGAGATCGAGGACCGCATCGACACCTCGTGGGCCGACCACGCCGCGATCGCCACCGCGATCCTCGGCGGCTCCCCGGTGCAGGCGGGCTACCTGATGGGCGAGCACATCCTGAAGGACGAGCTCATCTACCGGCGGCAGTCTGCCTCAGCACTCTGATTCGTATACAAAAGATCCACATCGGCCAGCGTGTTCACGCGTTTGGCATGCGCTGTAACGTCGAAGCAACACTTCTCGTATACAAAACAGGGGTTCGTTGCTTGGTCGTCTCTCCCGATGGGAGCCCAGCCCATGACCTCGGCCCACACCCCGGAGCGCACCGCCTCCGGCACCCTCGCCCGCCACCTCGACCGCATCGGCTTCACCCGCGCCCAGTTCTGGGTGCTCATGCTCATCCTCGCCGGGATGTTCTTCGACACCCTCGAGCAGAACTCCGTCGGCGCGATGGGCGCGAACCTCAAGGCCGCGCTGGCGATCACCGACACCCAGCTGACCGCGATCAACACCGCCACCGTGCTCGGCGGGCTCGTGGGCAGGCTCGCCGGCGGGTGGCTCGCCGACCGGTACGGCCGCCGCACATCGCTGTCGCTGAACCTGCTGCTCTACACGCTCGGTGGGCTGCTCAGTGCCCTCGCCGTGAACTACGACATGCTGCTGGCCAGCCGCTTCGTCGTCGGCATCGGGCTGGGCGGTGAGTTCACCATCGGCATCGCGATGCTCGCCGAGATGGTCGCCACCCGCCACCGCGGCGCACTGGTCGCGACGCTCAACATCGGCTCCGGCGGCGTCGGCAACTTCCTGTCCTACGGGCTGTTCTTCCTGCTCCTCGGCCCGCTCGCCCCGGCACTCGGCGGTGACCACCTCGTGTGGCGCTGGACGTTCCTGTTCCTCGCGCTCCCGGCGCTGCTGGTCATCCTCTACCGGCGCCGCCTCCCGGAAACCCCTCGCTTCCTGCTCTCCCAGGGCCGCGTCGAGGACGCCAACCGGTCGCTCGCCATTCTGGCGTCGGGCTCCCTCAAACCCTCGTCGACGACGGCGGCCGGCGGGCCGCTGACCGCGGCGGACATCCCCGCGCGTCAGCTCAAGTCCTCCCCGGCGGCCGTGTTCGCCCGCGCTGTCCTGCCCCGCACGCTCTCGATCGGCGCCGCGTCCTGGATGGCCTTCGGCGCGCAGGTCACGCTCAACTTCCTGATGCCGACCCTGCTCGTGGAGCGTGGTTACTCCATTTCGGACAGTCTGCTGTTCACCATGATCATGAACGTCGGCTCGCTGCTCGGCGCCTGCGCCGCGGCGTGGCTGGCCGGCCGGGTCGGCAGGCGCGGCGTGGTGGGTGGCGCGGGCGCGCTCGGGTGTGCCACCGCGGCCGCGTTCGCGGCCTTCGGGGACTCGACGGCCCCGATCCTCGTCCTCGGCGCTCTCTTCCAGTTCTTCACGATGATCACCAACACGACGCTCGCCGTCTGGTCGCCGGAGCTGTACCCGACGTCGATCCGCGCGACCGGCACCTCGATCGTCAACGGCATCGGCAACATCGCCGGCGCGGTCATGCCGTTCCTCGCCGTCGCCCTCTTCGGCGCGTTCGGCCTCGCCGGAGTGTTCGGCATGGCCGCGGCCATGTACGCCCTGCTCGTCCTGGCCTCACGGTTCGCTCCCGAGACCCGCGCCCGGACGCTGGAACAGATCAACGAAGACGCCTGACCACGAAACGGAGGACCCCTTGGACACCCTGCGCATCTCCGCGACCGCCAACGGTCTCAACTACCTGCCCGAGTACCTCGCCGACACGACCGGCCTCTTCCGCGACGCGGGCCTGTCGGTGACCTCCCGCGCCTGCGACCCGTGGACCGGAGTCCTGGACGACCTCGCCGCCGGCGACGCCGACCTCGCGCTCGGCGGACTCTGGGTGCCCGGCATGTACGCCGGCAGCACCCGCGCGTTGACCGTGGTCTGCCAGCTCAACCACCAGGCGCCGAAAGCGATCGTGCACCGCGGCGCCCTGGACACCTTCACCCTGGGCGACCTCGCGGGAAAGGTCGTCCTCGCGCCCGGCATCGGGGGCAGCGCCCCCTACGCGGTCACCGCCGGGCTGATCCGGGAGGCGGGCGCCGACCCCGGCGACGTCACCTTCGTCCGGGACCTCTCGACACCGATGCTGGTCGAGCTGTTCGGCGCCGGACTCGGCGACGCGATCATCCTGGACCTCGTCTCGGCGCTCGAGCTCGAAGCCACCGGTCAAGGGCGGATCGTGTTCCGCAACCTCGACGAGGGCGGGATCATGCCCAACAGCGTCTACTACTGCCGCACCGACCGCGTCGAGGAGCTGCGCGACCGGTTCACCCGCTTCGTCGGCTGCATCGACGCGGCGATGACGCGCCTTCCCGCGACCCCGGCGGCGACGATCGACGGGATCCTCGAGGCGCGCTGGCCGGGCAAGGACCTCGGGATCCTGCGCGAGGCCACCCGCCAGATGACCGCGAGCGCGGTCTGGGAGACCGTCGCGATCGACCCGGCGGGCAGCGACCGGTGGATGCGGATGCTCGCCGAAAGCGCCATGCTCACGAGGATCCCCGCCTACGACGAACTGGCCGACGACAGCTTCATGAAGGCCTACCGGTGAGCGTCGTGCTCCGCGACGACGCCCTGGCCGAACTCGTCGACCTCGGCGACCTGATCGACGCCGTCCGGACCGCGCACATCGACCTCGCCCTCGGACGGGCCGACCAGCCGGTCCCGGCGATCACCCCCACGGCGGGCGCCACCATCGTGCTGCCGATGGTGGCGACCTCCCACCGCCTCGGGCTGACCGTCGTCAAGGTCCTCACCGACGCGCCCGGCAACTCCGGCGGCCCGGCCCAGCAGTCCACCTTGCTCGTGCTGGACTCCCGGACCGGCACCCGGCTGGCCGTCCTGAACGGCGGGACGTGCACCCGGATGCGGACGGCCGCCGCCAGCGCCGTCGCCACGGACGCGTTGGCCCGCACCGACTCCCGGGTCCTCGGCCTCGTCGGCGCCGGACCGCTCGCCGTCGAGCACGTCGCCGCGATCCGCGCGGTCCGGGCGATCGGGGAAGTCGTCGTCTGGTCTCGTTCGGCCGCCCGCGTCGCCGAGTTCCGCCGCGCACTGCGGCGCCGGGAACACGCCGACGGCGTCCCGGCCCTCGACGTGACCACCGCCCCGCACCCACTCCGGGTGGTCGAAGCGGCCGACGTGCTCTGCACCCTGACACCGTCACGCGTCCCCATCGTCGAGGGCGCGTGGTTCCGGCCGGGGCTGCACGTCAACGCGGTCGGCGCGCCACCCCGGCCCGACCACCGCGAGATCGACTCCGCCGGAATGGCCCGCGCGACCGTCTTCGCCGACAGCGCCGCCGTCCAGCTGCAGAAGTCGGGTGAAGCCGTGTTGTCGGTGCAGGACGGCACGACCACCGAAGACGATTTCCGGCACGAGCTCGGCGCGGTGCTGGCCGGGCTGACGCCGGGCCGGACCGAAAGCGAGCAGATCACGTTGTTCAACTCGGTCGGCATCGCCCTGCAGGACCTCGCCTTCGCCGCGCTGGCCCTGCGGGCCGGCCCCGACGGAACCCGGCGTCAAGATTTGTCACAACCGCTGGACGCGCAGCACGCCCGTCAACATCGGGAGGGGGAACTTGCCGCTGGTGGTTTCCGGTCTGCTCGCTAGGAAAGCACGGATTCGGCCGAGGGTGGCTTCTCGTTCCTGGTCCGGCATGACCAGCACGCCCGCCCGCGTCGCGATTGTCGCGACCAAGTTGTCGGCGGTGCGAATCTGCCCGTGCGGGAACTCGGCCTGTTCGGCTGAGCCGAATCGAGCGGCCAGGCCGACGCCGGGAAGGTGCAAGCCGGCGGTCGCGGCGCGCCAGTTGCCGAAGGTGTCGCGCGGGCCGATGGCCGCGCTGCCGCTGATCCGCTCGAGTCCGGCGACCCAAGCCACCCGGTCGTCCAAGACGTTCCACAGGCCGGCCAGGACGCCGCCAGGGCTGAGAACTCGTGCCATCTCCGGCCCCGCCACGGCCATGTCGAACCAATGCAAAGCGTTTCCGGCCAGGACGGCATCGACCGACGCGTCCGGTAAGGGGATCGCCTCGGCACTGCCGGGCAAGGCGTCGACACCCGGCAGCGCGCGGCGCAGCTCGGCCAGCATCGCCGGGTCGGGTTCGACGGCGGTGACGTCGGCGCCCAGGGCGATCAGCGTGCTGGTCAGTTTGCCGGTACCGGCCCCGAGATCCAGGACACGCGGGCCGGTCGCGGCTTCCAGCGCCCAGCGGACCGCGTCCGAGGCGTAGTCCGGGCGGTGCTCGGCGTAGGCGGTCGCCGCCGCGCCGAAGGACGAGGCGTACCGGCGCCGCGTTTCCGAGTGCACCGAACCAGCCTATCGTCCGGTCATCGGCATGAGCGGACGTTCGTGCGGGGTCGGGAAGCTGTGTGCGGGCGGACGCTCGGCGAAACCGCCTACCATGCCCTGTGAGTTCGCCGCGGCAGGCGGAGCGGTTTCGTCTTCGAGGGGGTGGCTGTGGGCATCCGTGCGCCGAGCCGTCGCCGTGGCTGACGTCCTTGGGCCAGGTGGTGCCGCTGGTGGCCTTGCCCGTGAAGGGATTGCTTCCGGTGGCGGCCTGCGGGGTCCACGTGCCGCCCAGGCTGGTGGCGGTGAACGAGCGGAAGTCCTCGCCGGAGGTGCCGGCCGCGCTCGCGAACCGGTCTCGGTCACCCGAGTTCCTCGATGCGGTGGAGCCGAGGGTGTTTGGCTGTGCGCTGGTCCCCGGAGGACTGGCCGCGCAGGCGCCTGGCGAGCCACGGTCGGAGAAAGGTGGCTGCCCACCGCAGTTCCGCGGTGGCGCGCCCTTGCGTTGACGCTGGGATGGGCAACGGTGGCGGGGGTTCGTTCCAGGAATCGTTGCTGCCCGGCAGCTGCAGGGCGTGCGCGACGGCGTCGGCGATCAGCTGATGTCCCAGGGGGCTGCAGTGCAACCGGTCCTCGCTCCAGAAGCGGCGGTCGGCGACGGAGGGGTGGAGAGCGATTTCGGCGACGGCGACGCCGTGCCGGGCGGCCGCGGCGCGGATCCGGTCGTTGAGGTCGAGGATGCGGGAGCGGACCGGTCGGGCGAGGGGGATGATCCTGGTGATGTCGGGAAAGGTCAGCGTCGCCACGCGGGCTCCGGTGCCGGTGAGCGCGGCGAACATCGCTTCCAGGTGCTCGGCCACCGTGGCGGTCTCGACCCGGAGCCGGAGCAGGTCGTTGACTCCGGCGACGACGGTGGCCAGGTCGGGACGCAGTGCCAGCGCCGGTTTCAGTTGCTCTGACCGGACTTCGCCCGCGCGGCGGCCACGGACGGCGAGGTTGGCGTACTGGAGATCGGGGTTGTCGATGGAGAGGTGCTCGGCGAGCCGGTCGGCCCATCCCCGGAGGCCCACGATGTCGTCACCGTCACCGACGCCTTCGGTTTGGCTGTCACCCAAGGCGACGTAGCGCAGGTACTTGCCGCTGACTGTCACGCCGTCCTCCTAGTCATAATGTTGACTAATCATAACCATGGTTATGATGGGGCTTGCCCCGGTGTCGACGACGAGGAGATGCGCCGGTGAGTCTGCGGCATGCTGTGCTCGCGGCGCTGCTGTCCGGCGAGTACAGCGGCTACGAACTGGCCAAGGCGTTCGACGTGGGCGTCGCCAACTTCTGGTACGCCCGGCCGCAACAGCTCTACCTGGAGCTGTCCAAGCTCGAGAACGACGGATTGATCACTGGCCGGGAGGTGGTCCAGCAGACGCGTCCCACCAAGCGGCTGTTCACGGTCACCGACGCCGGCCTCGCCGAGCTGGCGGACTTCGCCGCCGCCGCGAGCAAGCCGTCGTTCATCCGCGACGACCTGCTGGTCAAGGTCCAAGCCGTCGACCACGTCGACGCGGCACCGGTGATCGCGCACCTGGAGCAACGAGCCGCGGCAGCCGCGGCCAAGGTGGAGATCCTCGACAAGATCCTGCGGCGGTTCCGCGGCGATCTCGACGAGGAGACCTACCTGCGCCACGGATCTCCGGTCGGGCCCTACCTGACGTGCTTGCGCGGCCGGCGGTTCGAGCAGGAACACCACGACTGGTCCGTGCGGGCCGCCGCGCTCCTGCGAGACCGGGCGACGCGGAACGATCACCCGGCGCCTTCTTCGGTTCAATCCCGGTAGCGGCATCCGTTCCGGGCTGCCCACCAGCAGTGCTTCCGCGGTCGCCAGGCTTGCCGACCTGGTCCGGCCGGCCCTCCCCGTGGAGGGCCGGCCGGCTGGATCGGTCGCACGCTCGCGCGAAATCCAGGCTGGTCAGCCGGGCAGTACTCGCCATCCGGTGTACACCGTGGGTGCGACGGTCGTGCCCTGCGCAGAACTTGTGCGGTAGCAGTTCTCGCCCGGGGTGGAGCTCCAGGATTCGTAGGTGTTCACGTTGTAGTTCACGTTGTACGCCTCGACGCCGTACTGGCCGATCACCCGGCCGTGCGCGGGCACGGCTGCGCTGGCCGAGACACCGGTCGTGGTCGTCGTGCTCGTCGTGATGTTCGCGCTGACTGTGGTGGTCAGCTTCTGCAACAAGGCGTAGCTGACGCCGACGGTCACGGAGAGGCTGTAGGTCTTGGACACCGAGGAGGTGAAGGTGGCCGTGGCCACGGTGTCCGTGCCATTGACGACCGAGCGCTCCTCGGCGACCAGGAACGTGGGCTGTGACGAGTTCACCACGTACTCATCCGCCGCCCAGTAGCTCAGATTCCATTCGGGCCAGCTGTACTGGACCCAGTTCAGTCCGGGCGGGCAGCCCGTGTCGGCGGCCTGGGCCGCCGACGTGCCCGCGGTGAGTGCCGAGACCAGGACGGCCAGTACCGCCCCGGCCGCGGCCCGGGATCTCCAGCGCATCAAGCGATGCGTGCCGGTCCTGGGCCCCGCATGGTGATCGGTCATCGTGTCTCCTCGTCGAAGAACAGAACTTTCTTGAGGGCGTAGGTGATGCGTCGGCGGTGTGCCCGTGCGGGACGGGGGAGAGGGAACGCGCCGATCATCGGAGAGGCAACGGCCGGGAAGCGCCGGGACCGGACAGCGGCGGGCGGGGCACGGGTCTCGGCCGGCCACGGGTCCGGTGGTGTCCGGCAGGCCGGACACCACCGGACAGCCGGACGTCCGCGGGGGTGGCAGGTCGCGGCTTTCCGCAGGGACGAATGAGGGATGTGGCGTTCTCGATTCCGTTATCCTCGGCACGTTCCGGCGCATGCTCTGTGTGATTGCTCTGTGCGATGCCCGGGCGCGGGCGGCGTCCGCGCCACAGGAGAGCAAGAGGGGGAAGGCGCGTGGCGGAGGCGGACATGTCCGGCGTACTCCTCAAGGAGTTGTGCCGTGATCTGCGCTTGCTGTGGACCCAGGCGGGCGGGCCGAGCCTGCGCGTCCTCGGCCCGCAGGTGGGGCTGGGCAAGACCCAGGTGGGCGCCATCCTCAGCGGCGACGTCCGGCGGCTGCCGGACTGGGACGTGGTGCGGGGACTGCTCGACGGCTTCCAGCGCTACGCGCACGCCCACGGACGGACGGCGGAGCTGTCTCTGCACACGGGTCTGGACCAGTACTGGCGGCCTCGCTACACCGTCGTGGAACACGCATTCCGGCAACGCGGGCGGCGTCCCGCCGAACTGCGGGCGGACGGGGCCCCGGCCGCTACGCGCCGAATCCCCGGTCCGGCCAGCGTCCCGTCCGTCCCCGCCGAGCTGCCGCACGCCGTCACCGCCTTCAGCGGCCGAACGGCCGAACTCGCCGCCCTGGACGCCCTCGTGCCGCCGGAGGGTCGTGGACAGCCCGCCCCGGCCGTGGTGATCTCCGCGATCGGCGGCAGCGCCGGCGTCGGCAAGACCGCCCTGGCCGTGCACTGGGCTCACCGGGTGCGCGAGCGCTTCCCGGACGGCCAGTTGTTCGTGGATCTGCGTGGCTTCGACCACCACCGGGCACCGATGCTCCCGCAGACCGCGCTGGGCCACCTGCTGCGCGGTCTCGGCGTTGCACCCACGGAGATCCCCGCGGACCTGGACGGGCTGACGCGCGCCTACCGTTCCCGCGTGGCCGATCAGCGGCTGCTGGTGGTGCTGGACAACGCGGTCTCCGCCGAGCAGGTCCGCCCCTTGCTGCCCGGCAGCCCGTCCTGTCACACCCTCGTCACCAGCCGGAACCGCCTGGGCGGCCTCGTCGCCCGCGACGGGGCGGTCCCCTTGACCGTGGACGTCCTCGATCCCGGTGAAGCCGATGCGCTGCTGACGGCGCTCCTCGGCCGGGAGCGGGTCGCCGCCGAACCCGACGCGGTCGCGGAACTGGTCCTCCTGTGCGGATGCCTGCCGTTGGCACTGAGGGTGGCCGCGGCCTGCGTCCTGCTCAGCCCCGGCCGCCGCATCGCCGACCTCGTGGCCGAGCTCGCGGCAGGGGACCGGCTGGCCGCCCTGGAGCTCGACGACGACCCCTCCTGCGCGCCGCGCTCCGCGTTCGCCCTGTCCTACCGGGCGCTGGACGATGGGGCGCGGCAGCTGTTCCGCCGGCTGAGCCTGATCCCCGGCCCGGACTTCACCTCCCCCGCCGCGGCCGCGCTGCTGGGGGTGGCGCCACCGCGGGCCAGGCTGCTGCTGGAAACCCTGGCCACCGCCCATCTGGTCGAGAACCATCTCCCCGGCCGCTACCGGTTCCACGACCTGCTGCACGAGTACGCCCGCGAACGGGCCAGGCACGAGGAGACGCCGGCCGAGCGCGCGGAAGCGTTCCACCGCCTGGCCGCGTGGTACCTGCGCACGGCCCGGGCCGCGGCAGGACCGTGGTTGTTCCCGGATCTGCCGCCGGAACTCGGCGACCCGGCCGAAGCGTCGTCCGAACCGGCCACGGACGGGCGAACGGCCGACGCCGCCGCGGTGGACGATCCCACGCCCCACGATCGGGAGGCGACCGGGCCGCACGGCCTGGAACGGCTGGAGGGCGAGCGCGCGAACCTGCTCGCCGCCATCGAATACGCCGCACGCCACGACTGCCGTGCGTTCTCCTGGCACCTCACCGACGCGATGTACCGGTACTTCTGGTTCTGCCTGCCCCGGTCCGTGTGGCAGGCCGCCGCGCGCACCGCCCTGGACGCCGCCGCCGCGGAAGGCGACCGACGCGGTCAGGCCGCCATGCACACGGCCCTCGGCATGGCGTCCTGGGACATGGCCCGGTACCAGGACGCGCGAGACCACTACGCCCGGTCGCTGGAGCTGAGCCGGGAGGCGGGCTGGCCCATCGGCGAGGGCTGGGCACACGGTGGCCTGGGCATGTGGAGCTGGAGCACCGGGCGGCTGGACGAGGCCCTGCGGCACTACACCGTCATGCTGCGCATCACCCGTACGCACCGTGACACTCCCGCCGAGTCGACCGTCCTGGCCGCCATCGGCAAGGTCTACCGGGACATGGGCAGGCTGGCCGAGGCAGCCGGCCTGCTGGAACTGGCGCTGCGGAAGAACCCGCGGTTCGAATGGCGCCGGGAACCCCCGACGCTGCCACGCCAGGCCCTCGGCGTGGTCCGTTGGGAGATGGGCCTGCTGCGGGAAGGCCTGGAAGTCCTCGAACGGGCACTGACGGCCGAGGCCCCGGCAGGATCACGGGTCGGCCACGCGATGACCCTGGCGACCATCGCGATGATCCAGCGCGACCTCGGGAACCACCACGTCGCACTGGAACTCGGGGAACGCGCCGACGAACTCATCGACGCCACCGGACGGCTCTCGGTCCGTGCCACCATCGTCAACGGACTCGCCGCAGCCCACCACGGGCTGGGGCAGGACGAGCGGGCGGCCGACCTCCAGCACCACGCGGTGCTGCTGGCCCGGCAGTCGGGCTACACCCGGGTCCAGGCCGACACTCTGCTCGGTCTCGCCGCCGTCCTGCGCGCACAGCACCGCCACACCGAGGCCCGCGCACCGGCCGCCCAAGCGCTCGACCTGGCCCGGCGCAGCGGATTCCGGGTCGTGGAAGGACAGGCCCTGACCGAACTCGCCGAGATCGCCGCCGCCGAGGGCGAACATTCGAGGGCGCTCACCCACGCCCGCGAGGCACTGACCAACCACGGCCACACCGGCCACCGCCTGGGCGAAGCCCGCGCCCTGGCCGTGTGCGGCCGAGCCCTGCACGCCCTCGGCGATCCCGCCGCCCGGCCGGTCCAGGACCGGGCCCTGGCCCTCTTCGCCGAAACCGGCGCCCCGGCACCCGATAACCTGCGCACCGCCATGGCCGAGCACACCGACCACCGGTAGAGCGACGCTGCGCTCGGCGTCGATGTCGGGTTGCCGAGCTGCGAGCTCGGTGTGAGAGGCGTGGCCGTTGGCGTCGTGCGGAGACGCCGTCCGGGGTGTGCGCGGTTCTCGGCGCCGAACGCGGCCGCACTGGCTTTCCGGTGGGCCGCCGGCGGCGTGCCGCGGCGGAAACCGGTCTACCCTGGCGTGGTGACCGGGGAGCACGCGTTCGGCAGGCCGGCTCGGCGTCGTCTGCCGCTTTCTCCGCCGCCCTCGCCGTGGGCCGGGCCCGCGGTCGAGGGGCGCGGCAGCGGGTTGCCCGCAGGCACTCCGGATCCGGATGCCGCCGCGCCGGGGCTGCGCCGGTTGCGGGCCGGTGGGCGGCGCTGGACGTTCGCGCTGCTGGCCGCCGCTGCCCTGATCGGAGGGTGCTTCGCGGTGCAGAACGAGCTGGACCGCGCCGCCGAACTGTTGCTGCGCACGGGCGTGCACGGTGACGGCACGGTTCTCGCGATCCGGCAGAAGCCGAAGGCGGGAACGTTCCTCGAGGTCGGTTACGTGTTCGGCGGCGCCCCGAAGCGGGTCTGGATCTACCAGACTTCCGATCGCCGGTACGCGGTCGGTGACCACGTCCTGGTCGCGACCGATCCCGTCCGGCCGGCCCGGGTCCGCACCTCCGAGGAACCCAACGAAGACCCGGCCACGGCCACCGCCGCCATCTGGATGCTCATCGCCGGTGCCGCGCTGTTCCCGGTCGCGGTGTTACGCCGGATCCGCTGGGCCCGGCGCGTGGCGGTGGCCCGCCGCACGGGCTGGTACCCGGCTGAGGTCACGATCGCTCCGCACCGGCGCCTGACGGCTGCCGACCACGGCCCGCCGGCCCTGCGGATCACCTACCGCGACGGAACCACCGTTGCTGCCCGTGGCGCGCACGCGTATGGCGTTGCCGAGCTGGCCGACCGGCCGCGCCGAGAGGTCCGGGTGGCGGGGACCGGGGAGAATCTGGCTGTGCTGTTTCCGGCTGGAGCCAAGGGGAAGCGGCCTTACCTGGTTCCCGCCGAGGCCGTGACCGACCGCTCCTGACCGGAACACGAACGCGCGCTCGGTGGCACGAGCAAATGCTCGGCCGGTTCAGAGCCGACCGTAGGTCAGCTGGACGACGCCGTTGCCGAAAGCCGTGGCGGTCTTCAAGGTGAGCGGGAAGTTCGGTCCCTCCGCGGGGAACAAGCGCTTGCCGGTGCCGACCACGACCGGGTACAGCAACAGCTTCAGCTCGTCGACCAGACCTTCGGACAGCAACCACCGGACGGTCGTCCCGCTGCCGCTGGTCATGATGTCGCCGCCGGACTCCGCCTTCAGCTCGCGGATGGCCGCCGCGGGATCATGGGGCAGCAGCGTCGAGTTGCTCCACGTGACCTCGGGAAGCGTCGTCGAGAGGACGTACTTGCGGACGCTGTTCATGAAGTCGGCGCCTTCGTCGTCCTCGACGGTGCGCTCGGGCCAGGCGGCCGCGAAACCCTCATAGGTAACGCGGCCGAGGAGCATGGTGTCGGCGGCGGCCATGCCGACGTCGACGGACGCGGCGATCTCGTCACTCCAGTAGAGGAGAGACCACTTGTCGGGCGCTTCGACGACGCCGTCGAGCGAGACGAACAAGTTCGACACCAGTTTGCGCATGTGATCGTCCTTTGCTTTCACGGTTTCGATTGCCGATGGGCGACGCCCGACCTCGGACACGGGTGGCCACCCGTGCTTTCGGGCATGGCCGGCGGCCTTCGCGGCGAGAGCGGCTCCGACGCCGTCCCCTCCGACGAGCAGCCGGGCCGGATCCGCGCCCAGCTCGGCGGCGTGGGCGGCCGACCACTCCAGGACTTCCCGCGCGGCCGGGAAGTCCCGCGGCCCGGCCGAGACCACGACGACCCCGGTCGCGGCCGGCGAACTGCCGCTGGTGAACCACACCAGCAGCGGCGGCGCGGGGGTGAGCCGAGCGGGCCAGTACACCCGGGCCACCCCACCGCGCAGGTGCAGCTCGGCGCACCGCCGACCAGTTCTTTCAGCCACGACCAACCCTGCCATGCCGGCCGCGGGCGAGGGAAAGGCCGATCTCGCATCACCGTCTTGCGTGGCCGGTATGACACGGACACCGCCGAAGGCAGATACTCGGCGGCATGCCTGCTTTGCGGCCGCTGCCCGCCACGGACGCGATCGAGCTCAAGCACCTGCGTGCGTTCGTCGCCGTCGCCACCGAGCTCAACTTCGGCCGGGCGGCGGCCCGCCTGTACGTGTCGCAACCGGCGCTCAGCCGGCAGATCCAGGCGCTGGAGCGGCTGATCGGTTGTCCGCTTCTGCTGCGTTCGACCCACCGCGTCGAGCTGACGCTGGCCGGCGAGGCGTTGCTGGGTACGGCCGTACCGCTGCTGGCCGATCTCGACGAGGCGGTCGCCCTGACCCGCTCGGCCGGCGGCGAGGTGGCAGCCCGGGTCGCGCAGCTGTGGGACGGGGTCGCCGAGGACGGCAAACCCGGGTTACCGCGGATGCGGGAGGCCTACGAGGCTCTCAACGCCCAGTTCCCGGTGCCGGAGGGTACGCGGGTCCGGCCGGTGCAGGCCGGCGGTGTGTCCGCGCTGGTCGTGTCGGCGGGCGTGGCCGGCCCGCCACGTCTGCTGCACCTGCACGGCGGTGGATTCATTTCCGGCTCCGCGTTCGGTTACCGGCCGCTGGCCGGCGCGCTGGCCGCGGCGACCGGCGCCACCGTGGTGCTGCCGGACTACCGGCTCGCGCCGGAGCACCCGTTCCCGGCCGCGCTGGACGACGCCCTCCTCGCCTACCGGTGGCTGCTCGATCAGGGCGCCGACCCGGGCGAACTGGTCATCAGCGGTGACTCGGCCGGCGGCGGGCTGGCCGTGTCGCTCATGGTGAAGCTCGCCCGCGAGGGACTGCCGCAGCCGGGGCGGGCGGTGCTGCTGTGCCCGTCGGTGAACGTCGTGGACCCGCCGGACGGGACACCGGTGGCGCGGTGGCTTTCGCTCTACGTCGGCGGACACCCGCACACCGATCCGTTGCTGAACGTCTTCGAGGCCGACCTGTCCGGCTTGCCGCCGCTGCTGGTGCAGTCCGGGACCGGTGACGTGGTGCTGCACGAGACCCGCCGTTTCGTCGACCACGCCGCCGAGCACGGCGTCGACGTCCGGTTCGACCTCTACCCGGTGGGCACGCACGTGTTCCACCTGTTCTGGTCGTTCCTGCCGGAGGCCGCCGCCGCGCTCGAGCAGGTCGGCGAGTTCGTGCGTTCACCGGCCACCGATATCGCGGCTGAAGCCGGCTGAGAGCTGTGCCGGCAGGAAAGCGTGCTCGGCCGTGTAGCCGGCGGCCAGGCCGCGGGGGAATGTTCGTTCAGGCGTATCGGGTCGGCCGGGGAAACGGGGCGGCCATCGAGGCGGCGAGCACCGCTTCGAAGCCGGGCGGCGGTGGACCCGCCGCCGGGATCGGCTCGCCGCGCACGGCTTGGCACAGGGAGTACTGCGCGAACGTGACGAAGGTGTGCGCTTCCGGGCCAGGATCGCGGAGGTGCCGCAACGCGGTGCGGTACCGCTCGGCGAGTTCCGTGTCCTTGACGAGGTGGAGCAGCGGGTCGTCGCCGGCGGGCAGCCTCGCCTCGCGCGTGAAGCTCGTCAGCCGGCGCAGCATGAACGCCGCGACGGTTTCGCCGGTGAGCTGGTCGGTGATCTCCTGAACGTCGTCCGGGTCGTAGACGTCGATCGCGTGGACGTTCCCGTTCATGGCGGCGGCCCGGGGCACGAAGACGTCACAGCGCACTCCGAGTTCGCCGGCGATCACGGGGACGGCGTCGGCGGGGGTTCCCCACACCGCGGCGACTTGCGTGCGCCGCCACCAGCGGTCGCGGGGCGGATCGACCCGGTCGACGATCTTCCGGCGGTCGACCGCGACGCCGGGCAGGGTGCTCAGCCACTCCGCCAGGGTCCGGGCGTCCACGTCGATCCGCTCGGCTCCCCGGACGATCTCGTCCGCCGTGCGGATCTCCAGCTCGACCCCGGCGGGCTCGGCGAGCTTCACGTGTTCGAGGACGGCGATCGACCGCAGCGCACCGGTTCGCGTCGCCCCGGACAGCCGTTTGACGAGCACCCGCGCCGGGTTCTCGCCCGGGTCCAGCTCGACCCACCGTGCGCTGGAACGCAGGCTCCAGGGCACGGCGACCGACAGCACCAGACCGAGGGCGGCGAGGATGCCGCCGAGCACCAGAGCGGTGTGCCCCATCGTGGTCCACCCGAAGAAGACGGCGACCACGGGCAGGACCACGAAGGCGAGCAGCGGGCCGGCCACCGCGAACGGGATGGCCAGGCTGCCGGCCCACGTCGTGGCCAGCAGGCGCGTGACGCGCGGTACGAACACCAGCCGCACGGTTCCGGACGACGTCGTCACCGCCGGGCGCAGCTCCTCGGGAACGGCTGAGGAAACGTCCACCGGCATCTCCCTCGATCGGGGCCCCGGCTTGTCAGGCTACCTCGCCACGGCGCTCGCGGGCGGTGGCCGGCTTTCTCTTGCCCAGGAAGGGCACAGCCGTAGGGGAGTGAGTGGCCGTGCGGTCGGGTGGCCAAGCCTCGCTCGCTTACGCTCGGCATCCCGCTTACGACCTTGAAAATCGACTTCGCAGGAGGCTCAAGCGCCGGGCACTGTGAGCGCTTTCGCGGTGATAGATTCCGGAAGTCCGCCGGTCGGATCGATCCGGGGAGTCAGAAGGCGTTGGCCCAGCCGCCCGCTCCGCTGCGTGCCCGGATCCGTCTGCGGATCCTGGGCCGGGTCCGCCTGTGGCGTGACGGCGCCGAGCTCGCCGTGGGGCCTCGCCAGCAGGCTGTTCTGCTGGCCGTGCTGCTCGCCCGGGTGGGACAGCCGGTCAGCCGGGCGGAGCTGATCGATCTGCTCTGGGGCCAGGAAGCCCCGGCCAGCGCGCTCAACGTGATCCACAAGTACGTCGGCTCGCTGCGCCGGCTCCTCGAACCGGGCCTCACCGTCCGGGACGCGGGGTCGTACCTCCAGCGGCGCGGCGACGGTTACCTGTTCGACCCCGGAACCGGTGAGCTGGACCTGGTCACGTTCCGCCGCCTCGTCGAGGCGGGACGCACCGCGGCTGCCGGCGGACAGCAGGAAGCGGCGCTCGACCGGTTCGCGGAAGCGCTTGCACTGTGGCGGGGACCGGCCGCCGACGGCTTCGACCGGGTGCCCGTCTTCGTCGCCCTCGACCGTGAGTTCTTCGACGCGTGCCTGGCGGCTTCGGACCTGGCGGTCCGCCGGGGCCGGCCGGAGCGCGTCCTGGCGGCGCTGCGCCTGGCCGCGTCGATGGCACCGCTGGACGAAGCGGTGCACGCGGCGCTCATCATGGGGCTGGCCGCGGGCGGGCACCGGGCGGAGGCTCTCGCCGTCTTCCGGACCATCCGGGCCCGGCTCGGCGAGGAGCTCGGCATCGATCCCGGAGCGGTGCTGCGCACGGCCCAACGGCGTGCGCTGACCCAGACCCTTCCCACGGCGGCCGCCGACGACGGCGGCCGAAGCGCCCGCGCCGGCCTGGTCGGGCGGACCGGAGAGCTGGCCGTGCTGAGGGAGTCCCTGACGGCGGCGCTCGCGGGCGGTACCGGAATCGTGGTGATCGAGGGCGAGCCCGGCGTGGGCAAGACGCGCCTGCTGCGAGAAGCGGCGGCCGAGTCGGAGCGCCGGGGCGCACTCGTGGTGTGGGGTTCGTGCCTGGAGGGTGCGGGAACGCCGTCGATGTGGCCGTGGCTGGAAGTGGTCCGGGTGCTCCTCGAGAGCCTCCCCGCTGCCACGCGCAAGCCCTGGCTCGACGGTGAGCTGGGCCGCCTGATCGAGTCGGGCGATGGCGGAACCGGTGGCCGGCCGCTGCCGGAGAGCGGCACCCAGTTCCGCCTTTTCGAGCAGGTGGTCGCCCTGGTCCGGGAGGTGGCGCTACGACATCCGGTGCAGATCGTCATCGATGACCTGCACTGGGCCGACGCCGCCTCGTTGCAGCTCCTCGGGCACGTGGTCGCCCGGCCGCCCGACCGTACGGTGATCGTCGTCGTTCTCCGCGATCGCGCCCCGGCACCCACCGCGGCGCTGTCGCGGACGCTGGGGGCGGTCAGCCGGCTGCCGGGGCACCGTCGCCTCCGGCTCCGGACGTTCACCGTCGACGAGGTGGCGGAACTGCTCCACCGCGAGTCCGGGCGGGATCCCGGTGGGGCGGCCGCCGAGATCCACGCCCGCACTTCGGGCAACGCCTACCTCGTGCTGGAGCTGTCGCGACGTCTCGACGGCGTCTCGTCCTCCGCCGGGACCGTCCCGGCCACGGTCCGCGACGTGGTCAGGACCCGGACGGCCGACCTGGGGGAGACGGCGCTCGATCTGCTGGAGATAGCGGCGCTCATCGGGCGGCAGTTCGGGCTGCGCCTGCTGGCCGCCGCGCTGGAGCTCGACGTCCAGGCCTGCCTCGACCTGCTCGAGCCCCTCGGCTCGCTGGGTCTGGTCGAGCCGGTCGCGAATGATCCGTACCCCTTCCGTTTCTCCCACGACCTCGTCCGGGAAGCCGTGGTGGCAGGCCTTCCGGTGGCGCGCACGGCCGCCCTGCACCTCCGGATCGCGGACGCGATCGAACGCGGTGGTGGCGCCGGCGAATGGGTGGCCGAGCAGCTCGCGTACCACCTCTGGGCAGCCGGCCCCCTCGCCGACCCGGTCCGCACGGCGACCGCGCTCGTGCGCGCCGGCCGGCACGCGGTGACCAAGTTCGCCTTCGAAGCCGCCGAGCGGCACCTGCAGGGGGCGGCCCGCCTCGCCCGCGAGGCCGGTCAGGCGGAACTCGAGCTGTCCGCGGTGTCGCTGCTGGCCACGGTGTTCTGGAGCCAGCACGACTTCGTCCGCTCGTACGTCGAGATCCTGGACCGCGCCGGGCACCTCGCCGAGGACCTCGGCCGGACGACCCAGGCCACCGAGTTCCTGCTGCTCCGCCTGGCTCTGGCCACCAGCGGCGTCCGGCCCGAGCGCGCTCGGCTCGCGCGCCGGCTGTTCGAGCAGGGCGAGGCGGCCACGGATCCGGCGCTGCGCTCGTTCGGAGCCGCGGCATGGGGGATCCACCAGTGGGAGCTCGGCGACATCACCCAGTCGTTGCGGTACCTGCGGGAAAGCAGCAGGGTGCCGCTCGACGCCGTTCCCGCTCCGGAGCGGGACCAGCTGCCCCGTGAGGTGGTGACGATCCGCCCGCTGGTGCAAGCCGTGGTGGAAACCATGCACGACGAGCCGGCCGCGGCCCGCGCGCTGCTCGACGAGCAGGAAGCCGGCGCGGGCGAGGATCCGCAGTCGATCGCTGTCTGGGCCCACTTCTCGGCCATGGCGGCGGCCATGGCCGGCGACCTCGACCGGGCGACGCGAGCCGCGCGGCGGTGGATCGCCGCGGACCCCGGGCACGTCTTCCTCTCCGTCGACTCGTACCTGAGAATCACGTGGTGCTGGGCGCGAGCCCTGACCGGCCACGCTCCGGCGGCAGCCGCGGCCGAGGCCGAGCAGGTCCTGGTCACGACGCTGCTCGACCCGCCGCGGTTCGGCATCGCGTTCCACTACGGGCTGATCGTCGAGATGTTCCTCGCCGCGGGAATGACCGAACAGGCGCGTGCGGCCCTCGAGCGGGCGGAGTGGTTCCTCGACGCGCACGGCCAGCGGTACGCGGAAGGGCTGCTTCTGTTGTTGCGGGCACGATTGCTCCGTGCCGCCGGCGAACCCGACGTGGTCGTCCGAGCGGCGGCCGAGAAGGCCATAGCCCTGTCGGCCGACCGCGGTGCCCACCTCTTCGCGCGCCGGACCGAAGAATTCCTGGCCGGGCCGGCGGCACGTTGTTGACGCGCAGTGGACGGCCAGTGGATCGCTCGCGGTGGTCGCTCACAAAGAATCGTGTCGGCTCTCGTTGGATGCGGGTGGACCGCAACAGAGAGGAACGACGGATGCCTTTCATCACCACCTCCGACGGCGTGGACATCTTCTACAAGGACTGGGGTACGGGCCGGCCGATCGTCTTCAGCCACGGGTGGCCGCTGTCGGCCGACGACTGGGACGCCCAGATGATCTACTTCCTGCACCGGGGCTACCGGGTGATCGCGCACGACCGGCGTGGCCACGCCCGGTCGTCACAGGTCGGCACCGGCAACGACATGGAGCACTGGGTCGCCGACCTGGCGGCGTTGACCGAGCACCTCGATCTGCGCGACGCCGTGCACATCGGGCACTCGACCGGCGGCGGCGAAGTCGCGCGATACGTCGCCCGGTACGAGGACCGCGTGGCAAAGGCGGTGCTGGTCGCCTCGCTGACGCCGAACCTCGTGCAGACCGAGGACAACCCGGCCGGGCAGCCGCCGGAGTGGTTCGACGCGGTGCAGGCGGGAATCGTGGGCAACCGGGCGGAATTCTACCGAGAGGTACCGGAAGGCCCGTTCTACGGCTACAACCGGCCGGGCGCGGTGCCCTCGGAGGCCGTCATCGCGAACTGGTGGCGGCAGGGCATGGCCGGCAGCATCCAAGCCTCCTACGAGACGGTGTTCTCGTGGAAGGAGGACTACACCGCGGACCTCGAGCGGATCACGGTACCGGTCCTGGTCATGCACGGTGAGGACGACCAGATCGTGCCGTTCGGCAGTTCCGTGCCGCGGGCGGTCGAGCACCTGAAGAACGGAACGCTCAAGACGTACGCGGGGTACCCGCACGGCATGCTGACCACGCACGCCGACGTCCTCAACCCGGACCTGCTCGCGTTCATCGAATCCTGACCCGAAGACAACGGAAACGGCCCGTGACCGCTTTTGGTCACGGGCCGCTCCACGCATCCGACGGGTCCGCTCGTCGATTCGGCGGTGGCGTGCCGTGTGGGTGTGTGGATCCAAGCGCATGCATCGACTTCTTTTAGTGCCACGGGAGACCGCCAGCGCGCTTTCCCTTTGAAAAACAACTTGAAACGCCACGACGGCTCCCCGTGCGTCCGGTCGGCAGGATTTCGCCGAGTCTACGTCGACATTCCGGCTCGGGGGAGTTTTGGACGGAAACCGTCCTGTCGGGGCGGACCTTCGCGCGGGTCACTTCGCGGGGCAAGTTGCCATTGTCGGGATTCGATGAACGGTACCGGCTGTCAATTCGAAGGTCGACCGCCTCGGTTGCGGCGACGTCGAATTCGACGGCTTCGCTGTAGCCGGTCAGCCGGTCACCGCAAGCCCGGAATGCCTCGTATGGTCACCGGAGTCGGAAATCGGGGAAGTGTCGCGTCGACCGGATTCGTGTTTTCGGGCCATCCTCGG
Organism: Amycolatopsis sp. NPDC003865; assembly: GCF_053605345.1. Lineage (NCBI taxonomy): Bacteria > Bacillati > Actinomycetota > Actinomycetes > Pseudonocardiales > Pseudonocardiaceae > Amycolatopsis > Amycolatopsis sp. NPDC003865. The sequence continues at coordinate 362,391 of NZ_JBSGJA010000008.1, read as the reverse complement.
TGCGTTCCGCCGCGCCAGGCCCGGTACGATTTCGCGGCTGGGCAGAAGCGCCGACTGGGGACGAAGAATCATGGACATCGCTTCCGGCGCGGACAGAGTCCGCGTTTACGAACCCGCGTCACACGTGCCGTCGGGGGCTGAGGCGCTCTTCGCCGGGTACATCCGCCGGCTGACCAGGACCACCGTCCTTCGCACGGGACTCAGCTGCGCGCTCGTCTGCTTCGGCCTGCTGCTCGCGGTGACCGAAAAGCGGGGGAGCGGGCTGCCGTACTTCTACTTGACGGTCTTCGGCGCCACCCTCGCGATGTGGTGCTATGTCCTGAACCTGTACCAGCGGGTCCGCCGGCTCTTCGGGGAGCCGTACCACCGGCTGGACGTCGCCCCGGACGGCTTGCTCGTGAAAGGGTCCCGGGTATCCGTGCGGCTGCCGGACGGCCGGTGGCTGCGGACCCGGCTCCACGACGGGCAGCGGGCGCAGCTGGCCGGCGAGCGCCGGTTGTGGGTGCTCGGCACCGGCCGGCGGGTGTTCGTCCGGCTGCCGGGCGCGATGTGGCTGCGGGCCGGACGGATCGGGGACAAGACGGTGGCCGGCGCGACGCCCGCGGAGCCGGTCTCGCGCCACCCGACGCCGCCGCGTCGTGACCCGGTGCTCGCCGCGCACCGGGCGTTCCAGATCCGGCGGACACTCGGGGCCGCGGTGACCTTCCTGGTGCTGGGTGCGGCCGGTTTCGTCTTCATGTCGACGGTGTCGTTCGATCCCGGCAGCCTCGCCGGCGCGCCCGCGATGGGCGGCGTCGCCGGTGGCAGCGCGGTGTTCGTGTTGCTGGGGCTTCTGTTGCTCGTCGGCGTGCTGCGGATCCGCCGCCCGAGCACCGAGGACACCTGGGTTGAGCTGCGGGTAGCGCTCGACACGCAGTTCGTGCCGGGCACCCGCGGGGCGACCCGGCTGACTGGCTGGGCGCTGCACCCCGATGGCCGGCAGACGCGGTTCCGGCTCGTGGCCGACGTTTCGCTGGCCACGAACGTCGCGACGACCGGGCAGCTGTGGCTGCAGGGCTACCCGCGGCCGGGCAAGCCGGCGAAAGCGGGCCTCCCGGGTTATCCCTGCGTAGGCGGGTTCCGTCTGATCTGAGCGCGGCTCGGTTCCACCGTGGGGTTCGCCAGGGCCTCACCGAACTCTGGACGGGACACAACGCCGAGGTGGCCGAATGAATCAGACGCTGAAGTTGGCGGTCGCGCAGAGCACGGTGCCCGGGGATCCGGCGGATCGGGACGCTCTTCGGGCCAGCGGAGCCGAGATCCGTGCTCTCATGCGGGAGGCGAGTGCCGCGGGCGCCCGGCTGGTGCAGTTCCCGGAGGGCGCGATCACCTATCCCAGTAAGCACGCGGTGTCCAGTGGCGGCGTGGGGGAGCCTGCCGAGGCGGATTGGTCGCGTCCCGCATGGGATGTCATGCGGGAAGAGGCCGAGGCCGTCGCGAATCTCGCGGGTGAGCTCGGCGTCTGGACGGTGTTCGGCTCGATCCACCGGTTGTCCGGGGCGAACCGTCCGCACAACAGCCTGTACGTGGTTTCCGATCGAGGTGAGCTGGTCGGCCGCTATGACAAGCGGTACCCGTCGCACACCGAGATCAGCTACCTGTACACGCCGGGGGTGGCGCCGCTGGTGTTCGAGGTCGACGGCTTCCGGTTCGGCTGCGTGCTCTGCATCGAGGTCAACTTCCCGGAACTGTTCGCCGAGTACGAACGTCTGGACGTCGACTGCGTGCTGGCGTCGGTGATGGTCGACGACGCGCCGAGTTCGGTCCCGGCCCAGTTCAGCGCGACGGCTCCGGCCGGCATCGTCGGGCCCGGCGGTCGGTGGATCGGACGTTGTCACGGGGACGGGCGGCCTGGCCTCGCCGTCGCGGAACTCGATCGCGGCGCGCCGGAGGCCGACATCGACGTGGCCATCCGGCTCGCGCGGCCCTGGCGCCGGACGGTGGGAGCAAGTCTCTACGAACACCGCGTGGTGCGCGGTGACCCACGAAGCGACACCCGCACCGCGTTCTGAGGTGTTGCTTCGACCGACGACGCCTGAGGGGCCACCCGGAAAGGCGGGTTTTCTGTAGGGATTTCCCGGACGTTCCGCGTCGCCCGCGGTCCTAGCGTCGACGAGGTCGTCAACCTCGGGACAGGGAGTGGGAAATGACCGCGAGCACGATCCGGACCCGGCCGGAAAACGGACGCCGGCAGCACCACGACTACGTGGTCGCCCGCATGGACACCTTCGGCAACTCGCAGCGGCCGATCCCGGCGCGGGTCACCATGGTCGAGGGCGCGGGCGAAGCCCAGCTCTTCGTGGACCAGCTGCCCATCCCGCGCGACGCCTGGAGCTACGACGAGCACGACCGCGTCCTGCTCTGGCAGGGCGCTTACGGGGGCGGCCACCTGCGGCTGAGCCACGACGGCTCGGGCGCGCACGGCACCATCGGTCCCGAAGCCGACCTCTGCTCGGTGACCGCCGGTGCGCACGCCCGCTTCACCTGCGACGTCGCGCTCGACTGCGGGGCCACCTACGAGACGTCCGGCGGTGCGGCCATCGGCCTGCTCTGGGACCCGAAGTCGCCGGCCTGGACCTCCGCCCGCTGGGTCGGCAACCGGCTCTCGCTGACCTACACCGTCACCCCCGGCGGCCCGCTCGCTCCGCCGTCGTTCACCTTCCGGTTCGAGGACACCGAAACCGGTGCGCTCCCGTGGGAGCCGGACGCCTTCGCCGCCGGCATCCAGCTGGGGCAGCGCGACGGCGCCGCTGTGTGGCAGCTGAGCTTCAAGTCCTCGGTCGCCCCGATCCAGGACAAGGGCTCCCGCCGGCCCACGGGGCCGGACAGCGTGTACCCCTGGTGGCTGCAAGCGGTGGAGGACTCGGCGGCGCTGGGCATCACCGGTGTCCTGGAAATCGACGGCGCGGCCCCCAAGGGCACGCTCGTGGGCTTCCGCGGTGTGCGCGCCGCGCCGGTGCTCACCGGGTACTACCGGACGAGCGCCGAGGCGGCCCCGTTCGGCGTCTTCGACGGCCGGCTGGTCATCGGCGGGGAGGCCGTTCCCGGTTCCGCCGTGGTCGGCGACCGGGTGGTGTGGCAGGACCTCGACCCGGCGCACCAGCGCCGAACCGGCCTGCCCGCCGCCGGAAGCCTCGGCGTCGACGACGCGGTCCGGTTGAACACCGAGGACGCGCTGGCCGCGATCTCCCGGCACCGGGACACGCACCCCGAACTGCACCGCAAGTCCGTCGAGCTGGCCGGCGCGCTCGCCGCCGGTTCCGTCGACATCTACGGCCTGCTCGCCATGACGCCGTTCGGCAAGGACGAGAACGGTGGCTGGGGCGACGTGGTGCAGGCCGCGGTGACCGAGGACCTGGGCACCATCATGAACAGCACCATCCCCGGCGACCTCTGGGGCCGGCTGTTCCCCGGCGTCCCCCAGCCGGCCCTCACCGGGTCGCTCGCCGAGGTCGCCGGAAGCGCGGTCAGCGGCGTTCCCGAACCGGCGAAGTGGTACGAGTCGCTCGCGACGGCCGTGCTGACCCACGGCCTGGCGCAAGGCTCGGAAGACCACTGCCGGTACCTGAACGGCCCGCGGGCCGAGACCTGGCTGAAGACCCAGGTGGCCACGTCGCCGGTCTACCACGCCCACGGGCAGCGGCTGTTCGGCCTCGCGTGGCAGAAGCACTGCCCGACGACCGCCGACTACCTGGCCGACCAGATCTCGAACGCCAAGTCCCACGAGGCCACGATCGATGCCGCCGTGCAGGCCGACATCGCCGACATCGAGGCCAACGTCGTGACCGACCCCGCCGCCACCGAAGACCTCAAGGCCAAGCTCGTCGCCGACGTCCGCGACGCCGCGCAGTACGCGAAGACCAACAACCTGTACTGGGCGTTCGCCTTCTACACCTACAACGTGGCGCCCGGGATCCTCGCCAACATCTCCCTGCAGATGTCGGTGAACACCGGGTCGGCCGACGGCACCGGCCTGTCCCGGCTGTTCCAGCAGAACGTGGCCGTGCTGACCGCGCTGGACCCGTCGGGGTTCTTCGCCCAGCGCTACGTCGGGACGATCAACACCTTCCTGGCCACGAACATCCTGCCGGGTATGTTCGGCTTCCTCGCCGAGGCCACGAGCTTCGACCTCGTCAAGGAGTACCTGCAGGCGTTCGTGGACGGCAACCTGGCCAACGAGGACGCCGACATCGCCGAAGCCGCCAAGTCGATCGGCGCCATCCTGCAGCAGGAGAACGCCGACCGGATGCTGCACGACTCGATCGACGCGCTGCTGGCGATCTCCGGCACGGTGCAGGACACCCTGGCGCTGCCCTTCATCGCCAACGAGTGGCTCACGTGGTTCACCGGAAAGTTCCCGAAGCTGGCCAAGGTGGGGAGCGTGTTCGGGTCGCTCCTGATCGGCGGGATCAGCATGCTGGCCGTGTTCAACCTCTTGAGCGCGTTCAAGAGCTGGGACGAGCTGAGCAAGCTCCAGCGCGCGACCCTCGTCATCAACACCGTTCAGGTCGGACTGCAGATCGTCTCGGCGGTGCTCAAGCGCGGTGTCCGCATCTACGCGATCTTCAACGTGAACGGGATGACGGCAGCCCAGCGGATCGCGGCCGTGCAGAACATCGTCGTGGAGGGCCGGACCGCGCAGCTGGACCAAGGGCTGCTCAAGATCGGGAACTCGACCGCGCGCTGGATCGGGGACCTCGAGGGCACCGTCGGCAAGCTGGCCACCAGCGGAGACGCCAGCGTCGCCGCGGTCATCGTCACCGAGGCGACGGCGACGGCCGAAGAAGCTTCCTTGGTGTCGAAAGTGTTCGGCGCGAACCTCGACGAGTTCGTCGCGACCCGGATCGGGCCGGTCTTCATCCTGGCCGGGATCGCCGTGAGCATCGCGCACCTGGCGGAAGGGGAGACGGGACTCGCCCTCGTCTCGGACGTTCTGAACATCGTCAGCGGCTCGTTGATGCTGTTCGCCATGGTGGGCGAGTGGCTGGTCGCCGGGGGAGTGATCGCGGCCGGCGGAGTCCTGGCGACGATCTTCGCGATCGCCGGCCCGCTGGCGATCCTCGCCGCGGCCGCCGGTGTCGGCCTGATGCTCTACGAGCTGTTCAAGAAGGTGCCCGACGAGATCGAGAACTTCGTCAACGACTACGCCGCGCGCGCCGGATTCCGGGTCGAGGACGAGAAGCTGAGCCTGGATTACGCCGTCCCGTACCGGAACCCGGACCGGAAATCGCTGCTGATGGTCGGGAGCACCCTCACCGTGGACGGCTACGTGATGCAGGCGAACCCCGACGGCTCGGTCGGCTTCGGCAGCGGCACCGCCCTGCCGGACTGCGTGTGGCAGGTGACCACCGACGCCTTCGGGCTGAGCACGGTCTTCACCGTGCTGCGGCCGGATCCGGCGAAGCCGCCGGTCCTGCGCTACCTGAGCCTCATGACCGACCGGACGGTCTCGTTCCGGCCGAAGCAGCCCGGCAAGCCCGGCGGCTCGTCCGTGGTCACCCAGACCTGGCTCGGCCTGCCCCGGGGGCGTGCCCAGCTGACCGGCGACCGGAAGTTCCTCGTCTCGTTCGACCTGAAGTTCGCCGCGGTGGTGTCCGACGGCGACGGGCACTACCACCCCGTCTACGACCAGGGGCCCCTGTACCTCGCGCGCACCGAGAAGGGGCTCGTGGCGTCCGACCAGCCCATGCCGCCGATCATCATCGTCCCGGAACCGGGTTCGATCTTCACGCTCACCATGTCGGGCATGGCGCCCGACTTCATGACCATGCCCGACCTGAGCTTCCCCCTCGGCAGCACGCCTTCGACGGCGCAGAGGTTCGGGCCGGGGTTCGCGGTCCTGCCGAGCACGCCGCTGAAGTTCCGGCACGGCGGCGACCCGCTGCCGGCCTTCCTCGGCTTCGACGAGCGGACCGGGACCATCAGCCCCAACGGCAAGGAGGCGGCCGAGCAGTCCCGGAGCCGCAGCAGCATCACGGCTTCGAACGCCTGCGGGGGCACGTCGGCTTCCTTCGCCGTCGTCGTCGCGAAGCCTGGCTCCGCGCTCACCCCGGCCGGCTGACCACCATGCCTTCCTACCGGGAGTTCCACACACGGTTCGTCGGGTTCGTCACCGCGCCGCGGCCGGAGCCGGCACCCGCGGTGCTGCCGAACCTCCGGCTGCTGCTGGATTCGCTGCCGTGCTACGGCTGCCCCGACGCCGAGTCGGCCCACCGCGGCGCGGTGAGCGCGGTGCTGCAGTCCGCCATGAGCAACGAAAAGATCGCGCCCCGGCCGGCCGGCAACGGCTCGGGCTACCACATCACGTACTCCTACGAAGGCCCGTTCGCCGGCTACGCGGACGCGTTCTTCCCGAACCGGACGGTGACCGCCGCGTCGGCGGCGGTCACCACCGCGGTGCGGCAAGCCAGGCCCGCGCTCGACCAGCAGTGGTGGCAGGCGTACGCGCTGGCCGTGCTCACCGACGCCGCCCGGCAGGCCGCGGCGATCCCGCTCGACACGGGAAAGCTCGCCGCGGACCTGGCGGCCCTGCACACCCAGTTCGTCCCGGCGCTGACGGCGAGCTACCTGGCGGCCCTGCGAACCGCGTACGAGCCGACCGCGTCCGCGTTGCGCGCCCTGACCGCCGCCGGGCAGCTCGGCGACGCCCGCGCCCAGCTCGGCCGCCTGCTGGCCGACGACACGTTCGTCGCGAACCTCAACGGCGCCATCGGAGTGGGCGGCGACAGCACGAACGCCTCGGTGTGGTTCCTGTACCACCTGTGGCTCGTCCTCAAGGCCCTGGCTTGCCCGGACGTCGACGCCGAGATCGGGGTGTTGCGGGCCCGCGGGCTCATCGTGCCCGGCCAGGTCGCCGAGCGGAGCTGGTGGAACGGCGGCTACGCCACCTGGTACCGGCCGCTGTCCGGGGCGGACGTCCGGCAGGCGGCGGCCGGCACGCTGACCGCCGGCCTGCCCGAGTCCGTGCTGAGCTCCTTCGCGGCCAAGCCGCCGATGCCCCCGGAGCGCAGCCACGAGGGGGTGACGAACGGCTACTCCCTCAGCCTGTGCCTGTGGGGCCCGCTCAACCGGTACCGGCCGGAGCCGAGCAGCTGCCTCGGCGCCGGCACCGGCGTGCTGATGGCCGACGGCTCGGTGCGGCCGATCGAAGACGTCCGGATCGGGGACGAGGTGCGGTCCGGCGCCGGGATCGGGACGGTCGTGCTGGCCGAGCGCCCGGCCCGGGGCGGCCGGGCGCTGTACTCGGTGAACGGGCTGAACGTGTTCGCGACCGCGGGGCACCCCTTCCGCTCGGCGGAGGGGCCGTTGCGGCGCGCGGTCGATCCGTGGAACCTCGTGGACGCCGTGCCGACGATGATCGCCGACGGCGTCGGCTCGCTGGCCGCCGGAAGCCGGCTCACCGCCTTCGGAGGAGAGCCGCTGACCATCCGGGAGCTGACCGCACACGAGCCGGACCCGGCCGTGCCGGACGAGGTGGTGTACGACCTGGTCGTCGCCACCGGGGACCGCGGGCACGCCGCCTACTGCGTCGGTGGTCCCGACGCGTTCGTCGTCGTCGACGCCGAGTCGGCCGATCCCTTCCACGACACCGCGGCCACCCTCGCCGTGGTCGCCGCGATGGACGTCGCGCTGGAGGCCGTCCGGGAGCGGGTCGCCGATCCGCACGCCGACCTGCTCGACGTCCTGGGGACCCTCGACCTTTCGGGAATCGGTGAAGCGGCCGGCGACGGTGCCGAGCGCCCGGAGATCCCCGGCCCGCAGTACTACCTGCGCGAGGGCGAATGGGACCCGTGTGCCTCCGCGCTCGAAACGGACCTCGTCCGCCGGTGCGGCCGCGTGTTCCGCCGCCACTGCGCGACCGGCCGGCGCGCGGACGCGGATCCGGACGGTCCGCTCGTCGTGTGCCTGCACGACGTCGAACTGCTGGGCGACCTCCCGGCGGTGACCGCGCTGGACATCGAGTTGTGCGTTCGCGGGGACACCACCGAGGACGTGGTCCGGCGGGTGACGGTGCCCGCCGCGCGGAAGCGGCCGGGCTGGTACTTCGCGCCGGACACCGACGTCGACTTCGGGCCCCTGCCGCCCTCGGCCCTCCTGCTCGGCACGCTCTACGCCGGGGAGGAGCCGCTCGGCCGGTTCGGGATGCCGCTGTCCGGACCGGGCCCCGGCGAGCAGTTCGTGTTCGGCGGCGACGGAACGGTGATCGGCCGGGTCGCGGCCGGGCGGCACGCGCCCGGCCCGGCGGCGGGTGCCGGCAGGGCCACGGCGTGGGCCACGGCGGTGGCCGCGGGGCGGCACGTCGGCGAACTGCTGGCGGCTCGGGTCCGTCTCCCGTCGATGATTTCGACGGTCCGGTCCGGACATCCCGGCTGCTAGGCTGGAAAACCAAGCCCTGGCCACGAAACGCGTGGGCCGAGTGGCGCGGAGCGGAGCGGTTCCCCGGTGCCGGAGCTCGTCGAACGGGACGCCGAAACGAGCGCCCTGGAGAAGTCGCTGGATCGCCTCGGCGCCGGTCAGGGTGGGGTGGTGGTCCTCGACGGCGGCGCGGGCGCCGGGAAAACCGCGCTGCTGAAGCACGTTCGCCGGCTGGCCGCGGACCGCGGGTGCACCGTGCTGTCCGCGCGTGCCGCGGAACTCGAGCGGGAGTTCGCGTTCGGGGTGGTGCGTCAGCTCTTCGAACCCGTGCTGCCCGCGGCGGACCCCGACCGGGCCCGGTTGTTCAGCGGCGCGGCCGGCAGCACCGAAGGCTTGTTCGGCGCCGCGGACCGCCCGGTGGCACCGGGTTCACTGTTCGCGGTGCTGAACGGGTTGTACTGGCTGCTGGTGAACCTGGCCGAGGATGCCGCGCCGGTCGTGCTGGTCGACGACGTGCACTGGGCCGACCTGCCTTCCCTGCGGTTCCTGGGCTTCCTGGCCCGCCGGCTCGATGCGTTCGCCGCGCTGGTCGTGGTCACGACGCGCACCGCCGAGCAGGACGAAGAAGGGCCGGCCGACGACCTGCTCACCGCGGACGACCTGACCCTGTTGCGCCCCGGGAACCTGAGCGGCGCGGCGGTCGCGGAACTGGTCCGCCGCGAGCTGGGCCCGGACGCGCACGACGAGTTCTGCGCCGCGTGCCACACACTCACCGGGGGGAACCCGCTGTTCGTGCGGGAGCTGCTGCGCGTCCTGGCGACCGACGGCGTCCGGCCCACCGCCGACCGGGCCGCCGCGGTCGCCGCGGCCGGGCCCGACGCGATCCGGTGGCACGTGACGGCCCGGTTGCGCCGGCAGCCGCCGCCGGTGCGGGCGGTGGCCAGGGCCGTCGCGGTGCTGGGCGACGACGCGGCGCTCGCCGAAGTGGCCGAACAGGCGGCGGTGCCGGCGCCCGAGGTGCTCGCCGCCGCGCGCCGGCTGACCCACGAAGGGATCTTCGACCGGGCCGACCCGCCGGCCTTCGTCCACGCGGTCGTGCGCGATGTCGCACTCGCGCTCGTCCCGGCGCCGGAACTGGGCCCGGACCACGAACGGGCGGCGCGAGTGCTGCTCCGAGCGGGCAAGCCGATCACCCGCGTCGCCGCCCACCTGCTGCGGACCACGCCGGCCGGCGTGCCCGACCGCGTCGGGCTGCTGGCTTCGGCGGCCGAGCAGGCCTTCCGGCACGGCTCGCCCGAGAACGCGGCGATCTTCCTCGACCGTGCGCGCGCCGAACCACCGCCCCGGGCGCTGCGCGCGGAGGTGAGCCGGCAGCTGGGCAACTGCCGAGCCCACCACCTGGCCCTCGCCGACGCCGACGGCCACCTCCGGGAAGCGCTGGCCCTGGCGGAAAGCGGCCGGCAACGGGCCTTGTGCGCGTACAGCCTGGCCCGGTTCCGCAACGCCTGCGGAGAACCCCGCGAGGCGGTCCAGTTGCTCGTGCGGGCCCTGGATGAGCTGGCCGGCGTCGACGACCCGGGATTGGTGGTGGAAATCGAGGCGGAGCTGATCGGGATGGCCCGCGCCGACCTGGCCGGGCGCCCGGAACTGGTGCGCCGGCTGGAGTCCTTCGGCGGCCGCCCCGGCCGGCCGCAGGCGGTCCTGGACTCGCAGCACGCTCTGGAGGCGGTGCTCGCCGGGCGCCCGGTGGGCGAGGCTGTCGCCCTGGCGCGCTCCGCGCTGGCGGGCGACGTGCTCACCCCCGAGCGGTGCGGGCTCTGGGCGGCCGTGCACACCCTGGTGGTGACCGATCACCTCGACGAGGCCGACCAGCGGATGCAGCGGGCGCTGGACACCGCGGTGGAGCGTGGGCTGCTGCTGCCGATGGGGATCGTCCGCGGCTACCTCGCCCGGATCGCGTTCCTGCGGGGTGATCTGGCGCAGGCGGGGGAGCACCTCGAGCTCGGCACGGCGGCCGCGCCGTCGCCGAACGTCGGGTTGCCGCTGCTGGAAGCGACCACGATCGACGTGCACCTCGAGCACGAACGCACGCCGGAGGCCGCGTCGGTGCTCGGCAAGGGCGTGCTCGGCGACGACCGGCGGCCGCATTCGTCGGCGCACCTGTGGTTGCTGGGGGCCCGGAGCCGGCTCCGCCTCGCTCAGGGAGACCACGTCCGCGCGCTGGAGGACGCCGAGTCGTGCCGGCGGTCGTACGAGCAGTGGGGGCCCGGGGAGCTGTGGGACGTACCGTGGCGGCTGCTGGCGGCGCGAGCCCAGCTCGCGTCCGCCCGACCCGCCGAAGCGTCGAAGCTGATCGGTGAGCAACTCCGGTTGGCTCGTGCCTTCGCGGTGCCTCGTCACATCGCGGTCGCCTTGCGCGCGGCGGCGCGGCTTCCCGATGCGGTGGACGCACGCCGGCACCTGGAGGAAGCGGTCGATCTGCTCAGCGCCGGCCCGGGCCGGTTGGAGCTGGCTCACACCTTGGCGGATCTCGGCGAGCTGTCCATGCGCGCCGGTGACCGGAGCGCGGCCCGCGTCACGACCCGGCGCGCGGCCGAACTGGCGTTGGAGTGCCGCGCACAGGCGCTGGCCGACCGGCTGACTGCCGGCCTGACCGCGAACGGCGGTCGTCCACCTCGCCTGCGGGTCACCGGCGTGGGCGCGCTGACGCCGTCGGAGCGGCGAGTCGCCCGGCTGGCCGCCGAGGCGTTGACCAACCGGCAGATCGCGGAGCGGCTGTACGTCACCGAGAAGACGGTCGAGGCGCATTTGAGCCGGGTGTTCCGGAAGCTCGGAGTGCGCTCCCGTACCCAGCTGGTCGGCCGCCTGAGCTCGGCACCTCTTCCCTGAGCACACCCGGTACCGCACCGGTCACGGCACATACGGTTCGTAGGCGGCTTCGAACATCACCTCGTGAGCGTGATTGCTGTGCCGGTATTCCAGCTGGTAGATCTCCGGGTCGTTCTGCTCTTCGATGATGCGGGTGCGGCTGTACCCGCGCAGGTACGCGGTGAACTGGTAAGTGCGCCACTCGTGGAGCGGCTTGTGCCCGAAGACGTATTCGGCTTGCTTACCCCTGGTGCCCGGCTGCGGGTGGGGGATCCAGTCCGTCGTGTAGCCGGGATCCCCCTTCTTGAGCCGCTTGCCCGTGTCGCGGTGGTATCGGACTATCCGGCCGTACCGGTCACGTTCCGGGGGAATCGTCTTGGTGGGATCGAGGGCGCAGACGAACTCGTTCTTCGCGTTGCGACTCGCGTTCGCGAAGATCTGGTGCTGGACGAAGGACCGGAGCGGCACTCTGCGGTAGGTCGGGGGAAAGACTTCCTCGATCCAGGACACCCAGGTCTTCGTCTCCGAGTCGTACCGCTTCCAGGTATTCTCGAGCTTCTTCACGGTGGCTCGAGAGCGGATTGCCTTGAAGCTGCCCAAAAAGAACTCGCCAGGAGCGTTGTAGCCGGCGGGCCGGGTGGGCGTTGCCGGACCCGTGGCGAGACCGGCGGGACCTCCCAGGGGACTGCGCAGCCCTGCGAGCCGGATCAGGGCCGCGGCCAGCTCGTCCCGCAGTCTCGTGCTGGTTTCCGGTGCGCGGGCGATCCGGTCGGCGAGATCGGTCATCCGGGTGGCCAGGACGGCGACCTCCGCGGCGGCGGGCGCGCCGACGGCGGTCTCGGCCGCGCCGACGGCCGCGGCCGCGAAGTCCGCGATGACTCCCGCCGCGTACCGGATACCGGCTTCGTCCTCGGCGAGCAGTTCGGTCAAGCGTCGGGCGATGGCGAACTCGGGGTACGGCCCAGAAGTGGCCGGCGTGGCCGCCGGCTCCCTGGTCCTCGTGTCTCCCGGCGGGCCGTCCCCGCTGCCCCGGTCCGAGCCTTCGCCGGACGCGCCGCCTTCCCCAGCAGCCTCACCGAGGCTGTCCTGGTGGGTCCGCAGATCCGCGGCGGGCTGGGCACCCTTCAGGCTCCCGGCGACCTGCGCGCCGACCGCTGCCGCCGTCCCGAGCGCTGCGCCTCCGAGGACCACGGCGGCGCCGACCACAGTGGACTGACCGCCGCACGGATCGGCCGAAGCCTCAGCACCGGCCTGCAACGACTCGGTGCAGTCCGCGGACGCTTCCCCTTCCGACAGCAGCAGGAGCACGGCCATCCAGGCGACCACGGCCAGCACACGCAACAGTGCCGCCACACGAGTCATGCCGGCGTCCTCTCCGGAGTTCCGATCAGGGCCTGCGGCGGATGGGCCTTCAGGTTCAGCACGAGCGAACGCAGCTGGGCCTCGTCCGGCGCGTCTTCGTCGACCTCGTCGCGGGACCGGTGCCACAACTGCATTCCCAGTGCGAGCTGCGCCGCGTGCAGCCTGCCGAGGTAGCGGTACGACGCGAGCCCGCCGTGGCGCGCGGCGGCGAGGACCTTCACCTTGAACCGGCGCTTAGGCGTCATCAGGATCGGTACCTCGCCCACGCCGACCGAGCCCGTTCCTCGTCCCGCCTCCGCCTCGAGTTCCCGGGTCAACGCGGCCGCCTGGTCGCGCAGGCCGCGCCGGAGCAACACGACGTAGATCGCCACGAACGGCCCTTGCAGCAGAAACAGGGTCACCGGCTGCAGCACCAGCGACTGCAGCTGCGGGCTCGGGGCGAACCACGCGGTCTCCAGCCCGTTGAGGTAAGGCAGTGTCGCGTCGGTGAGGAAGTGCCCCGCCACGGCGACCAGGTATCCGATCGCGACGACCCGGCGCCGTCGCCGGCTGTTCGCGAGCTGCCGCGCCAGACCGATCGTGGCGCCGAGGATGGCCGAGAAGGCGACGTGTGACGTCATCATCGACACCGTCTGCCTCGTCCAGAACTCGAACTCGGGCGCGCCCTGGCCCATGTACTCGACGGTCTCGGCCATGTTGAAACCGAGCCCCACCACCGCGCCGAGGACGAGACCGGACACCAGCCCGTCGATCCAGCGGCGGCACAGCAGCACGAGGATCACGATGCCCGCGCCCTTGGCCAGCTCTTCGAAGATCGCGGCGTCCAGCGAAAGCCCGGTCCTGGTCAGCTGCTGCGCGTCCTGCAGCTGCCGCAGCGGCGACCGGTCACCGCCGAGTCCGGGGTGCTGCGTCAGCTCCACCAGCTTGCTGTCGTAGACGAACGCCTGCGCGGCGTCCTTGAACAGGGCGTTCATCAGGCCGCTCATCCCGGTCGCGAAGATCGCGCCCCAGGTGAACCCCAGCAGCACCAACCACGCCGGCATCCGGTTGTGCCGTTGCAGCCGATACGTCGACCACACCGCGAACGCGGTGCTCGGGACGCACACCAGCCAGTACGCCGGGTGTTCCCCCACGAGGGCCACCGGGGTGATCACGAACGGAGCGAGCAGCACACCGGCCGCCGCAAGCTTCCCGCGCCGCAGAACACGCTGCCGCACAACGAAGTCCACGCCCTGCCGGAGGCGCACGAGCACCGCCACCAGCAGCGCGGCCGCGACCGGCCAGCTGATCACCACCGCCGACAGCTGCGTCCGCGCCGAGGCCTTGAACGACTCGGTCCAGCCACGGGCCTCGGCCACGCCGACCCAATCCGGCTTCAGCGCGTCGAGCAGCACCCACAGGCCCACCGCCCCCGACAGCACCGCCGCGACGACCAAGACGGCCGTCGCCCGCGGTGTTCTCGGCACGACCTCCACGCCGGCCATCGGACTCGCCATCCCCTCACCCCCCGTTCGGTGCCGGTCCGACTGCCGGCACGTGAACACCCGGCGGCAGGTCCGGGGTCGTGGCACACGCCGCGAAGACGGCCAAACCGATCGCCAGGACCGCGAGGAGGGCGCAGACGGACAGGAACCGGATGTGCGGCTCCAGCACCGGGTCCGGCTCGAGCTGCCGACGCGGTACCGGTGGTGCTTCGGCGCGGCCCGGTCCGGCCGTGACCTGCCGCGGGCTGCGACGGCGCGTCCGCAGCAGGACCACGGCTCCCACCGCCAGGACCGCCGTCGTCCCCAGCAGGGCGCCGAGCCATCCCCCGAGCCCGCCGGCCGGGGACGGCGCCGGGTGCAGCGAGGCGCCGCCGGTGACGTCGTACATGTCGACCTCACAGGACGCGGATCCCTGCTCGGTCTTCTTCGCGCGCTGCTCGCCGTCGACGGTGATGCTGCAGGTCACCAGCGGCTGCCCCGAGCTCGCGGACGGATCGGGATCGGCCTGCGCGATGAGCGCCAGGAGCACGGCGGGCGGGCTCGCGACGTCGACGGTCTTGCGCCAGACGGCGCCGTCCTGTTTGCCGCCTTCGTGCGTGTTCGTTCCCGGCGCGCTGAAGCCGACGTCCAGCGAACCCGGCCGGTACGGCCCCTCGACCGACACCACGAGCTCCACCTCGTACGTGCCGTCCGCGGAGCACCCACCGCACAAGGCGGCCAAACCCAGCACCGCGAGCAACCACAACGCGATCGGACGTCGATGCACAGCCGCTCTCCCCAAGGGCCCTCGGGCCGGGGTCGCAGCCGGCCGGCCTGAGCTTGACACCGAGCGCGCGAATATCGCGACCTTCGTTCGCTTGAACTTAAAAACGCAGCTCAGCGGCACTCACAGCGTCGTGTCGCACAGCGCCGTGCCCAGGGGCGTCCGGTGGTGCAGGGACCGGTTGCCCTCGCGGCGGGTGACGACCAGGCCCGCGTCCCTCAGCACGCCGATGTGCTGGCTCACCGCCGGGGAGGACAGGGCGAACCGGCGCGCCAGCTCCCCGGTGCTGCGCATGTCCGTCAACCCGGCCAGCAGCCGGCCGCGAGTCCGGCCCACCAGCGCTTCCAGTCGTGAACCCGCCGCGCCGGGCGGATCACCGTGGGCCGCGGTGAGGGTGAGGTCGTGGTCGACCGGGTGGACCAGCACGGGAACCGGACAGGACCGGTCCATGAGCGTCACCGGGTTGCGCCAGCAGAAGAAACTCGGCACCAGCACGAGACCCCGCCCCCGCAGGTACACGTCGGAGTCCACCGGGTAGTCCGCCTCCAGAACGGGTTTGGACCACCTCACCACCGGTCGCAGGCTGTTCAGCACACCCTCGCAGCCGCCGTCGAGGAACGCGCGCGCCCGCAGCGCGCGATCGGCGTCGACGTGCGCCCGCACCACCGGCCAGTACGGCGCGACACAGATGTCGTAGAACGCCCGTACCGCGCCGACGAGCTCGCGCATCGCCTCCGCCGACCCGCTGGCGAGGCCGCGCGCCGACGATGGCAGGTGCTGGTTTCGGGCGATCACCGCGAACTCCGTCCGCATCCTCACCGCCGGGGTCCCCGCGATCGCCGCCACGCCCGCTTCCAGCCCCTGCATGCCTTCTGCGGGCGTGAGGAAGTCCGGAAAGGACCCGTGCCGCGGCACGAGCGCCCGCATCACGCCCGCGGCCGGCCGCAGACGTCCGGGAGCGGGTCCTTCGCCTACGGTGCGGCGCCAGTGGTCGAAGGCGAGTCCGCCCGTGGGCGCCCCCAGCTTCTGCGATGCCAGCACGATCTCCCACAACGGATCCGGCCGCTCGGCCAGCCGAAGCCGGGCCAGATCGGCGTCCGTGAAATGGATACGCAGAGTTCCCCTCATCGCGCGCTCCCCTCGCACCTCCGGCGTTGTGCCACCCCGGAACGAACACAGGATCGGGAACCGTTCCGTCGAGGCCCCGCGACGTTACCGCCGGCGAGACGGCCACCACCAGCACACGTCGGGGCTGCCGCGGTCGGCGGTCAGGCCGGTGACGGTGAACCGCCGGCTCCACTCACTGGAGGGGTAGTTTCAAGTTCGGCAACCTTGATCGGAGGGTGTTCTTGTCTTTCCGGTCGGCCAGGGTTAGCGTGTGGCTTCGCTACCTACCGAGTACTCGGTAGGTAAGAGTCCGGAGGCACCCGCGTGAGCGCACGTCCCAACATCCTGTGGCTGTACTGCGACGAGCTTCGCGCGGACGCGCTCGGCTGCTACGCGGAAGGCGGCGGACTTTCCCCGCGCACGCCCCACGTCGACGCGCTGGCGGAGGACGCCGTCGTGTTCGATCGCTGCTACACCAACTCGCCGGTGTGCGTGCCGAGCCGCACCTCGACGCTGACCGGGCTGCCGCCGGAGCGGACCGGTGTCTTCCACAACGAGGCCGCCGCCGGTGGGCGCCCGCTTCCCGCCGGGGTGGTCACCTTCCCGGAGCTGTTCGCCGACGCCGGGTACGCGACCGCGAGCTTCGGCAAGGAGCACCTCCCGCCCGAACTCAAGCCGTGGCAGGTGGACGACCACACCGGGGCCGGGATGCGGGATCCGCTCTCAGGCGCCGACGAAGGCTCTCTCGTGCGGACGCCGGGTATGCGATTCGTCGTCGGTGGCCGGCATTCCGGGGAGGCGTTCGTCCCCGAGGAGGTGACGCGGCGGGCGATCGCCTGGCTGCGCGCGGTGGACGGGCCGTTCCTGCTGCGCGCGTCGTTCCTGCAGCCGCACACGCCGGTGGTGGCGCCCGAACGCTGGGCCCGGCTGTTCCCGCCGGAGGCCCAGGCCGGACACGCGCTCGACGGCGACCCGGACGGCAGCCGCTTCGACCATCGCTTCGCCGAGCTCAACGGCGGGCGCGAGATGCCCGAAGCCGAATTGCGGCAGGCCCAGGCCGACTACCTGGCGCTGGTCGCCTGGGTGGACGAGCAGATCGGGCTCGTCCTCCGGGAACTGGAGAACCGCGGCCTGGCCGAGAACACGATGGTCGTGCTCACCTCCGACCACGGCGTGCACCTCGGCGAAGGCGGCGCCTTCGGCAAGCACACCTTCGCCCCGCAGAGCCACCGGGTCCCGCTGATCGTCCGCCGGCCGGGCCGGTCGGGCGGGGAGCGCCGCGACGAGCTGGTCCAGTCGCTCGACCTCGCGCGGACGCTGCTCGCGACGGCGGGCATCCCGGCTGCCGTGCCGATGGCGGGGCGTGATCTGTTCGGCGAGCCCGAGCCGGATCACGTCCTGGCGACCATCGGCTACGGCGACCCGGCGAGCCGCGCGTTCCCCAACCGCGACGAAGGCACCTGGGACGACGGGCGGGGCTGGCCGCGGCGCAGCTGCATCCGGACCCGGCGCTATCGGCTGGACGCCACCGTCCGCATCGACGGGCACCCCGCGGCACCCGGCGAGGAAGACGTGTTCCTGGCGGACTCGCTCGCCGATCCCCGCGAACTGCGGAACCTCGCGGAAAGCCCAGCGCACGAAGGCATCCGGGACGCCCTGCTGCGCGAACTGCGCGCCCACACCTAGGGCTACGCCCTCGGTGTGGGCAGGTCGACCGCGGGCCGCCGGGGGTCGCGGCCGGCGGGGAGGACGTCGGCCGTGGTGGCCAGCCAGGTGAGAAGCGCCTCGAGCATCCGCTCCTCGACGGACGCGAACTCCGCTCGTCCGGCGAGGTTGCGCGTCTCGGCCGGGTCGGTCCGGCGGTCGTACAGCTCGGGCGGTTCGTAGAGCCGCCAGACGTAGGTCCAGTCGCGATCGCGGGCCGCGAACGCCTTGCCGACGAGCCGGGGGTCTTCGTGCTGGAGTTCGCCCTTGAGGTCGTAGGGGAACGCGCCGCGCTCGAGCCGGGGCTCTTCTTCGGCCAGAAAGCCGCCTTCGCTGAACGCGTACGTCCGGTGCTCGCCGTCCGGAGCGTCGAACAGGTGCCGCAGGCTCCGTCCATAGTGGACGTGGTCGGGCTCGATCCCCGCGAGGTCGAGCAGCGTGGGGAAGACGTCGACGAGTTCGACGAGCGCGTCGGTCGTCCCGGCGGGGACCGGGCCGCCGCTGAGGATCAGCGGGTCGCGGGTGATGCAGGCGTGCATCGCCGACGGCCACTTCTCGATCACGCCGAAGTCGCCGAGGTATTCGCCGTGGTCGGCGAAGAAGGCGACGACGGTGTCCGGGGCGAGCGCGGTGACGATCCGGCCGACGTGGGCGTCCAACCGGGACACCATGCCGTGGTAGACGGCGGCGACCTCCTGCCACACGGGAAGCGTCGCGCGGTCGAGCCCGTACTTCTCGCGGATCGCGGCGAGGTAGGCGGGCCCGGTCCCCGGGGGAACGGGAGCGGGCTGGGTGTCGCGGTCGTGCAGGGAAAACCACGGCTCGGCAGCCTCGAACGGGCAGTGCGGTGCGATCAGGGGCACGAAGAGCGCCCACGGCTGCTCCGGCGGGTCGGCGAGCCACGCTTCGGCCGTGCGGACCGCGGCCTCGTCGAAGTCGAGGGCGTCGTCCAGGACTTCACCGCCGTAGAAAAGCCGGTCCCACAAGGAGTCTTCCGCGCCGGACACAGCGGGACGGCGTCGTCGTCGCTCGACGGGCTCGCCGCCCCAGCGTGGCCCGGCCGGGACCTCGGTGAACCCGTGCTCGTGCACACTCAGCTCGGTCGCTCCGGGGGCGAACGTGTCGCCGCGGTCGCCCGCCCACACGACGTGGTAGCCGTGGTCGCGGAAGGTCCTCAGGAAGTTCGGCTCGTCCGGCCGCACCAGTCCGTCCAGGGTGCGGTGCCCGGCGGTATGCGGGTACCAGCCGGTGAGGAACGACGCCCGGCTCGGCGAACACACCGGGTGCTGGACGAAGGCGTTGGTGAACGTCGTCCCCGCGGCGGCGAGCGCGTCCAGGTTCGGGGTGCGGGCGTGCCCGGCGCCGAACGCGCCCAGCGCGTCGGCGCGCAGCTGGTCGGCGACGATCACGACGAAGTCGGGTGGGGCCACGATGCCTCCGGGGTTGCCTGCGTGCCGGGTCCGGGGTTGAATGCGGTCACGCTACCTACCGAGTACTCGGTAAGTAAAGGAGTGTCCCGTGAAGGCGATCGTCGTGATGTTCGACAGCCTCAACCGCCGCCACCTGCCCGCCTACGGCGGCCAGGACGTGCACGCGCCGAACTTCGCGCGGCTCGCCGAGCGGACCACCGTGTTCGACAACTGCTACGCGGGCAGCATGCCGTGCATGCCGGCGCGCCGGGAGATGCACACCGGCCGCTACAACTTCCTCCACCGCGGCTGGGGCCCCCTGGAACCGTTCGACGACTCGGCCCCGCAACTGCTCACCGACGCCGGCGTGCACACCCACCTGGCCACCGACCACGCGCACTACTGGGAGGACGGCGGCGCCACCTACCACAACCGGTTCCGCACCTACGAGTTCTTCCGCGGCCAGGAAGGCGACTTCTGGCACGGGCAGGTCGCCGATCCCGAGCCGGCCGCGAACCTCAAGCGCCTCCGGCGGCCCGCCTACCGCCAGGACCGGGTGAACCGGCAGCACCTCGCCGACGAGGCCGACCACCCGCAGACTCAGACGTTCGACGCGGGCCTGCGCTTCCTGGACGTCAACCACGCCGAGGACGGCTGGTTCCTGCAGATCGAGACGTTCGACCCGCACGAGCCGTTCTTCAGCTACCCGCGCTGGCACGACCTGTACCCCGAGGACTACGAGGGCCCGGAACTCGACTGGCCGGACTACGCCCAGGTGCTGGAGACCCCGGAGCAGACCGCCCACGTGCGCAACCGGTACGCGGCGCTGCTGTCGATGTGCGACCACTCGCTGGGCCGGGTGCTCGACCGCATGGACGAGTTCGACCTCTGGCGGGACACGCTGCTGATGGTCGTGACCGACCACGGCTTCCTGCTGGGGGAGCACGGCTGGTGGGGCAAGAACGTGCCGCCGTGGTACGACGAAACGATCCACACGCCCTTATTCGTCTGGGATCCCCGGGCGGGCGCCGCCGGCGAGCGGAGATCGGCGCTGGTGCAGACGATCGACTTCGGCCCGACGCTGCTCGAGTGGTTCGGCGTGCCCCGGCCGACGGACATGCAGGGCCGGCCGCTGCGGGACGTCGTCGCCGCCGACGAACCGGTCCGGGAAGCGGCGCTGTTCGGCGGGTTCGGCGGGCACGTGAGCGTGACCGACGGCCGGTACGTCTACCTGCGAGCCCCCGCGACCGAGGCGAACGCGCCGCTGGCGGAGTACACGCTGATGCCGACGCACATGATGGCCCGCTTCGCGCCCGAGGAGCTGCGCGCCGCCGAACTCGTACCCCCGTTCGCTTTCACCAAAGGGGTCCCGGTCCTGCGGACCCCGGGGCAGGCGATGTCCAACCCGTACGCGTTCGGCACGCTCCTGTACGACCTCCACGAGGACCCCGCCCAGGAATGGCCGCTCGTCGACGACGAACTCGAGCTGCGGATGATCGGGCTGCTGACCCGGCTCATGCGCGACACCGACGCGCCGCCGGAACAGTACGAGCGGCTCGGCCTGCCGGAGCACGGGGATCCCGGCGAAAACCACCTGCAGGTGCGGCGCCAATGGGCCCAGGTCGAAGCGGCCCGGGAACCGATCCGCCGCGAGGACTACCCGCAGGGACCGCTGAGCGCGCACACCCCGTTGCGCGAGCTGCTCGCCGACTCGAAAGCCCGTGCGGTGCTCCAGGAGCGGGTGCCCGGGTTGCTCGCCGGTCCGCTCGCCGCGATGGCGGGGGGACTGAGCCTGGTCGAGATCGCCGCGATGGCCATCGGCCTGCTGCCCCGAGCGAAGCTTGCGGCCATCAGCGACGCCCTGATCAGCGGCAATCAGAAGTTACTCGGCAGTACGTCTTCCTAACTTACCGAGTACTCGGTAAGTTAGCGGCATCGCTGGAAGGAGCCGCATGACACGAGCAGAGTCCGGCCGGGTCCGCTTCCCGGCCGCCGAGCGGCGGGAGCAGATCCTCGCCGTCGCCGCGGACGCGTTCGCCGTCGCCGGCTTCCACGGCACCAGCATCGCCGAGGTGGCGGCGAAGGTCGGGGTTTCGCAACCCGGGCTGCTGCACCACTTCCCGAGCAAAGAGGCGCTCATCCTCGCCCTGCTGCAACAGCGCGACCTCCAGGACGAGCAGGCCCTCGCGGCCGAGTTCGCCGGTGTCGACGCCTCCACGCGGGAGTGGCTGGTGGCGCACTGCCGCCGCAACGAGACGCAACCCGGTCTCGTGCGGCTGTTCACCGTCCAAGCGGCCGAAAGCCTCGACCCGGCACACCCGGCCCACGAGTTCTTCCGCGAACGCAACCGCCGCGTCCGCGGCCACCTCGTCCGGCTGCTCGAACGCGACCAGGAGACGGGCAGACTGCCCGCCTCGCTCGACCCGGCGGACACCGCCGCCGAACTGGTCTCGCTGATGAACGGCCTGCAGCTGCAATGGCTTCGCGACCCGTCGGTCGACATGTGCGGCATTTTCGAGACGAGCATGCGCCGCCTCGAAAAGCACTGACCACGCCCCCGCGAAGCGCTGCCGCCCCGGTGGCAGCCTGACCTTCCTTCACCCCGGCCGGCCGCGGCCGGGTGTCTCGGCGCCGTGGGGAAACACGCGCCGGTCCCGGCTCAACGAGGAGTCTTTCCATGCGCTCAGGCGTATCCAGAATCCGTGGTGCCCTCCTGCTGGCCTTGTCGGCCGTCCTGGTGGCCGGCTGCCAGTCCGCTGTGGACCTGCAGCAGCAGGCGGCGTCCGGTGCGTCGACGGCGGCCTGCCGCCCCGGCGGCACCCTCGTCGTGGCGAGCGCGCAACCCCCGATCCCCGGCCGCATCCTCGCCCAGGGCGCGGCGAACCTGTTCTGGGTCCGGGGTGTCTTCGAAACGCTGCTCGCGGTGAAGAACGGCGACGTCAAGAACCCGGAGCCCTTGCTGGCCTCCGCGTGGAAGCTCGGCCCCGACGACCGGAGCGCCGTGCTGACCCTGCGCCAGGGCGTCACCTTCCACAGTGGACGGCCCTTCACCGCGGCGGACGTGCTGTACACGTTCAAGCAGGCCCTCACCCCGGCCAGCCCCTCGATCGACAAGCAGATCATCGGCGGCTGGCAGGTCGAGGCGACCGGCGACCACGAGGTGACGATCCGCTCGAAGACGGCGTTGTCGCCGGTGCTCGCGAGCGTCCTCGACGACACCCCGATCGTCGATTCGGAGACCTACGCCGGCCTCGCCGACGGCAGCAAGATCATCGGCACCGGACCGTTCAAGGTCGAGAAGTACCAGCCGGGCTCCCAGATCGTGCTGGTGCGCAACGAGAAGTACTGGCAGCAAGGCTTGCCGCACCTGGACCGGATCGAGAACGTCGTCATCCCGGATTCGACCGCGCAGCTGGCCGCCCTGCGCTCCTCACGGGCCCAGCTCGCCGGGGGACTCACCACGCAGGACGCGCAGACGATGACCCGCCAAGGTGACCAGTTCCAGCTCCAGGACACGCTGCAGGCGGCGTACTCGCTCGTCCTCGACACGACCGGCGGCGTCTTCGCCGACAAGACCGCCCGGCAGGCCGTGGGCTACGCGATCGACCGCGACCGGATCAAGCAGCAGGTCTTCGGCGGGCTCGGCACCACCGCGGGCCTCATCTGGCCGCCGGGCGACACCTACCCGAAGGACCTCGAGAACACCTACCGGTACGACCCGGCCAAGGCCCGGCAGCTGGTCCAGCAGGCCGGCGCGACCGGGGCCGCGGTGCCGATCACCATCATCAACAACCCGCAGCTGCAGGCCGAGTACCAGATCATCGCGAACAACCTGACCGACATCGGCCTCAAACCGAGCCTGGTCGCACTGGCGGCGCCGGACTACCAGGCGCGGCTGGCGGCGCAGAAGGGCGGGAACTACCTCTCCTTCCGCGGGGTCGCCGACACCCCGTCGCTCATCGCGCAGACCAACCCGGACGTGCGGCTGCAAGGTGCCCACCGGCAGTTCTCCAGCCCCGAGTACACCGCGCTGGTGCAGGGCCTCGTCACGGCCGGCAGCGGCCCGGGCGCGGTCAAGGCCGTGCACGACCTGACCGCCTACATGCTCGACCAGGCCGTCCAGCACGTGGTCGTCACGACGCCGGGCATCATGGTCCGCTCCACCGCGGTCGGCGGCACCGCCTTCACCTCCGGCGGGCTGCTGTCCCGGGAAACGTGCCTGGTCCGATGAGCCGCTTCCTGATCCGCCGCCTCCCGTCGATCGTGCTGGTGCTGCTGGCCACGAGCGTGATCGCCTTCCTGCTGCCGCGCCTGGCCCCGGGCGACCCCGCCGCGGTGATCGCCGGCCCGGACGCGTCGGCGCAGACGATCGCCGCCATCCGCGCCCAGCTGGGGCTCGACCAGCCGTGGGTGACGCAGTACCTGCACTGGCTCGGCGGCCTCTTCACCGGCGACCTCGGGCAGTCCTTCCAGTACGGCAGGCCGGTGGCCGAGCTGATCGGCGACCGCCTGGACAGCACGGTCGAGCTGGCCGTGCTGGCGGGAATCTTCCTGATCGTGTTCGGCATCGGCCTCGGCGTCCTCGCCGGGTCGGCTCGCAGCCGCTGGGCGCGCACCCTCATCGGCGGCGCCAACACCGGTCTGCTGGCCGCGCCGCCATTCCTGGTCGGCCTGCTGCTGATCCTCGTCTTCGGGGTGGCCGTGCGGCTGCTGCCGATCAGCGGCGAGACGTCGGTGCTGGACAACCCGTCCATCGGGCTGCAGTACCTGCTGCTGCCCGCGCTGGCGCTCGCGCTGCCGATGTCGGCGGGCGTGGCCCGGCTCGTCCAGACGTCGATGGTCGGCGTGCGCCAGGAGGACTTCGTCGATCTGGCGGTCGCGAAGGGCGTGCCGTCGCGGCGGATCAGCGTCCGGCACGTGCTGCGCAACAGCCTCGGCCCGGCCGTGGTGGCGATCGGCATCCGGTTCGGCGACCTGCTCGCCGGCGCCGTCGTCATCGAGGCGATCTTCGCCCGCAACGGGCTGGGCCAGCTGGCCGTGTCCGGCGCGCAGAACGCCGACTACGCGGTCGTCCAGGTGCTCATCGTCGGCACGGTGTTCATCGCGGTCCTGGCCCAGCTTTTGACCGAAATCGCCCTCGCCGCCCTCGACCCCCGCATCCGATTGGGGCAGTGACCATGGTCATTCCGAAAAGGACGATCGCCATCTCCGTCCCGGCGGCGGCCCCGGACAAGGCGCGCAAACCCGAGCGGGGCGGCACGTTCGCCCGGTACGCGAAGGCATTCCGGACTCCGAAAGGGATCGCGGCCGCGGTGCTGCTCGCGCTGCTCGTCGCCGTCGCCGTGCTCGCCCCGGTCCTCGCGCCCGGCGGCTACGACCAGCAGGCCCGCGACGCCCTCACCGGCCCGTCCGCGGCCCACCTGCTGGGCACCGACGAGTTCGGCCGGGACCTGCTGGTCCGGACGATCTACGGGCTGCGCACCGACCTGAGCCTGATCCTCACCGCGGTGCCGGTGAGCATGGTGCTCGGCACCCTGCTCGGTCTCACCGGCTACCTGTCGAAACTGCTCGGCTCGGCCACGCAGCGGCTGCTCGACATCATCCTCGGTTTCCCCGGGCTGATCCTCGGCATCATGATCGTGCTGATGATCGGCGCCGGCTGGACGTCGCTGTTCGTGGCGATCGTGATCGCCGGGCTGCCCGGCTTCGGCCGGCTTGCCCGGGCGGGCCTGCTCGCCCAGCAGCAGCGGGAGTACGTGCTCGCGGCCCGGGTGCTCGGTGTGTCCCGGCCGAAGGTGCTGGTGCGCCACATCCTGCCCAACGTGGCCGACCCGATCCTCGTGCAGGCCACGGTGTTCATGGTGGTGGCCATCTTCATCGAGGCCGGGCTGAGCATCGTCGGGCTCGGGATCAACCCGCCGAACCCGTCGCTCGGCGCGATGCTCAACGTCGGCGCGCGGTACGTCAGCACGCTGCCGACCTACGTGCTCGGGCCGGGGCTGGTGCTCCTGCTGCTCGCACTCGCCTTCACCCTCCTGTCCGACGCGCTCAACGAGGCGGCGACCCGGCGATGACCACTGAGACCCTCCTGGACGTGCGCGGCCTGCGCACCCACTTCGACACCCCGGCCGGGGTCGTGCACGCCGTCAACGACGTGACGTTCTCGGTGCGGCCCGGCCAGGTCGTCGGCATCGTCGGCGAGTCCGGGTCGGGCAAGTCCGTCACGGCCCGCTCGATCCTGCGCATGGTCCGCCCACCCGGGCGGATCGCCGGCGGCGAAGTCCGGTACCGGGGCACCGACCTGCTGGCCCTGCCGGAAAAGCGGATGCGCGAGCTGCGCGGCCGCGAGATCGCGATGGTCTTCCAGGACCCGCAGTCGGCGCTCAACCCGGCGATGACCGTCGGCGACCAGATCGCCGAAGCGCTGATCGTGCACGGCACCGCCAAGCGGCCCGCGCGGGAACGCGCCCGCGAGCTGCTGAACCAGGTCGGGATCCCGGACGCCGACCGGCGGATCGACGACTACCCGCACCAGTTCTCCGGCGGCATGCGCCAGCGCGTTGTGATCGCCGTGGCCCTGGCGAGCTCGCCGTCGCTGCTGATCGCCGACGAGCCGACCACGGCGCTCGACGTCACCGTCCAGGCCCAGATCCTGCGGCTGCTGGGCAAGCTTCGCGACGAACTCGGCATCGCCGTCCTGATGATCACCCACGACATGGGCGTGGTCGCCGAGATGTGCGACGAGGTCGTCGTCATGTACGGCGGCCGGGTCATGGAACGCGGCCCGGTCGCGGCGATCTTCGAGCGGCCCGAGCTGCCCTACACCGCGGACCTCCTTGCCGCGATGCCCCGGGTCGACGAGGTGTCCACCGGCCGCCGGCTGCCGTCGATCCCCGGTGCCCCGCCCGACCCCGCGCGCCTGCCGAGCGGCTGCGCCTTCCACCCGCGCTGCCGTCTCAAGGAGGACGTCTGCACCCGTGAGGTGCCCGTGCTTGTGTCGCGGGGCGACGGGCACTTGGCCGCCTGCCATGTGACGCAGGCGGGCGCGACCATTCCGCCGATGCGCCCGGCCCCGGCCGGTGGGGCCCGCCGAGAGCGGATCCCGGTGCCCCTGCTGGACATCACCGACCTGAAGGTGGACGTCAACGCCGAGCGCACCGGCCTCTTCCGCCGGCACCGCCCGGTGTACGCGGTCGACGGCGTCGGGCTCACCGTCTCCAGCGGCGAGACGGTCGGGCTGGTCGGCGAGTCCGGGTGCGGGAAGTCGACGCTGGCGCGGACGATCGTCGGCATCAACCCCGCCGCGGCCGGCACCATCCGGGTCGGAGAGCACACCCTCGACCCGAAGGAACCCGCGGGTTCGCCGCACCTGCGCGACACCGTCCAGTACGTGTTCCAGGACCCCTACGCCTCGCTCAACCCCCGCCGCACGATCCGCCAGTCGCTCGACGAGGCCCTCGCCGTCCGCGGCATGCCCGCGGCCGAGCGGGCGGCGGAAGTGGTGCGGCTGGTCGAGCGGGTCGGGCTCGACGAACGGCACCTCGACCGGTACCCGCACGCGTTCTCCGGCGGACAGCGCCAGCGCGTCGGCATCGCCCGCGCCCTGGCGGCCCGGCCGAGGCTGCTGGTCCTCGACGAACCGGTGTCCGCATTGGACGTTTCGATCCAGGCCCAGATCATCAACCTCCTCGAATCGCTGCGCGACGAGTTCGACCTCGGTTACCTGTTCATCGCCCACGACCTGTCGGTGGTGCGGCACCTGTCGGACCGGGTCGCGGTGATGTACCTCGGCCGCTTCGTCGAAATCGGGGACGCCGAGGCCGTCTACTCGTCGCCGCAGCACCCGTACACCGCCGCGTTGCTGGCCTCGTCGCCCGTGCCCGACACGGGCGGGCGGACCCGCGAGCGGATCGTCCTCGGCGGTGACCTGCCCAGTCCCCAGGATCCGCCGAGCGGCTGCCGGTTCCGCACCCGCTGCCCGATCGGCCCGCTGCACCGTCCGGAAAGGACGGTCTGCGCCGAGGAGGACCCGGCGCTCACCCCGACCGACGGCGGGCAGCTGGCTGCCTGCCACTTCGCCGGGGAACTGGCCCGGGCCGGGGCGGTGGCATGAGCTGCTGCGCCCCGGGCCGTCCGCCGGGTGACACCGTGACTCCCGAAGTCCCGCAGCCGACCGGACCGGGCTCCACCGACGGCATGGTTTCGTTGCCTGGTGGGAAGTTCCGGATGGGCACCGACGACGCCGAAGGCTTCCCGGCCGACGGCGAAGGGCCGGTCCGGACCGTCGAGCTGTCGCCGTTCCTGATCGACCGGTACGCGGTGTCCAACGACCGGTTCGCGGCCTTCGTCAGGGACACGGGATACGTGACGGAGGCCGAGCGTCTCGGCTGGTCCTACGTGTTCGTCCGGTTTCTGACCCGGGAGCTGCGCCGGATCTCGCCCCGCCCGGACGTCACGCCGTGGTGGGCCGCGGTGACCGGCGCGGACTGGCGGCGTCCCGAAGGCCCCGGCAGCGACCTGACCGGCCGCGGCGACCACCCGGTGGTCCACGTGTCGTGGCACGACGCCGGCGCGTACGCCGCGTGGGCGGGCAAGCGGCTGCCGACTGAAGCGGAGTGGGAGTACGCCGCCCGCGGCGGGCACGACCAGCGCCGCTACCCCTGGGGCGACGAACTCACCCCGGACGGGCGGCACATGGCCAACATCTGGCAGGGCCGCTTCCCCATCACCGACACCGCCGAGGACGGCTATTCCGGCACCGCGCCGGTGGACGCGTTCCCGCCCAACGACTTCGGCCTGCACAACATGGCCGGCAACGTCTGGGAGTGGTGCGCCGACTACTGGGGGACCGACCACCGGAACCCCGCCGGGCCGCCGTCGGGCACCGACCGCGTGACGCGCGGCGGCTCCTACCTCTGCCACGTCTCCTACTGCAACCGCTACCGCGTCGCCGCCCGCTCGCACAACACCCCCGACAGCTCCGGTGGCAACACCGGGTTCCGCTGCGCCCGCGACTCCGGCTGACCACGGCCGCCTCGAGAAGGGTTCCCATGCGCGTCATCTACGTCGACGTCGACACGCTCCGCGCCGACCACACGCAGCCGTACGGCTACCACCGGCCCACCACCCCGAACCTGCAGGCCCTGGCCGACAAGGGCGTGGTGTTCGACCGGTACTACTGTTCGGACTCCCCGTGCCTGCCCTCCCGCACCGCCATGACCAGCGGCCAGTTCGGCATCACCAACGGCGTCATCGGCCACTTCGGCGAAGCCGCGCGGTTCCGGCTCGACTCGGGCCACTCGCCGCACCCCGACCGGCCGCTGCTCGGCCAGCGCCTCGGGCAGCACGGGCACTACACCGCCGCGGTCTCGATGTTCGCCGAGCGGCACCGCGCCTACCACTTCCTCGGCAACTTCCGCGAGTCGATCCGGGCCACGAACGAGATCAACGACGAGGACGGCCGGGAGGTCAACCGCGTCGGGCTGGACTGGATCCGCCGGCACGCGCACGAGGACGACTGGTACCTGCACCTGACCTACTGGGAGCCGCACACCCCGTACCTCACCGGCAAGGAGTGGACCGAGCGGGCGGCCGCGTCCGGTCCGGCTCCAGCGTGGCCCGACCAGGAGGCCATCGACGGGCACGCCGAGGTCTACGGCCCCCGCAGCGCGCTGGACCTGCACTACTCCGTGGGCCCGAGGAAGTCGCCGTACCCGGAGAACATGCCCGAGGCGATCCGCACCCGCGCCGACTTCGAGCACCTGATCAACGGGTTCGACGGCACGATCATGTACTGGGATACTCTGTTCGGCGAACTTCTGGCCACCTTGGCCGAACTCGGCATCGCCGACGAGACGGCGATCATCGTCAGTGCCGACCACGGCGAATCCTTCGGCGAGAACGGTTCCTACGCCGAGCACGGCCTGGCCAACGAGCCGGTCCACCGGCTGCCCTTGGTCGTCTATTGGCCCGGTGTCACCGACCAGCTGCCCGACGACGCCCGGCACTGCGACGCGCTGCTCTACAACATCGACTTCGCACCCACGATCTGCGACCTGCTCGGCGTTCCCATTCCCCGTGGCTGGCAGGGAACTTCGTTCGCCGACGCCGTCCGCGGCACCGAGATCCCCTCGCGGCCCTATCTCGTGCTGGGCCACGGTGCCCACACCTACCAGCGGTCGGTCCGCACCCGTGACCACCTCTACATCCGCACCTACCACCCCGGGGCCTTCCGGGCGGAGTGGGAGCAGCTGTTCGACGTCACCGCCGACCCGCACCTCACCACCGATCTGCTCGAGAAGGAACCGGAACTGGCCGCGCGGATGCGCACGCACCTGGCGGAGTGGCTGCACACCTACGCGGGGCGTCCGGGCGCCCTGCCCGACCCGATGCAGACGACGCTGCAGGTCGGGCCGGTCTACTACAACGACCCCGTCCGGTACCAGGAACACCTGCGCGCCACCGGACGTGGCCACCTCGCCGACGACCTCGCGCAGCGGCTCTCGACCGCGACCGGAGCGACGCCGGTGTCCTGGCACGCCCCCGACGTCGCGTGGCCGCCCGAGCGGCACGCGGCCTGGGACAAGATGATCGCGGCCGCCGACCCCGCCTGACCGAGAGGTTTCCGATGACTTCCACTGTGGACAGTGCGCTGGACCTGCCGGCCAAGGTCGCGCTGCTGACCGGCGCGAGCATGTTCACCCTGCGCCCGGAGCCGGCGATCGGGCTGCCCGAGCTGCGGCTGTCGGACGGGCCTACCGGGGTCCGCGGCCTGACGTTCTCCGGCGGCCCGGCGGTCACGTTGTTCCCCAACGCGACGCTGCTGGCGTCGGCGTGGAACACCGACACCGCCTACGAAGTCGGGCGTCTGCTGGCCGAAGAGGCCTCGGTGCAGGGCATCCACGTCGTGCTCGGGCCGACCATCAACCTGCACCGCAGCCCGCTCGGCGGGCGGCTGTTCGAGGCGTATTCCGAGGACCCGCTGCTGTCCGGGGCGCTCGCCGCCGCCTACGTCCGGGGCCTGCAGGACAACGGCGTCGGTGCGTGCTTGAAGCACTTGGTGGCCAACGAGTCCGAGACCGAGCGGCACACCGTCGACAGCGTCGTCGACGAGGCGACGCTGCGCGAGGTGTACCTGCTGCCGTTCGAAATCGCGGTCGCCGACGCGGACGCGTGGTCGATCATGGCGGCCTACAACCGGGTCAACGGCACCCCCGCCACGGAACAGCGGCACGTCATCACCGAGATCGTGAAGGGGGAGTGGGGCTACCGCGGGCTGGTCGTGTCCGACTGGTGGGCCACCACGAGCACGGCCGCATCGGCCAACGCCGGACTGGACCTGGTGATGCCCGGTCCGGTCGGGCCATGGGGAGACCGGCTCGTCGACGCCGTGAAAGCCGGTGAAGTCGACGAAGCCGTGATCGACGACCACCTCGGCCGCCTGTTGTTGCTCGCCGAACGCGTCAGCACGCCTTCGCGCGACGTGCCGGCGCCGGACAGTCCGACCCGGCGCACCCAGCTGACCCGGCTGGCCGCTTCCGGGATGACGGTGCTGACGAACGACGGGATCCTCCCGCTGGCGCGAGACACCACCATCGCGCTGATCGGCCGGCACGCCGTCGACACGGTCGACATGGGCGGCGGCTCGGCGCAGGTGAACCCGCCGCACCAGGTGAGCGTCTCCGAAGGCCTGACCGAGCTGCTCGGTGCCGCGGTCACCGTCGTCGACGGCGTGGAGGTCCGGGAGCGTCCGGTCCCCGCCCGGCCGGAGTTCGCCGTCCACCCGTCGACCGGCGAGCCCGGCATGCGGGTGACGCTGCACGCGGCCGGCGGCTCGCTGCTCGGAGAACGCGACCTCGCGGCGACGAGCACGATGATCGGGGTCGACGACGACCTGCCGGAGGCTCCGCGAGCCGTCCGGTTGTCGGCGCGACTGCCGCGAGGCGGGCGAATGCTGGTCGGCGGCATCGGCGTCGGCACGTGGGAAGTGCGCGCCGGCGGCCGGACCGGCCGGTTCGAGCTGGGTCTCAGCAGCGGCGAGGTCGGCGAAGCGGTCCTACGGCCACCGGGTGACACCCTGCTCGTCGACGTGAAGCCGGGCGAACTGCTTGAAGCCGAGGTCACCCTCGAGCCGGGAGGCCGGGGCTTGTACGGGCTGGTCGCGCGTCCGGCGCCGGAAGACGTGACCGAGGTGGTCGACCGGGCGGTCGCCGCCGCACGTGCTGCCGACATGGCCGTGGTCGTCGTCGGGCTGACCGAGGAGCAGGAAACCGAGGCGGTCGACAAGACGACGCTGCGGCTGCCCGGGGCGCAGAACGACCTCGTGCGTGCGGTCGCGGCCGCCGCCCGCCGGACCGTGGTCGTCGTGAACGCGGCGACCCCGGTGCTGATGCCGTGGCTGGCGCAGGTGGACGCCGTGCTCTGGGCCGGGTTGCCGGGACAGGAGGGCGGGCACGCCGTCGCGGCCGCGCTGCTCGGTGACAGCGAACCCGCCGGGCGCCTGGTCACGACCTTCCCGGCGGCGGACGGCGCGTCTCCCGCGTGGTCGGTCACGCCCGTGGACGGGCGGCTCGAGTACGCCGAAGGCCCGTTCATCGGCTACCGCGGCCACGACGCGGGCCGCGCGCCCGCGCCGGCGTTCTGGTTCGGCCACGGCCTCGGCTACTCGACCTGGGACTACTCGGACGCCGCGGTGCTGGACGACGACGGCCACCGGGTCGCGGTCACCGTCACCAACACGGGCGGCCGCGTCAGCCGCGAGGTCGTCCAGCTGTACTTCCGGCCTGCGGATGCGCGGCAGCCCGTGCGCCTGGTCGGCTGGGGCGCCGCGACCGTCGAACCGGGGCAGAGCGCGCGAGTCGAAGTGACCGGAGATCCGCGGCTGCGGCGCCGCTGGGAGAGCGGGAAGTGGGTGGAGCTGCCACCGGACGGGGAACTGCTGCTCGCCCGCGGCCTCGGCGACGTCCGCGCCACCCTGCGGCTGGGGAGTGCGTGATGCCGCCGAACATCCTGCTGCTCACCGCCGACGACATGGGCGGCGACACCCCCGGCTGCTTCGGCGGCCCGGCGGGCGTCACGCCCACTCTCGATCGGCTCGCCGGCGAAGGCATGACGTTCGGGCGGGCGCACGTCGCCGTCGCGGTGT
This sequence comes from Amycolatopsis sp. NPDC003865, assembly GCF_053605345.1. Taxonomy (NCBI): domain Bacteria; kingdom Bacillati; phylum Actinomycetota; class Actinomycetes; order Pseudonocardiales; family Pseudonocardiaceae; genus Amycolatopsis; species Amycolatopsis sp. NPDC003865. Next base: position 330,156 of record NZ_JBSGJA010000008.1, on the reverse strand, counting down.
GCCAGCCGAGCCGGTCGGCGATCATGACCGGCCGCTGGCCGCACCGCAACGGCGCACAGGGCTTCGAACCGATCGCCGACGGCGTCCCGCTGCTCACCGAGGTGCTGCGCGAAGCCGGGTACCTGTCGGGCATCCTCGGCAAGGTCGACCACCTGCAACCGGTCGAGCGGTTCGGCTGGGACTTCGCCCGGGGCATGCGCGAGCTGGGCATGGGCCGCAGCCCCGACGCCTACGGCGAAGCGGCGGCGGCCTTCGTCGCCGAGGCGGCCGCGCAGGACCGTCCTTGGTTCCTCATGGCCAATGCGCACGACCCGCACCGGCCCTATTCCGGCAGCCAGGCCGAGCAGGAGCGGTTCCCCGCCGAAGCCCGCGCGACCTATCCGGCGCCGTCGCGGGTGTTCGGCCCGGAGGACGACGTCGGGGTGCCCGGCTTCCTGCCGGACCTGCCCGGCGTGCGGCAGGAGTACCGCGAGTACCTCAGCTCGTCGCGACGCTGCGACGACGTCGTGGCCGCCGTCCTCGGAGCGGTGGACGCGACGGACACGCTCGTTGTTTTTCTTTCGGACAACGGGATCGCGGTGCCGTTCGCCAAGGCCAACTGCTACCTGCAGAGCAGCCGGACGCCGGTGATCGTGCGCTGGCCCGGTACCGCCCGGCCCGGCACGAGGGAGGACACGGCGTTCGTGTCGGCGCTGGACCTCTTCCCGACCTTCTGCGCGGCCGCCGGGGTGCCGGTACCGTCCGGAGTGGACGGTCGGAGCCTGCTTCCGCTGCTGCGCGGGGAACCGCAGGAGGGCCGCGACGCGGTGCACACGGTGTTCCACGAGACCGCCGCGAAGGGCCGGTTCGAGATGCGCTGCCGCCAGGACGCCCGGTTCGGCTACATCTGGAACGCCTGGTCCGACGGGGTTCGCGAGTACCGCGCCGAGAACATGCAAGGCCTGACCTGGCCGGCGATGGTCGAAGCGGGCGGTGACCGGGTCGGGTTCTACCTGCACCGCGCCCCGGAGGAGCTCTACGACCTGCGAGCCGATCCGCACTCGCTGACCAACATCGCCGCGGACCCGGCGCACCAGGACGAGCTTGTCCTGGCGCGGCGGGAACTGCTCGCCTGGCTGGACACCACCGGCGATCCGTTGCTCGGTACCTACCGGTCGTTCCTGGCCGAGCCGTGAAGCCGGGCTGGTACGAGGAGGGAGAGGAGCCGGACTACCGGTTCACCCTCGCCAACGAGCGGACGTTCCTGGCCTGGCTGCGCACGGCGTTGGCGTTGATCGCCGGTGCGGTCGCGCTCGCGCAGCTGGTGCCGTCGTTCTCGGTAACCGGGCTGCGCACCGGACTCGCGGTCTTGCTGGCGGTGGCGGGCACCGTGCTGGCCGCCTTCGCCTACCGGCGATGGGCGACGGTCCAGCGGGCGATGCGGCACCGGAGGCCGCTGCCGATGGACTGGCTGCCCGCCGCCATGGGCACGATCGCGGCCCTCACCGGCTTGGTCGTGGTGTTCGTCGTGCTGACCCACCGGCCGTGAGCGAGCGGGACCCGGGGCTGCAGCCGGAGCGAACGGCGTTGGCTTGGCGGCGGACGGCGTTGTCCGCGGCGGTGGCCGCGGCCGTGTTGCTGCGGGCCGGGTGGGTCGAAGCTTCCGCACTGGCTCTGGCAGCCGGATTCGGCGCGCTGGCGGTGGTGGCGATCGCGGGATGGGCCGGCCTGTTCCCGCGCCGGCCTGCGACGCCGAGGGCGCTGCTTGCTCTCACGGCGGCCACCAGCGTGATCGGGATGCTCGCCGCCGGGCACCTGCTGTGGAGCTAAGAGCCCAGTGCGCGGCAGAGGGAGGTTCGGTTTCGTCGCCGACCCTCACTGCGTGGGCGACGTTCCCCGCGGTGATCGTCGGCATGGTCCTTCGGAACGCCGGCCGGCGTGACCGGCATCTCGCCGGCCGGCGTTCACGGACCTACCGGCGGACGACTCCCACCTGCTGGGCGAGCTGCTCGGCGTTGATGTCGAGCCACTTGTAGCTGATGCCGTTCCACAGGTCGCAGTGCTGCGCGGCGGCGAACGCGGCCGAGGTCACCGGCGAACTGCCGCCGAGCTGGAAGACCATCGCGCGCCGGTCCTTGACGCTCGGCCACTCCGCCTGCCCCGCCGTGTCCGGGGTGCCTTGGCGGACGAACGCGCCCCAGTACCGGACCATTTCGGCCGACAGCCGGAGCTTGTCGCGGTCGTACACGCTGGTCGCGGTCGGCCAGAGGTAGGCCTGATCCGCCCCGTGCGAAGCACCGTCGTCGAAGGAGCCCGGGGCCGGTGGGGCCGAAGGACTCCGCGCGTCGAAGCGGTACAGGAACGTCTTCGGCTGGTACTTCGCGACCTGCTGGGCCAGCTGGGCGTACTGGCAGCCGCCGAGGCCGTAGAAGACGCTCGAGTCCGTCCACACGGCACCCAGCGCGTACGCCGCCGTGTCCTGCGCGGGGTAGGTGCTCAGCGGGTACGCCTTCTCGACGTCCGCGGCCCGGGTGCCGAAGAGGTATTCGAGGCTCTTCTCGTACTGGGCGGGCGTCGCGGTGGCGAAGGACCGCGCCCAGCCCCGGACCTCGTCGTGGGTGCTGCCGATCAGGAGCGGGACGCGCTCGAAGCGGCCGGTGCGCACGGCCTCGGACGGCGGGAGGGGCAGTTCCGGGACGCCGGCGGTCGGGAGCGGGCCGGTGAGGATTCCGCCGCGGAACCCGGCGCTCGAGTTCTGGATGTCGGCCGCGGACTTGGCGCGCAGGCAGCTCACCGGGGTGGTGGTGCAGCCGGCGTCGGTGGCGAACCGCGCGCCGGCCGCCTGGGACTCGGCGACCGTGTGGCTCGGGCAGCCGCCGCTCTGGATGATGGCGCCGTTGACCAACCCGTGCGTCAAGGGCGAGGAAAGCAGGGCGCACACCGAGTGGCCGCCGGCCGAGAGCCCGGCGACGGTCACCGCCTGGTGGTCGCCGCCGAAGCGGTCGATGGTGCGGTGGGCCCAGTTCAGGGCGGCGACCTGGTCGAGCAGGCCGTAGTTGCCCGCGCCGGACTCGCTCAGGCCCGGCAGGTTCAGGAAGCCGAACGCGCCGAGGCGGTAGTTGGTGGTGATGACGACGATGTTGTTCGTTTCGGCCAGGAGTGAGCCGTCGAACGCGCTGCCGGAGCCGGACGAGAAGCCGCCGCCGTGGATCCACAGCAGCACCGGGAGCCGCTCGTTCGTTGCCCGTGCCGGGCGGTAGACGTTGAGGTAGAGGCAATCCTCGTTCGCGGCGGAGCCCTGCGGGCACGCCGGACCGTAGCTCGTCGCGGGCCGGACGCCGGACCACTTCGGAGCCGGCTGGGGTGGCTGCCACCGGAGAGCGCCGACCGGTGGGGCGGCGAACGGGATGCCCAGGAACGAGTCCACCGCTCCGCTGGTCTTCCCTTCGACCTTGCCCGCGTCCGTCTGGACGATGAGCGTGTGTGCCGGCGGACGGCCGGCGTTCGCGGCCGCCGGGGCGGATGCCACCGTCATCGCCAGCGCGACCGTGATACCGAGCCACTTGAGTCTTTTCCGCACCGATCCTCCCGGAACTGAGTGGGTGTCGGAGCAGGATGGGCTGCCCGGGCTCACCGGGTGGCCGGTGTGGTCCGATCACCGGACCGCAGGGCGCTCACCGTCCTGGTGATCCGGTGGCCCACCATCGTCAGCAGCCCGGCGTACTTGCCGACGTCGGCGCGGTACAGCGGCGCGGTGATGGACAGCGCCCCGGTCGTCAGGCCGGTCGCGCCGGTCAGCGGGATCGCCACGCTCACGAAGCCGACGCGGGTCTGCTCGTACTCGACCGCGTAGCCGTTCGCGCGGGCCCGGGCCAGTTCGTTCAGCAGCAGGCCGGGCGCGTTGACCGTGTGCGGCGTGATCCGGTCGAGCGGCGACGCGATCACCTCCTCGACCAGCGCGCGGGGGCCGAAGGCGAGCAGGACCTTGCCGGTGGCGGTGCAGTGCATCGGCATCCGGCCGGCCACCCGGGACGGCTTGGTCACCTGGCTGTGGCCCGACACCTTCTCCAGGTAGAGGACCTCGCGGCCATCGGGGACGGCGAGGTGGATCGTCTCGTTCGTGGCCTGGTAGAGGTCCTCCATGTACGGCCGGGCGGCGTCGCGCAGGATGCGCTGGCGGGGCACCCGCTGGCCGATCTCGAACAGGCGGATGCCGAGCCAGTAGTCGCTGCCGCGCCGTTCGAGGACGCCCCAGGTCAGCAGCTCCTGCGCCAGGCGGTGCACCGAAGCTTTCGCGACGCCGGAACGCCGCGCCAGCTCGGTGAGGCTCAGGTGCTCGTCGTCGGGGCCGAACGCCTCGAGGATGAGCTGCACCTTGCCGAGGACGCTGTTCGCTTCCATGGCACCAGGTTCGGTGAGCGGAACCGGTCCGGCCAACAGACCGGTCCGCTCACCGAACCGGTCAGGGGACGAGCACCGCGCGGCCACGGACCCGGCCGGCCCGCAGGTCCTCCAGGGCCAATGCCGCGTCGGCGAACTCGTACTTCTGCACGGCCAGCGAAAGCTCACCCGCGGCGAGCTTCTTCACCAGGTCACCGGCGATCTCTCGCGCCCGGCGTTCCTGCCGGATCATGTTCACCGGCAGCAGCGCGACGTCGTCGAGCAGCCAGGACGGCAGGTCGACGCGGACTTCGGTGCCGGTCACGTACCCGATCACCGCCGCCCGGCCACCCGGGCGCACCCAGCGGGTCCGGGCCACCAGGCCGTCGCCGCCGAGCGTGTCGACCAGCAGGGACGCGGGCCGATCGGCGGCGAGCCGGTCGATGTCCTCGGTGGCGTCGAGGCAGACGCCCGTGACGCCGTCGGGCACGTCGGCGAGCTGCTCCGCGCGGCCGACGATGCCGGTCACCTTCGCCCCGGCGAGCAGCGCCTGCTGGGCGACCATCGACCCGACCGCGCCCGCGGCGCCGACGACGATCACCTGCTCGTCCTCGCTCAGCCGGGCCACGTCGTGCAGGACCACGAACGCGGTCGTCGCGGGCACGTAGAACGTCGCCGCGACCTCGGGCGGCAGCGGCGCGTCCAGCTTGTTCGCGGCCTTGGCCGGCACGCTCAGCCGCTCGGTCCAGGTGCCGTCGCGCAGCAGGCCCAGCCCGGCGCCGCGCAGCATCACCTGGTCACCCGGCTCGAGACCGGAGTCCACATCGGACTCGACGACGACGCCCGCGCCCTCCACGCCACCTGCGTAGGGCAGCGGCGGCTTGAGGTCGAACGTGCCGCTCGCCACGGTGACGTCCAGGTGGGCCACCGCCGCGGCCTGGACGTCGACCAGTACCTCGCCCTCGCCGCGCGTCGGCTCGGCGACCTCGTCCACGACCGGGGCCGAGCCCCAGGTGTGGAACCGCGCGGCCCTCATGCGGCGGCCTTGCGGAGGAACTCGACGCTCAGCGGGTTGTAGCGGGCGGCCTGCTCGTGCTGCGGCCAGTGCCCGCACTCCTCGAACAGCTCCAGCTGCGAGCCGGGGATGTTCTCGTGCATCTTCGTCGCTTCCGGGACCTCGCCGAACGGGTTCTGGCGGCCCCACACGATGAGCGTCGGCTGCGTGATGCGGGCCAGCTGCTCCGGGCGCAGCAGGTTGCGCTGCCGTCGTTCCATGTCCTGAAGGGACAAGAGATTGTCCACATTGGCCACGAACTCCGGCGTGTGGTAGATCGCGTGCCGGACCTCGACGAGCTCTTCGGTCGCGTTCTCCTCGCTCTCCATCAGCAGCCGCAAGCGCTTGCGGGTCAGCTCGACGTCGTCGGTGGCGACGGCGTTCTTCGTGCTGGTGCGGATCCGATCCATGACCTCGGGGTTGGCGACGGTTCCGCCGGCGCACAGCAGCTGCAGGCTCAGCACCCGCTCGGGGTGGTCGACCGCGGCCCGCGCCCCGACCCAGCCGCCCAGGGACTCGCCGACGATGTGCGCGGCGCGGATCCCGACGGCGTCGAAGTAGTCCAGCAGGTGCTGGACGTAGTCGGCGATCTCGTACGGCTGAGCGGGCTTGCCGGTGTACCCGTGGCCGAGCATGTCGATCGCGTGGACGTCGAATTCGCTGTGCGCGACGATGTTGCGCGCGAACGCTTCCAGGTGCCCGCTGGTGCCGTGCAGGAACACGACGGCTTCGGCGTCCGGGTTCCCGGCCCGCAGCGTCCGGGTGGGGACGCCGGCCGCGTCGACGTACTCGACGCGGTATGGGAGGGGGCTGAGTTCGGTCCAGATGCTCACGCGTGCTCCTTGGTGTTGATGCGGTGGACTTGGGTGTTGCTGTGGGCGGCGAGCTTGCGGACAGCGGCCAGCGTCGCGGCCGTGAGAGTCAGGACGAGCAGGACCTTCATGCCGGAACTCCTTGCGGGACCAGGGACCGGAAGAACCCGTCGACCACCGCGTGGTAGGCGTGCGGGCGTTCTTCCTGCAGGTGGTGGGAAACGTGGTCCATGACGTGCAGGGTGCCGTTCGGCACCATGCGCGCCAGCATGAGCGGGTAGTCGGGGGTGAGGAACGCGTCCTGCATGCCCCAGATGAACAGCGTGGGCGCCTGGATCCGGCCGAGTTCGCCGGTCAGGTCCTGCCAGTCGCCGCGCGGCGAGTCCGACATGGCGGCCAGTTCGCGCTCGCCGGGGTCGAGGCTCTGCTCGTACCGCAGGTCGAGGGTCTCTTCGGGGAGCTGGTCGCCGTCGTACCACTCGAGGCTGGTGATCAGGCGGCGCATCTTCTCGCGCGTCGGGCCTTCGCCGCCGTAGTAGGCGTCGCGGGCGTTGCGGCCGCGGCGGCCGCCTTCCGGCAGCGGGGCAAGGGGGCCGTAGAAGACCGGCATGCTGCCGGTGACGACCAGCGAGCGCACCCGGTCCGGGTACTTCGCGGCGAGGTTGAGCGCGATGGTGCCGCCCCAGGAGTTGCAGACGAAGTCGGCGCGCTCGACGCCCAGCGTGTCGAGCAGGGCGACGGTCTTGGCCGCGTGGTGGTCCCACATCGGGCCGGTGATCGGCGTCTTCGCCGAGCGGCCGTACTGCTGGATGTCCACGAGCAGGCACCGCCGGTCCCCGGCGAACAGCGGCGCCACCGGACCGAAGTCGCTCCACGCGGTGCAGCCGGGGCCGCCGCCGTGGAGGAACACGGTGTCCGGGCCGGAACCGAGGTCGTGGTAGTGGTACGTGACGCCACCGCCGTCGGCGTAGTGGCTCTCGGGTGGTGGGGTCATGCTGCTTCCTTCCCGGTGGTGGAGAGAGTCGTGCGGGCGAGGACCTCGCACAGGCGGCGCATCGCGCGGACGTCGACGGTGTTCATGCCGCGGCTGAAGTCGTCGGAGTTCGCTTTCGGCATGCCGGTCCGGACGGTCGGGATGCCACGGGCGCGCAGGATGTTCGCGTCCGTGGCGCCGCTGTTGTCCGGCACGGGCTCGTGGGGACGGCCGGAAGTGCTCTCCCACGCCTCGATGGCGGTGTGCACGATCGGCGAATCCGGCGGAGTGGACGTGCCCGGGATGGCGAGGACCATCTCCAGCTCCACGTCGAACTGGCTGAGAAACCCGGCCAGCTCCCGCTTGACGGACAACGGGGCCGTGCCCGGGGCGATCCGCACGTCCACCCGGATCCGGCAGGCCGCCGGGGTGACCGCGAGCATCCGCTCCCAGCCGCCCGCGATCGACCCGATCACGCCCTGCGGAGCTGCGGTGGCCGTGCGGTGACGGGCCGGGTAGTCGGCGAGCCACCGCTCCAGGCGCGTCACCACGTCGGCGGCGTTGACGATCGGGTTGCGGTAGGGCAGCCGGTGGCGGCTGCCCACGTAGGTGTGGATGCCCGGCACGGTGACGTCGAACCAGCACAGCCCGACCTCGTCGTGGGCGACGAAGTCCCCGGGCTTCGCGATCACCGCGTAGTCGGTGTGCCAGCCGCGTTCGAGCAGGAACGAGCAGCCGACGCCTTGTCCGGTGTTGGCCCGCGCGGGGTAGCCCGGCGCCTCCACGGCGTTGGTCGGCATTCCGCCCGCGCCGAACGCCACGACGACGTCACCGGCCGGCTCGGCCCGGACCGCACCCAGGGCTTCGGCGAGCACGAGGATGCAGGCCGCGTGGCCCTTGGGGTTGCTTGCGCCGAGGCCGGTGACGAACGGGCCTTCGTCGCGGGGCTCGGGTCGCATGTCGGGCCGCAGTTCCGGTCCGATCCAAGGAACGTCCAATTCGGACTGTCCGGTCGTGAGGGTGTCGATCGGGGCGTAGAGCATGAGGTCCGTGCCGCCGCCGGTTCCGCGCAGGCGGCCGACGGCGTTGGCCTGGAACTCGTCGAGGTGCTGGGCCTGGGCGGCGAACCCGGCGGCGGACAACCGCGAAGCCAGCATCCGGGCGAGGGGTGCTTCGCGGCCGGTCGGGCTCGGGATCGCCGTCACCGCGTGTGCCGCCTCGCGGAGCCGGTCTTCGGTGATCCACGCCAGGACCGCGTCGAGGGTCGTCACGGCCGGATCACCGCGACGCCCATCCCGGTCAGCCATTCCGGCATGGGGGAGTAGGCCAGCGCGCGGCCCGGCTTGAAGCCCAGCGCGGCCGCCATGACGAGCCACGTCCGCAGTTCCTGACCGCCGTTGCCCGCGGCTTTGCCGATCTCCTCGGTGGTCAGCGACGTGTACTTCTCGAGTTCGCCGCGTTCGAGATCCGCCAGGAAGGCTTCGTCGAATTCGGGGAACAGCACCGGGCGGGCCGCGGTGATGATCTCGCGACGGCGGCCGTCGTAGCTCTCCCAGTCGCCGCGGCCGTTGAGCCACGCCTCCACGAGGAACTCCTCGTCCTCGCCTTCGGGCGCGCGCCAGTCGTCGGGCCAGGGCAGCTGGTGCGAGAGGCCACCGGACGCGATCACGACCACCCGCAGGTCCTCGGGCAACTCTTCGATCGCAGCGGCGATGTTGCGGCCTAGCTCGGCGCAGCGGTCGGTCCTGGGGAGCGGCGCCGCGAAGACGTTGACCACCAACGGGACCACGGGCACGGCGATGTCGTCGAGGAGGTACTGGATGGCGTGGGTCTGGCCGTGGTCGATCTGCAGCCGCGCCGAGATCGCCACCTCGGTGCCGCGTTCGACGAGATCCTCGGCCAGCTGCTGCGCGAATTCCGGCGCGGTCTTCTGCGGCCCCGACGGCGTCTTCGCTTCACCCGAGCCGATGACCTCACCGACGCCGAGGGTGAACGGCGGGATCATGTCCAGCCAGAACCCGCGGAAGTGGTTCGACCCCACGATGATCGCGAGGTCGGGCTCGGCCCCGGCGATCTCGTCGCGTGCTTCGCGCAGCGCGTCACGGAAGCGTTCCGCGCGGTCGGTGTGCACGACCTTGTCCCAGTGGGTGTTCATCAGCGTCGAGTGGGACGCCCCGACGCCGAGCACCACGCGCGCCATCAGTTCGCCTCCGGGACCGGGACGGTGACGCCCTGCGCGGCCAGCCGGTCGACCCGTTCCTCGCAGGTGTCCTCGGCGAGCTTGCGCCACTTGAGCAGCGAGTCGTCGGGCCGGTAGAGCTTTTCCGGCGGGGCGTCGGTCACCTCGACCATCCACTTGTCCTGCCCGGAGAACTGGCCGTGGAACAGCCACCGGACGAACCCGAGGTACTTGGCGTAGAACGGTAACGCCTTCAGCCCGCGCTGGAAGCTCGCCAGCACACCGACGTAGAGGTGGTTGTCCGCGTCCACCGGGACGTAGAACTCGTAGTGGATGAACGTCGGGTAGACGATCCGCAGCACGCCGGGCATGCTCACCGACGCGAAGCCGGGGAACTCCTGCGCGGCGATCACCGGGTTGGTCTCGCGGTGGGTGCTGGTGTTGCCGACGTTGCCGACCTCCTTCGGCGGCCGCAGCTTGAACCACGCCTGGTTGTCCCACTTGCCGAGGCCGGGGAAGTCGGCTGTCCAGTACTGCTTGTCCTGGACGCGGTAGATCCACCGGCCGCGCTGGACGATCCGGGTTTCGTTCCACACCGGCATCGCTTTGAACAGCCGCCACAACGCCGTGCGGTGCAGGTACTTCGCGTGGCCTTCGTCGTAGCCGTTCTCGCACGCGAAGCGCCAGTTGCCCTCGCGGGGCTGGATGCGGGAGCCGACGACGGCTTCGTTGTGCACCAGTTCCTCGGGCAGCTGCTCGTCGATCGGCGGGGCTTCTTCGCCGTCGCCGACGAAGACCCACACCATGCCGAGCCGTTCCTCGACCGCGTACGTGGGCTGCTTGACCTTGCCGCAGATCGGCGAGGCCGGGCCGTCGGTGATGGCGGCCTTGAGGTCGCCGGACTCCAGGTCGAACGTCCAGCCGTGGTACGGGCACGAGATCGTGCCCGGGAACTGCTGGTTGCCCTCCGAGAGCGGCACCCCGCGGTGCGGGCAGCGGTCCTTCAGCGCGTACACCTTTCCGCCGTCGCGGACCAGCACGATCTTCTGCCCGAGCAGGGTGATCTGCCGGGGCTTGCCGGTGAACCGCGAGGAATACCCCACCGGGTACCAGTAGCCGCGGAACCCGGCCGCCGCGGCCTGGTAGTGCGGCCAGCTCGACCAGTCCTGCCGGCCCGGGAGCCTCGCCGGTCGCCGGCTCCGCCGGGCCGGGGTGGTGGCCGTCTCCTCGTTCTGCACGCTCATGACCGCTCCAAGTTCGTTGTGCCGAAGCCGACGCGAGTCCACCACCGCTCGCCCGGTCGGCCAACGCCTCCGGTCCGCTCAGCGAACCCGGACCGAAAACCGGGACGTGGTCCGCTCACCGGTCCGCGATCCGAGCCGGTGCCCCGTCGCCCGCTTACTGTCCGGCTCTGTCCACTTTCGACATCTCACGGAGGACTCATGGCCCTCGACACCGACATCCTCCTGGTCGGCGCCGGACCGACCGGGCTCTACGGCGCCTACTGCGCGGGCTTCCGCGGGCTCCGCACCGTCGTCGTCGACGGGCTGCCCCAGCCGGGCGGGCAGATCGCCGCCCTGTACCCGGAAAAGGAGATCCTCGACGTCGCCGGGCTGCCGCGGGTGCGGGGCCGCGACTTCGTCACCGCCTTGCTGGACCAGGCCGGCCGCTACGACCCCGAGTACCTGCTCGGCCGTCAGGCCGTATCGCTGGGCCGCGCCGAGGACGGGCGCCCCGAGGTGAGCCTGTCCGACGGCTCGGTCGTCCGCGCCGGCGCGGTGGTCCTCACGGCCGGGATCGGCACGTTCACCCCGCGGAAGCTGCCTGCCGGGGAGGACTACCTCGGCCGGGGCCTCAGCTACTTCGTCACCGATCCGGACCGCCACACCGGCGAGAACGTGCTGGTCGTGGGTGGTGGTGACAGCGCGGTCGACTGGGCCCTGGCCCTGGAGCCGATCGCGAAGTCCGTCACCCTCGTGCACCGGCGGTCGGCCTTCCGCGCGCACGCCGCGAGCGTCACCGCCGTCACCGAAGGCGGGACGCGGATCATCACCGAGGCCGAAGTCGAAGCACTCACCGGAGAGGACGTCTTGCGGCTCGCCCACGTCCGCGTGCGCGGCGAAGAGCGACCGCGGCTGTACGAAGTGGACAGTGTGATCGCCGCCCTCGGGTTCGTGAGCAACCTCGGCCCGCTCGCCGGCTGGGGACTGGAGCTGCGCGGCCGCTCGATCCTCGTCGACTCGCGGATGCGGACCAGCCTCGACCGCGTCTACGCCGCCGGGGACGTCACCGAGTACGAGGGCAAGGTCCGCCTGATGTCCGTCGGCTTCGGCGAAGTCGCGACAGCGATCAACAACGCCGCGGTCGCCCTCGACCCGGAACTGTCCCTCTTCCCCGGCCACTCGACCGAGAACTCCTGACCCCGGAAGGACCACCATGGCCTACGTCATCGGCGCCAACTGCATCGACGTCACCGACCGCGCCTGCCTGGACGTCTGCCCCGTCGACTGCATCTACGTCGGCGAGCGCAAGAGCTACATCAACACGAACGAATGCATCGAATGCGGCGCCTGCGAACCGGAGTGCCCGGTGGACGCCATCTTCGTCGACCGGAAGGCCCGCGGCGACGAGAGCAAGGTGGTGTTCGTGACGGACTCGATCGCCTTCTTCGAGCAGCCCCTGCCCGGCCGCGACGCGCCGCTGGGCGACCCCGGCGGCGCGGGCACGGTCGGCGACCTCGGCGTGGACACCCCCATGGTCACCCAGTACTGAGAAAGGGGCGGCGCCTTCGCGGCGCCGCCCCTTTCCGCTCAGCGGCCGGTGAACCGAGGCGAGCGTTTGTCCAAAAACGCCTGCAGGCCCTCGGCGGCGTCCGCGGTGCGGGTCAGCTCCGCGACGCCCTTCTCCTCCCGCAGCAGCGCGTCCTCGATCGAGAGACCGTAGCCCTCGTCGACGACTCGCTTCAGGATGCCGATCGCCGCCGTCGGCTTGGCCGCGAGCAGCTGCGCCTCCTCGGCGACCGCGGCGTCGAACAGCCCGGGGTCGACCACGCGATCCACCAGCCCGGACTCCAGAGCCTGCTGGGCGGTGAGCCGGGTGCCGTCGATCATCAGCCGCTTGGCCCGGTGCGGTCCGACGAGCCGGGGGAGCCGCTGGCTGCCACCCGCGCCGGGGAACAGGCCGAGCGCGATCTCGGGGAACCCGAAGCTCGCCGTGGCCGAGAGGATCCGCAGGTCGCAGGCCAGGGACAGCTCCGCGCCGCCGCCGAGGGCGTGGCCGTTCATGGCGGCGATCACCGGCTTCGGGGCCCGTTCGAGCAATCGCTGGACCTCGATCCAGCCGCGCATCTCGGCCTGGTTGGCGTCGGACAGGTCCCGCATGACGGCGATGTCCGCACCCGCGACGAAGAACTTCCCGGTGCCGGTGATGACCAGGCACCGCACGTCCGGGTCTTCGACCAGGGGCGGCAGCACCTCGAGGAACTCCGCGATCAGGGCCGGGTTGACGGCGTTGGCCGGGGGCCGGTCGATCCGGATGGTCGCGACTCCGGCGTCCCGGGTGGTGGTCAGGACCGGCATGCGTGTTCCTCTCATTCGGTGATCCCGGCGGCGCGCAGGGCCGCCAGGCGGTCGTCGTCGAAGCCCAGGAGCTCGCGCAGCACCGGTTCGGTGTGCTGGCCCAGCAGGGGAGCGGGCGAGGTGAGCGCGCCCGGTGTCGCCGTCAGCCGGGCGACGATGCCTTCGTGCAGCACCGCGCCGGCGATCGGGTGGTCCAGGCGCTGGTAGAAGCCGCGTTCGGCCAGGTGCTCGTCCTGGACGAGGTCGCGGCCGGTCGCCACCACGGCGGCGGCGACCCCGGCGGCCTGCAGCCGGGCGGCGAGGTCGTCGGCGTCCTGAGTCCGGGTCCAGGCGGCGAGCGCGGCGTCGTCCTCGGACAGTTCCGCCAAGTTCCGCAGCGCGGCCCGTTGCGTCGCGTCCTGCGGGGTGATGGCGACCCAGCGGTCGTCGCCGGCCGCCGGGTAAACGCCGTGCGGCACGGAACGCCCGGCGTCGAGCACTGCCGGGCCCATCGTGGCGGCCATCGCCTCCAGCTGCGAGAGGTCGACGTGCCCGCCCTGCCCGCGTATCAGCAGGTCGAGGGCCCCGAGCACGGCCGCGTTGGCGGCGACCATGTCACCCAGGCCGAACACCAGCCCCTGCGGGGGCTCGCCCGGATCGGCGGTCTCCGCCGACAGCCCGGACATCGCGGCCAGGGTGTCGGCGAAGGTGACGGCCTTCCGCCACGGCCCGGTGTGCCCGACGCCGGACATCGACACCAGGATCGCGCGCGGGTTGATCCGGCGCAGCGACTCGTGGTCCAGGCCCCACTTCGCCAGCACCCCCGGGCTGAAGTTCTCCACGACGACGTCGCAGCGGGCGGCCAGCTCGCGCAGGATTTCCTGTCCCTCGGGCGTGCGCAGGTTGAGGGCGAGGCTGCGCTTGCCGCGGTTGAAGTTGAGGAAGTACCCCGAATCGTCCGGGCCGGCGCCGGGCCGCAGGCGCATGGATGTCGAGAACCGCGTGGGATCGTGCCGGTGCTTCGACTCGACTTTGATCACGTCGGCGCCGTGCTCGGCGAGGATCTTGGTCGCGTACGGCCCGGCCAGCACCCAGGTCAGGTCCAGTACCCGGACGCCGTCGAGGGGGCGGCTCTTCGCGGGGCGCGGTCCGGCCGGGCCGCCGGTCCATCCGCCTTCGGTGAGCGGGGACAGCGTGACCGGGCGGGGCAGGCCGGGGGCGTCCCACGGGAATCCGGCGTCCTCGACACCGTCGACCGAGACGAAGAACTGCCGGTCGCGCAGCTGCGGGTTGCCGGTCAGCTCCGCCGGGGGCGTCACCTCGGCCCACGGGAGGGCGCGGGCGCGGCCCTCCTCGGCGACCTCGGCCGCGGTGCGTTTGGCCACGAACCGGGCGATCACGTCGTCGACGTGCGACCGCTCCGCCCAGCGCACCACCTGGTCGGCGAACCGCTCGGCCAGCAGGTCACCGGCCTCGCCCTCCTCCGCCAGCCAGTCCCGGAGGCCGGTCCACATGCGCTCGCTGCCGGAGTAGCCGCCCGCCACGTACCCGTCGGCGGCCGCGAAGATCCGGTGGGCGACGTGCTCGTAGACACCCCCGTTGCGGACCGGGAACCGGCCCGCGTGGATCCACGAGATCGCGGCCGTCTCCAGGGTCGCGGCGACCGCTTCCTGGGCCGAGACGTCGATCAGCTGCCCGGTCCCGGCGAGCACACCCAGCAGGGCCGCGATCGCGCCGTGTGCCCCGGCCAGCTGGCAGGCCTGCTCGCGTGGCGGCGGCTTCGGCGGGCCATCGGGCTTGCCGCCGAGCCAGGTCATCCCGCCGGCGGAGGCGAGCACGAGGTCGCCGCCGAGCCAGTCGCGGCGCGGGCCGGTGAGCCCGAACGGCGTGACGACCACGTGGACGGCGTGCGGCCACCGGGAAGTCCCGTCGGCGCGCAGGCCGCGCAGCTTCGCCACCGGACCGCTCTCCAGGACGACGTCGGCCTCCCGGGCCAGCGCGTCGAGGTCCGCCTGCGCGAGTTTCTTCCCGGCGTGCCAGTGGACGCGCTCGGGTCCGGCGAGGTCGTCGTCGACGCGCACGACGTCGGCGCCGAGGCCGACCAGTAGCCGGGCGCCCTGCCGGGCCAGTTCGTCGGTGAGGTCGAGTACGCGCAACGGTGCCCTCCTGCGGAACGGGGATGTCGTGGCGAACCTAGGCAGGGGGAGCGGCCGGGAGTCGCCGGCGGTTCACTGAGCGGACCGGGCTTCGGCGTCCCAGGTGGACTCGTCCACAGTGGACGGAAGCAGGGCCTTGACGACTTTCCCGCTCCCGTTGCGCGGCAGCTCACGCGCGATGCGCACGTAGCGCGGTTGGGCGTGGCGCGGCAGCCGCGTGCGGCACCAGTCCCGCACGGCGGGTCCGTCGAGGGCGCGGTCGGTGGCCAGCACGACGAGCAGTTCCTGCTCGGTGAGGTCCGACTCGACCCCGACCGCGGCCGCGTCGACCACCCCGGGCAGCGCGCGCAGCACCTGCTCGACGTCCCAGGTCGCGATGTTCTCCCCGCGCCGCCGCACGACGTCGCCGCGCCGGCCGGCGAAGGTCAGGTAACCGTCGGCGTCGAGACGGCCGCGGTCACCGGTGCGGAACCAGCCGTCCCGCAGCACGGCGGCGGTGGCCGCGGGGTCACCGGCGTAGCCGCGGAACCGCATGCCGGGCAGCTTGGCGCGGGCGGCGATCTGGCCGGTTTCCCCGGCCGGCAGGGGCTGTCCGGTGTCGTCGAGGATCGCGACCTCGTACTCGGGGACCACCCGGCCCGCTGTGCCGGGCCGCCAGTCGTCCGGGGTGTTCGCGGCGACGTCCCCGAGTTCGGTGCTGGCGTACGCCTCCAGGGCCTTCACGCCGAAGCGGTCGAGGAACCGCGCGACCAGCTCGGCGGGCGCCGGGGCGCCGTAGGCCAGCCGGACGGCGTGGTCGCGGTCGCGGCCTGGCCGCCGGTCGAGGATGGCCAGCATCGCACCCATGAAGTTGAACGCCGTGACCCCTTCGGCGCGACAGGTGTCCCAGAACCGGGAGGCCGAAAACCGGCGGTGGGCGACCAGCCGCGCGCCGGTCAGCAGCGCGGGCAGCAACGCGGTGTGCCGGACGTTGACGTGGTGCCACGGGAAGACGTTGAACAGCACGTCCCCGGGGCCGTACCCCATGGTCGCCGCCACCCGGCGGGCGTGCCGCAGGGCCGCGAAGTGGGGTAGTTCGGCGGCTTTGGCCCGGCCGGTGGTGCCCGAAGTGGACAGCACGACGAGCGGGTCACCGGGCGCCGACCGGTGCTCCCCGAACCCGGCCGGGGGCAGTTCGTCGAGGAAGGGGCGCCCTCGTGGCCCAGGGTCGTCCTCGCGGACCAGGACGACCCGCTCGGCCAAGGTCAGGAGGGCGGGGTTCGCGGCGAGCGCCGACGTCCCGGCGACCAGCAGCGACGCCCCGGTGGCCCGCCGGATCGCCTGGGCGGCCGGGAGGGTGACGTCGAGGGCGAGCGGCACCTCCACCGCGCCCTGCCGGGCGAGCCCGAACAGCAGTTCCACGGCGGCGCGCCCCGGCCGCACGCAGGTCAGCACCCGGGTTCCCGGCGCCACGCGCAGGCGGGCAGCGAGCGCCCGCGAGCCTTCGTCGACCTCACCGATCCGCAGCCGGGTGCCGTCGTCGAAGCGGACCAGCTCGCGGTCCGGGTCCTGCCGGGCACGGCTGGTCAGCAGGCCGACCGGGGTACTCGCTCGGAGATCGCTCACCCGGGTGATCGTCGGACCGGGCCGGACCTCGCCCAAGCGGCCGGTCCGCTGACCGGACCGGTCAGCCCGCCGCGCGCTTGACCGGCGCCTGGAGGGCCGTGAACGGCTCGTTGCGGACCTCGGAGGCGGTGAGCAGCGCCCGGTCGAGTGCCCGCGCGATGGCCGCCGCGGCCGTGCGCAGCTCGGGCAGCAGGCGCTTCGGGACGAGGCGGGCGACCGGCGCGGTCGTCGACACCGCCGCGTGGACCGTGCCGTCGGCCCCGGTGATCGGCACCGCCAGGCTGCCGACCCCGGGCATCGTCTCCTCGATCTCCAGCGCGAACCCCTTCGCCCGGACCACGGTCAGCTGCTTGCGCAGATCGTCCACCGAGGACACCGTGCGGGAGGTCAGGTGGGTCAGCCCGGCCTCGGCGAACCGGGCCAGGTGCTCGTCGACGTCGGGGGAGGTCGCCAGCAGCACCTTGCCGGTCGCCGTGCCGGGCGCGGGCAGCCGGCCGCCGATCCGGGAGTGCGAGTGGATGTTGGCCTCACCGGCGACCTTCTCCAGGAACAGCACGTGGGCGCCGTCGAGCACGGCCAGGTGGATCGTCGCGCGGGTGGCGGCGAACAGGTCGGCCAGCGCGGGGCGGGCGACCGCGCGCAGCACGGCCGACGCCGGGACCCGCTGGCCGAGCTCGAACATCCGCAGGCCGAGCTGGTAGCAGTCGCCGCGGCGTTCCAGCAGGCCCCACTCGACCAGCTCCTGCGCGAGCCGGTACGCCGACGCCTTCGGCACGCCGGACCGGCGGCTCAGCTCGGTCAGCCCCAGCTGGTAGGCGCCGGATTCGAACGCGCCGAGCAGCAGCTGCGCCTTGCCGAGCACCGAACTGGGCCGGTCATCGTCCAGGGTGGACATGGCACCTCCTCGCCGCTGGCGATTATCACCACGCGGAAAGATCCAAGTCCAGCGGACGTCACCGTCCGTTACCAGCGGGTTTCCGGTCGTCCCCGTCGTGAAACGGTCTGGTGACGCGGTTCGGTAGGCGGACCGCCGGGTTAGGTCCACCGGCGGTGACGGCGAACACTCCCGGGCACCTCCATTCCGACTTCAGGGAGCCGCATGACGACGGAGTACGGCTACGTCAAGGTGCCCGGCGGCCAGGTGCACTACGCGGAGCAGGGGACCGGCCCCGCGGTGCTGCTGCTGCACCAGACCCCGCGCTCGCACGACGAGTTCCGCGAGCTGCAGCCACGGCTGGCCGAGGACCACCGCGTGATCGCGCTCGACATGCCGGGGTTCGGCAACAGCACACCGCTGCCCGCGCCCCAGCGCATCGAGGACTACGCGCGCGGCGTCCTCGCGGCGCTGGACGCGCTCGGGGTGGACCGCGCGGCGGTGGTCGGCCACCACACCGGCGGCGTGGTGGCGGTCGAGCTGGCCGCCGCGGTCCCCGAGCGGATCACGGCCGTGGTCCTGTCGTCGACGCCGTGGGCGGACGCGGGTTACCGTGCGTCGCATGTGGACGGTCCCGGGGTCGACGCCGCCGACCGCGACCCCGGCGGCGGTCACCTGCTCACGTGGTGGGAGCAGCGGCACCCGTACTACCCGAAGGCGGCGACCGGCCTGCTCGACCGGTTCGTCCGGGACGCCCTGGCCCCCGGCGTCGACCCGCGCGAGGGCCACCTGGCGTGCGCCCGGTACGCGATGGAACGCCGGATCGGGCGGGTGCGCGCCCCCGTCCTGCTCCTCGGCGCGGGCGCCGACCCGTTCGCCCTGCCCGCCCTGGAACCGTTGGAACGGCACCTGACCGGCGCCGCCCTCGTGCACCTGGCCGTGATCGACGGCGGCACGGTCGCGCTGATGGAGGACAAGGCCGACGAGGTCGCGGCCGCGGTGCTGCCGTTCCTGCGCCGGTTCACCCGGTCCGCTGATTGAACCGGCGCGTTGCCGATGTCCCGGCCCGCACACGAAAGTACGCCAACTCGACCGGCTCTTCCGGAGGCAGCTATGACACAACCCCACCGCCAGCAGGCCCGCGCCGCGTTGGCCGGGTGGTTCGGCACCGCCATCGAATTCTACGACTTCTTCGTCTACGGCCTGGCGGCTTCGCTGCTGTTCCCGAAGATCTTCTTCCCCGCCGCCGATCCGGTGGTGGCCACGCTCATCTCCCTCTCCAGCTTCGGGGTCGGCTACGTCGCCCGCCCGTTCGGCGCGCTGCTGTTCGGGCACCTCGGCGACCGGCTCGGCCGCAAGTCCATTTTGGTCACCACGTTGATGATGATGGGCGTCGCGACCACGGCGATCGGGCTGCTGCCGTCGTACGGCACCCTCGGCATCGCCGCGCCGATCCTGCTCGTCGCGCTCCGGATCGTGCAGGGCGTGTCCCTCGGCGGCGAGTCCAGCGGTGCCGCGCTGCTCACCGTCGAACACGCCGACCAGCGGCGGCGCGGGTTCTTCGGCGGCATCCTCAACACCGGCACGGCGGTCGGGACCATCCTGGCCAACGCGATGTTCCTGCTCGTGGCTCGGCTGCCCGAGGACGCGCAGCTCGCCTGGGGCTGGCGCATCCCGTTCCTGGTGAGCGTGCTGCTCGTCGTCGCCGGGATGGTGATCCGGCTCGGCCTGCGGGAGAGCCCGGAGTTCGCGGAGGTCAAGAGCACCGGCGCGGTCCGCAAGCTGCCGCTGGTGGACGTCCTGCGCCGGTGCGGCGGCACCGTCGTCCTGGTGACGATGGCGACGCTCGGCGCCGGCGTCACGATCACCGTGAGCTCGGTGTACGTGCTGACCTACGGCAAGACCGAGCTGGGCGTGAGCACGTCGACGATGATCGACGTCCTGCTGCCCGGGCTGTTCGTGGTCGTGATCGGCGCGCCGCTGTACGGCAGGCTGGCCGACCGGATCGGGCCGAAGACGGTCTTCGTCACCGCCGCCGTCGCGATGGTCGTGCTCTCGTTCGTCTGGTTCCCCCTGCTGAACACGGGAAATCCCTGGCTGATGTTCCTCGGGTTCGCGCTGCTGTTCGCGGGCTACGCCGCCAACTTCGCGATGTTCCCGGTCTTCTTCTCGGAGGCGTTCCCGGTTTCGCTGCGGTTCAGCGGGATGGCGATCGGCTTCACCCTCGGCACGATCCTCGGCAACGCCTTCGCTCCCGCGATCAGCGCGTCCCTGCTGGAGTCGACCGGCACGTGGGTGTCCATCGCCGCGTACATGGCGGTGGCGTGGGCGCTGACCGCGGTCGGCGGGCTGCTGCTGCGGCCCGCGCCGTCCGAGCGGCCGGAGGTCCTGCGTGAGGCGTCCGGGGCGCCGGCGGCGTGAGGATCGGGGTCCGGGTTCCGCCGTGCGTCGCGCTGCCGGAGCTGGTGGCCTTCGTCCAGGAGGTCGAGCGCCGGGGGTTCGACGACGTGTGGTTCCCGGACTCGCAGCTGCTGTGGCGGGACGTCTTCGCCACCGCGGCTGCGGCTGCCGCCGGGACATCGCGGATCGGCCTGGGCACGGCGGTGACGAACGTCGTGACCCGGCATCCGTCGGTGGTGGCCGGGGCGGCGCGGACGGTGGCCGAGCTCGCGCCCGGCCGGTTCGCGCTCGGCGTCGGCGTGGGCAACAGCTCGGTCGTCCCGGCCGGGCTCACCCCGTCGACCCGGGCGGGGCTGCGGGCCGGGCTGCGGGTGATCCGGTCCCTCCTGGCCGGTGAAGAGGTCGACTTCGGCGACGTCCGGTCGCGGTTGCGAGACCCGGTGGCCGTGCCGCTGCACCTGGCGGCGAGCGGGCCGCGGAACCTGCGGCTGGCCGGGGAGGTCGCGGACGGCGCGATCCTGCTGTCCGGCGTGGCACCCGAGCCCCTCGAGGCCGCGATGCGGCAGGTGGCGGCGGGAGGATCCGTGCCGATCACGGTGTCGGCGTTCTGCCGCGTCACGGACACTGTGTGGCGGGACGCGCGGGAACTGAAGCCGGTGTGCTTGAGCATTGCCGACAATGGCGGCGCGGCGTTCCTCGCCTCGGCCGGGATGCGGGTGCGGGTGCCCGAACGGCTGCCGGAGCTGTCCCCGGACCTGTTGCACGCCGAATCCCGGGCGGCCGCCGTCCGAGCCTGTGAGTCCTTTGTAGACGATGAAGCCGCCAAGCTGTTCGCGCGGCGCTTCTGCCTGTACGGCACAGCCGGCGAGATCGCGGCGCGCCTGGCCGAGCTGGACCAGGCCGGCGTGTCGGCGGTGCTGCTGCAGCACGTCGGTTCCTACGACCTGCCGCGGCAGCTGGCCGCCGACTTCGCCGGCCTGGTGATGCCCGTTCTGCGGGGCTAACCCGCCAGGTCGAGCGCGATGTCGGTGATCATGTCCTCCTGGCCGCCGACCATGCCGCGGCGGCCGACCTCGACGAGGATCGCCCGGGTGTCCAGGCCGTAGCGCACCGCGGCCGCTTCGGCGTGGCGCAAGAAGCTGGAGTAGACACCCGCGTAGCCGAGGCTCAGCGTCTCGCGGTCGACCCGGACCTCGCGGTCCTGCAGCGGGCGCACCAGGTCGTCCGCGGCGTCCATCAGCGGGAACAGCTCGCAGCCGTGGTCCCAGCCCATCAGGTCGGCCACCGCGATGAACGCTTCGAGGGGGCAGTTGCCTGCCCCGGCACCCTGCCCGGCGAGGGAGGCGTCGACCCGGACCACGCCGTTCTCGACCGCGACGACGCTGTTGGCGACGCCGAGGGCGAGGTTGTGGTGGGCGTGGATGCCGATCTGCGTCTCGGGCTCGAGGAGGTCGCGGTAGGCGCGGACCCGGTCGCGGACGCCGTCCATGGTGAGCCGGCCGCCGGAGTCGGTGACGTAGACGCAGCCGGCGCCGTAGGACTCCATCAGCTTGGCCTGCTTCGCCAGCTCATCCGGCTCCGCCATGTGGGACATCATGAGGAACCCGGCGACGTCCATCCCGAGTTCGCGGGCGGCGCCGATGTGCTGGGCGGAGATGTCGGCCTCGGTGCAGTGCGTGGCGACCCGGACCGACCGGACGCCGAGCCGGTGTGCCTCCCGCAGGTCGTGCAGCGTGCCGATGCCGGGCAGCAGCAGCGTGGTGGGGACGGCGGTGCGGGTGACGTCGCAGACCGCTTCGATCCATTCCCAGTCGGTGTGCGCGCCGACGCCGTAGTTGATGCTGGAGCCGGAAAGCCCGTCGCCGTGGGCGATTTCGATGGCGGCGACGCCCGCGGCGTCGAGGGCGGCGGCGATCGTGCGGGCCTGTTCGACGGTGTAGCGGTGGCGGATGGCGTGCATGCCGTCCCGCAGGGTGACGTCCTGGATGTACAGCTCGGTCATCGGAGGGCCTCCTGAGCGGCCATGCGTTCGGCGGTCCGCAGCGCGGCCGAGGTCATGATGTCGAGGTTCCCGGCGTAGGCGGGCAGGTAGTGGGCGGCGCCCTCGACTTCGAGGAACACCGACACCTTCACCGCCTCGCCCGCCGGGACCAGCCGGTGCAGCGGGTCGTCGGCGGGCACGGTGGCGAACTGGACCTTCTGCTTGAGCCGGTAACCCGGCACGTAAGCCTGTACGCGGCCGACCATTTCCTCGATGGACGCGGTGACGGCCTCGGTGTCCGTATCGGAAACCAGGCAGTGCACGGTGTCGCGCATGATCAGCGGCGGCTCGGCCGGGTTGAGCACGATGATGGCCTTGCCGCGGGCCGCACCGCCGACCTGCTCGATCGCGGCCGCGGTGGTCTCGGTGAACTCGTCGATGTTGGCCCGCGTGCCGGGGCCGGCCGAGCGCGAAGAGATGGACGCGATGATCTCGCCGTAGTGCACCGGGGTCACCGCGGCGACCGCGGCCACGATCGGGATGGTGGCCTGGCCGCCGCAGGTGACCATGTTGACGTTGGGCGCGTCGAGGTGCTCGCCGAGGTTGACCGGCGGCACGACGTAGGGCCCCAGCGCGGCCGGGGTGAGGTCGACGACCGTGCGGCCGAGGCCGCGCAGGACCTCGTCGTGGCGCCGGTGCGCGCCCGCGGAGGTGGCGTCGAAGACGTACTGGACGTCGG
This sequence comes from Amycolatopsis sp. NPDC003865, assembly GCF_053605345.1. Taxonomy (NCBI): domain Bacteria; kingdom Bacillati; phylum Actinomycetota; class Actinomycetes; order Pseudonocardiales; family Pseudonocardiaceae; genus Amycolatopsis; species Amycolatopsis sp. NPDC003865. The sequence continues at coordinate 307,467 of NZ_JBSGJA010000008.1, read as the reverse complement.
CGAACTCGTCCAGGCGGACGAGGCCGTCGACGCCCTCGTGCGTGGTGGCGACCTTGAGGCGGCGGGCGCGGGCGAGACCATCGGAGTCCGGGTCGATCCCGGCCATGGCCGCGATCTCCAGCTGGTCCGACAGCCGCAGAATCTTGATCATCAGGTCGGTGCCGATGTTGCCGGAGCCGATGACGGCGACTTTCGCGCTCATGCGGCTTCTCCCGCGAAGCTGATCGTGACTTCGCCGAGGCCGGAGATCCGGGCGGTGAAGGCGTCCCCGGGCACGGCGGGGACCATCGGCCCGAGCGCGCCGGTCAGGACGATGTCACCGGCGCGCAGTGGTTCGCCGCGCCGGGCGAGGGTGGTGGCGAGCCAGGCGGCGGCGTTGAGGGGGTCGCCGAGGCAGTCGCGGCCGGTGCCCTGGGAGACGAGTTCAGTGCCGCGGTGCAGCTGCATCTCGACGTCGGCGGGTTCGACGTCGTCGAGGGTCTTGTGGGTGTCGCCGAGGACGAACAGGCCGGAGGAGGCGTTGTCGGCGACGGTGTCGACGATGGTGATGTCCCAGCCCGCGATCCGGCTGTCGACGATCTCCAGCGCCGGAGCGAGGAACGCGGTGGCCGCGCGGACGTCGGCGACCGAGCAGTCCGGACCGGGCAGGCCGGCGCCGAGGACCACGGCGATCTCCGCTTCCACCTTGGGCTGCAGGAGCCGGCCGGGCGGGACGGTCCCGCCGTGGGGGAGCGCCATGTCGGAGAACAGCGCGCCGAAGTCGGGTTGGTCGACGCCCAGCTGGCGCTGCACGGCCGGTGAGGTCAGGCCGATCTTGCGCCCGACGAGGCGGTGTCCCGCCGCGAGCACGCGCTCGGTGGTGAGCTGCTGGACGGCGTAGGCCGCGTCGAGGTCGCCATCGGCGAACAGATCGCGGACCGGCGGACAGGGCGTGGCAGTGGCGGCCGCGGCCGCGAGCACCTCGGCGGCCTTGGGGACGGCCTCGTTCATCGGGGACCTCCGGAGCAGGGATCGTGACCCGCCAGGTATAGGCCGTGGTCCGGCGGTGTGCCAAAGTTTGTCCCGTGACACGGAACAGCGAGAACGGCAACATGCTCGACAAGGCGGCCGCTGTCCTGGACGTCTACCGGCCGCAGGGCGGCGCGTTCCGCCTGACGGAACTCGCGGCCCGGGCGGGGCTGACCAAGACCACGGCGTTCCGCCTGGCCGGCGACCTGGTCCGCCTCGGGTTCCTGGAGCGTGCGGGCGATCGCTACCGGCTGGGCGGCACGCTGTTCGAGCTGGGTTCGCTCGTGCCCCGGCGCCAGGACCTGCGTGAGGCCGCCCTGCCGTTCCTGCAGGACCTGTTCGAGAGCACCCGCCAGACCGTCCACTTCGGAATCCGTGATGATCGCGAAGTCGTGTACCTCGAACGCATCCACGGCCACGACGCCGTCCCGTTGCCGTCCCGGATCGGCGGCCGGCTCCCGCTCACCTGTACCGCGATCGGCAAGGCCCTGCTGGCGTTTTCCGAGCCGTCGCTGGCGGAGGCGATCCTCGCGGATCCGTTGCCGCAGCTGACGTCGTCGTCGATCACCGATCCGGTCCGGTTGCGCACGGCCTTGGAGCAGACGCAGGTGTCCGGCCTGGCGTACGAAGAGCAGGAAGCCGCGCTCGGCGTGAGCTGCATCGCGGCACCGGTCTTCAGCGGCGCGGTCGCCGTCGCGGCGCTGTCGGTGGCGGTCCCGCGGGAACAGTTCCGCCCGGCCCACCTCGCCCCGGCGGTCCGGACGGCCGCGCTCGGTTTGTCGCGGACGCTGCGCCAGGCCGCCGAGCCGAACCGATAGCCAAATGGCGCCGCGGGCTGCTGGTGCCCGAGCCGAGGCCGGGACGCCATCGATGACCCGGACCTGGTGGCACAGTTCGAGAAGATCGACGTGCCCGCGACAGCCGCCTTGCGTGTGTCACCAGTGGGCGGCGCCCAGCCCGTCCCTGGCGTGCTCCGGTCCCAGCATGTCGGGTTCGGGGGTGGACAGGGCCGTCCGGAGGAAACGGCGCAGGACCGGCGAGTCCTCGTCGGGCCGCCAGCAGACGGCGGTTTCCACGACGGCGGTGTGCCGGCGCAACGGCCGCGCGACCAAGCCCGGCCAGAGCATCGAGCTGTACTGCGCGGGCAACAGGGTCATGCCGGCGCCGGCCTCCACGAGGGCGAGCGCGTGCACGACCGAGGTCGCTTTGTGCCGGGCGTCGGACGAACGCCCGGCGTCGGCCCAGGCGGCGCGGAGGTGGGCGGCGAGCCCCGCTCCGGCCTCGGCCGTGACCACCACCCGCTCGCCGCCCACCTCGGCCAGATCGATGCGCTCCTGGCCGGCGGCGGGGTGCGTCCGGGCGAGCACCGCGACGAGTGGCTCGCGGGCCACCACCGCGACTTCCAGCGCCCGGGCCCGGCTGGCGGCGTGCCGTGTCCGGCCGGGGCCGCCGGGTTCGAGGTGGAGCAGGCCGGCGTGCGCGTCGCGGCGGTGGACCCGCTCGACCACGTCGGAATCGGAGTCCTCGGTGAGGACGAGGTCGACGCCGGGTTCGAGCATGGTGCCGCCGATCAGGTGGGGCAGCAGCCGGGGCGAGACGGTGTGGCCGACGGCGACGGTCAGCCGGCCCCGGGTGCCGAGGCCGATGGTGCGCACCAGCTCGGTCGTGGCGTTGAGCTCGGAAAACAGGCGGCGCGCGCGTTCCGCCAGCGCCCGGCCCGCGGCTGTCGGCTCGACTCCGCGGCCGTGGCGGATCAGCAGGGGGACGCCGAGTTCGCGTTCCAGCGTCTGGAGCCGCACGCTCAGCGGAGGCTGGGTCATGTGCAGTGCGGCGGCCGCGCGACTGATCGAGCCTTCCTCGGCGACGGCCAGGAAGCACTCCAGCGCCCGCAGATCCATATGCAGAGGCTATATCAGCGACGGTGACTTCGTATTGGACGTATAGCCGGTGAGTTCGCATACTCGGTTCACCGGTCGAAGCGGACCCAGAGGTGAGGCAGCGTGAGCGACAACCCCGAAACCCCCGGCCAGGTCACCACGGACGTCCTGGTCATCGGCAGCGGACCGGCGGGCGCCTCGGCCGCGCTGTTCCTGGCCACCTACGGCGTGGACCACCTGGTCATCACCAAGTACCGGTGGACGGCCAACACCCCGCGCGCGCACATCACCAACCAGCGCACCGTGGAGATCCTGCGCGACATGGGCATCGAAGAGGACGTCAAGGCGCAGGGCACGCCCGCCGCGCTCATGGGCGACACGGTCTTCTGCACGAGCCTCGCCGGCGACGAGATCGGCCGGGTCCGGACCTGGGGGACGCACCCGGCCCGCAAGGCCGACTACACGCTGGCCAGCCCGTCCGAGAACTGCGACCTCCCGCAGACCCTGCTCGAGCCGATTCTGATCGGGCACGCCGCCGAACGCGGCAGCAGGATCCGGTTCGACACGGAGTACCTGTCGCTGGAACAGGACGACGACGGCGTCACCGTCACTGTGCGGGACAGGCTGTCCGGCCAGACCTACCCGATCCGCGCGAAGTACGTCATCGGCGCCGACGGCGGCCGCAGCCAGGTCGCCCGCGACATCGGGCTCCCCTTCGAAGGGCAGATGGATCTGGCGGGGAGCATGAACATCGTCTTCCACGCCGACCTGACGAAGTACGTCGAGCACCGGCCGAGCGTCCTGTACTGGGTGCTGCAGCCGGGCTCGGACATCGGCGGCATCGGGATGGGCCTGGTCCGCATGGTCCGGCCGTGGGACGAGTGGCTGGTCGTCTGGGGCTACGACATCACCCAGCCGCCCCCGCGGGTCGACGACGCCATGGCCACCAAGATCGTGCACGACCTGGTCGGCGACGACACCATCCCGGTCACCATCCGCTCCACCTCGTTGTGGGGCAACAACAAGATGTACGCCACCCGGTACCGGACGGGGCGCGTGTTCTGCGCGGGCGACGCCGTGCACCGGCACCCGCCGTCGAACGGCCTGGGCTCCAACACCTCCATCCAGGACTCCTACAACCTCGCCTGGAAGCTCGCCGCGGTGCTGTCCGGCAAGGCGGGGGAGGGGCTGCTCGACAGCTACGACGCCGAGCGCGCCCCGGTCGGCAAGCAGATCGTGGTGCGGGCCAACAAGTCCATCGATGAGTTCGGCCCGATCTTCGACGCACTCGGGTTCACCGCGACCGACGACCCGGCCGAGCAGATCGCGAACATGCGGGCCCGGGCCGAGGACACCCCGGAGGCGGCCGCGCAGCGGGCCGCGCTGCGGGAGGCGTTGGAACTGAAGGACTACGAGTTCAACGCCCACGGCGTCGAACTCGGCCAGCGGTACGCCTCCCGCGCGGTGACCGGCGACGACACACCCGAGCCGGAGTACGCCCGCGATCCCGAGCTGTACTACCACCCGACCACCTGGCCGGGGGCGCGCCTGCCGCACTGCTGGCTCGGCCACGGCGGGCACCGGGTCAGCACCCACGACATCACCGGCAAGGGACGGTTCGCCGTGCTCACCGGCATCTCCGGGCAGGCGTGGGCGGAGGCGGCCGCCGGCGCCGCCCGGTCGCTCGGCGTCGACATCGAGGCGCACGTCATCGGCCCCGGCCGCGAGTACACCGACGTCTACGACGACTGGGCGCGGCTGCGCGAGGTCACCGAATCCGGGTGCGTGCTCGTCCGGCCGGACGCCCACGTCGGCTGGCGGGCCCGCGAACTGCCCGCCGATCCGGAAAAAGAGCTCACCGAGGCACTCGCCCGCCTGCTCGACCGCGCCTGAGGAGACCGGAGAATGTTCACCTACACGGCTCGGCCCGCCCGCATCGTCTTCGGGCCCGGCACCCTCGAGCAGGTCCGTGCCGAGGTCGACCGGCTCGGCCGGTCCCGGGCGCTCGTCCTGGCCGGCCCGAACCTGGCGGAACCGGGCGACCGGGTCGAAAAGGCCCTCGGCCCGCTCGCCGTGGGCCGCTTCGACGGCGCCGCCATGCACACCCCGGTCGAAGTCACCGAGGAGGCCCTCGCGCTGCTCCGGGAGGCCGGAGCGGACTGCGTGGTGGCGGTCGGCGGCGGTTCGACGACCGGGCTGGCCAAGGCACTCGCCGTCCGCACCGGGGTCGACCAGGTGATCCTGCCGACCACGTACGCCGGATCGGAGGTCACCCCGGTCCTCGGCGAGACCGCGGACGGGGTCAAGACGACGCGCTCGTCGCCGGACATCCTCCCCGAGACCGTGCTCTACGACGTCGAGCTTTCCCGGGAACTGCCCGTCCCGATCGCGGTGACCAGCGGCGTGAACGCGCTCGCCCACGCCGTGGAGGCGCTCTACTCGCCCGACGCCAACCCCGTCATCGACGGGATGGCCCTGGATGCGGTCGGCCGGCTCGCCCGCGGCCTGCGCGGCCTGGCCGCCGACGCCGGCGACCTCGACGCGCGAACCAGTCTGCTGCACGGCGCCTGGCTCGCCGGGACCTGCCTCGGCGCGGTCGGCATGGGCCTGCACCACAAGCTCTGCCACACCCTCGGCGGCAGCTTCGACCTGCCCCACGCTCCGACGCACACCGTCGTGCTCCCGCACGCCATGGCCTACAACGCCGCCGCGGCACCCGACGCCATGCGCCGCATCGCCGAAGCGCTCGGCGCCACCGACGCGCCGGCGGCCGTGTACGACCTGATCGTCGAGGCCGGTGGGCCGACCTCACTGCGGGAACTCGGCTTGGCCGAAACCGACCTCGACCGCGCGGCCGAACTCGCGACCGCGGCCCCTTACCCGAACCCCGCCGAACTCACCCGGGACGGCATCCTGCGGCTGCTGCGCCAGGCCTGGGCCGGTGAGCGTCCCGAGCCCACTGGCTCGTCGGTGCTGGACCAGCTCACCGCTCAGGTCGTGTCGACCTTCGCCGGCACCCCGGATCCGCGGCTGCGCGCGCTGCTGCAGGACCTGGTTCCGCGGTTGCACGCCTTCGCGATCGACAACGACCTGACCCAGGAAGAATGGCACCACGGCATCGAATTCCTGACCCGCACCGGGCAGATCTGCGACGCCACCCGGCAGGAGTTCGTGCTGCTGTCGGACACGCTCGGCCTGTCCAGCGTCGTCGACGTCCTCACCAATTCCCGCACCCCCGACACCACCCCGTCCGCGGTGCTCGGCCCCTTCTACGTCGAGGGCCCACCCGAACTGGAGCAGGGCGCCGACATCGCCGCGGGAATGCCCGGCACCCCGCTGTGGGTGGACGTGCTGATCACCGACACGGACGACAAGCCGGTGGCGGAGGCGGTCGTGGACGTCTGGCAGTCCGATGAGGACGGATTCTACGACGTGCAGCTGCCCGAACTCGAAGGACCGGTCCTGCGCGGACGGCTCCGCACGGACCGCGACGGCCGCCTGCGGTTCTGGTCCATCCTGCCCTCGGAATACCCCATCCCGTCCGACGGCCCGGTCGGCGCGATGCTGGCCGCGACCGGACGGCACCCCTACCGCGCCCCGCACCTGCACTTCATGATCGAGGCCGAGGGCCACCGGCGCCTGATCACCCAGCTCTTCGTCGCGGGCGGCAAGTACCTCGACTCCGACGCCGTGTTCGGCGTCAAGGACGACCTCATCGTGAACTTCGAACCCCGAACCGGCCCGGCGCCCGACGGCCGTGCCGTGGAGGGTGAATGGCGTCGGCTCGAGTTCACCTTCCAGATCGCCCGCCGGTAACCGGGGAGGGACACCCGGAACCCCGCCGAGCGCGGTGAGCGTGTGGGCGGCGTAGCGAAACGGTCCGGCCCGAGCGCGTCACCCGGGGATCTCCGCCCGGTCGAGCCCGGACGCGGTCGTCGCGCCGTGGAGAGCCTGGCCGGCGGTCAGGGCCGCGTCCGGGGAGAGGTGGGTCCGTAGGCCGCTTTCGGCGTGCCGCGCCGGTGCTGAGCCGCTTCGCTCAGCAGGAGGTACGCGCCGGCAGTCCAGGTGTAGGCGCGGTCGCGCAGGCCGGCTCCGGTGAGCGCGTCGAAGTTCTCGGCGAAGCCGTGGTTCTCGCAGGTCCTCCGGAACCGGCTGCTCACTTCGTCGGCGAGGTCGGTGGCGCCCCCGCGGCGGAGGCCGTCTTCGACGAGGACCGTCACCGGGGCCCAGACCGGGCCGCGCCAGTACCCGTCGGGTTCGTAGTGCGGCGAGGACGGCAGCTCCGTGGCCAGCCCGACCGGCGTGAGGTGCTCGGCCACGCGGTCGCGCAACCGCTCGAAGACGGCGCGGGGCAGGTGCTCGCCCAGCACGATCGGCATGAGGTCGAGCAGGCTCGAACCGCACCGGGACGTCCCGGTGCGCACGCCGCGGCTGCGGAAGGACGAGCCGTCCCAGAGCTCGGCGAGCAACGCGGTCAGCAGGGCGTCGGCGCGTCGTCCCCAGTCCGTGGTGGTGTCCCCGGCGGCGGGGGCCAGCGCGGCCAGTTCCTTCAGCTGCAGGACGAGAAAGGCGGCGAGGTCCGCGGTGACGAGGAGGCGTTCGCTCGCGAACACCGTGGCGTTGTCCCAGCCGCTGTCGTTGCCGTGCTCGTAGTACGGCAGCTGCTGCCCGGGGGCGCGGCGGTGGTCGAGCCAGAACGACGTCCACGCCGCGAGCTGCCGGTAAGCCAGTGCGGGATCGGGAAGCCCGCCCGGAAGCCGGCCGCGCAAGTGAGCGAGGGCCCAGCCGTGGATCGGTGGCTTGACGAAGTTGCGGAGCACCTCGGCGTGGGTGACCGAGTCCGGCAGCGCGCCCAGGCCGTCCTGGTGGTCGAAGGGCAGCTGGTACTGGTTCCACGCCAGCTCCGGCGCCCCGGGAGCCAGCGCCAGCGCGGTGAAGCAGTGGTCCCAGCTCCACACCTTGTTCATCCAGTGCTTGGACATGAGCACGGCCGGGCGGGCGAGGAACCCGGCGGGCGCGACCGTGGCGGACCAGAGCACGTAGCAGGCGAGTTCGGCCGCGGGGGTCGAGCGGTTCCGCCACGGGGCGACGGCGTCGGCGAAGCCGGTGAAGTCGCCGCGCGCCGAGGCGGCGGCCCGCCCGAAGTCCACAGTGGACACGTACGGTGCCGCGCCGGTGGTGGTCTCCTCCAGCGCCACCTCCCACGGCCCGCCGTCGGCGCCCACGGTGACGCCCCGCCGAGCCGTGCCGAGTTCCTGCTCACCGCGGTGGCTCCACTGTCCGGAAAGGAGCGTGAGGCGGAGGCGGTTTCCCGTCTCGTAGAAGGTGAACACGACCGCTCCGGACGGATCGGCGAAGAAGTACGGGCCGGTGAACGGCGTGAGGGCCGGCTCGGCGGCGATGATGCTCATGCCCAGGCCGGTGCCGGCGATCCGGATCGTCCCGGCGTCCGCGAAGGCCGCGGTGATCCGGCCTCCGGCAGTGCTCCACGCGAGCACGGCGGGATCGGCCGAGACGTCGGTGGCGGCGCGGTCGCCGTCGCGTTCGGGCACGAGGGCCAGCACGGGGTGCAGGCCGTGCCGGTGGGACACCACGTGCACGTCGCCGGCGCGCCGGGTCGCGCCGAGCACCGGGGACAGGCAGAGCCAGGATCCGGCGCGGCTGAACGGGATCTCCCCGACGGAGAACTCGGCGGTCACAGGGTGCGTCCCTTCAGTCCTTGACGGCGCCGGCGGTGACGCCGGCCGCGACGTAGCGCTGGGCGAGCACGAGCAGCACGGTGGCGGGAACGGACGCGACCACGGCGGTGGCCATGATCGCGTTCCACTCCTGGTTGTTGTTGCCGATGTAGTGGTAGATGCCCAGGGTGAGCGGGCGCAGCCGGCCCCCGGCGTCGAGGGTCGCGGCGAACACGAAGTCCGACCAGGCCCACAGGAACGAGAACAGCGCCGCGGTGACGACGCCGTTGCGGCTGGCGGGCAGCACGACCGACGCGAACGTGCGCCACGCCCCGGCGCCGTCGATCCGGGCCGCCTGCAGCAGTTCGTCGGGCACCGAAGCCATGAAGGAGGTCAGGACCAGTACGGCGAACGGCACCGCGACGGTGGAGTCGGCGACGATCAGGCCGCCCACGGTGTCGGTCAGGCCGAGCTTGACGTAGCTGCCGTAGAAACCCAGGGCCATGATGATGCCCGGGATCATCTGCGCCACCAGCAGCACGAAGCCGAGCACGCGCCGGCCCGGCGGCCGGAGCTTCGCCAGCGCGTACGCCGCCGGGGCGGCGATGACCAGGGTGAGCGCGACGGTGCCCAGCGCGACGAGCAGGCTGGTCCCGAAGTAGGGCAGCTGTTCCCGCAGGACGCGCTCGTAACCCGCGAAGGTGGGCGTGGCCGGGAACAAGTCCGGCGGGGACTTCCGCAGGTCGCCGGGCGGGGTGAGCGAGACGGCGATCATCCAGTAGACCGGGAAGAGCATCGCCGCGGTGAGCAGGACACCGATCGCGGTTTGCCACGCCGGGCGCTTCACGCGGATTCCTGGTGGCGCTGCAGGCGGACGTAGACCAGCCCGGCCGCGAACGCGAGCAGGATGAGCACGTTGCCGACGGCCGCGCCGGGCCCGAACTCCGGCAGCATGGAGCCGAACCCCAGCTCGTAGGACCAGGTGGCGAGCGTGCTCGACGAGCCGCTGGGGCCGCCCCGGGTCATGATCCAGATGATGTCGAACACCTTCAGCGTGTAGACCAGGCCGAGCAGCAGGGTGATCGCCGAGACCGGCCGCAGGACGGGGAAGGTGACGTGGCGGAACGTCTGCCAGCCGGTCGCTCCGTCCAAAGCGGACGCCTCGTGCACCTCGGCGGGGATGGTGCGCAGTCCACTGTGGAGCACGACGAGGTTGAACGGGATGCCGATCCAGATGTTGGCGACGGTGACCGAAACCAGCGACCAGGACGGCGAGGTCAGCCAGTCGACCCGGCCGATCCCGAGGCCGTGGAGGACCGCGTTGACCAGGCCCGACTCGCTGTTGAGCAGCCAGGCCCACGTCGACCCCGACACGATCAGCGGCAGCAGCCACGGCACCAGGAACAGCGCCCGCAGCGTCGCCGACAACCGGAAGCGGCGGGTGAAGAACACCGCCATCGCCAGGCCGATCGCGTACTGGAAGACCAGCGACGCGGCCGTGAAGACGAGCGTGTTCACCAAGGCGGTCGTGAACCGCGGGTCGCCGAACACGGTGGCGTAGTTGGCGAACCCGGTGAAGGGCGCCCCGCCGCGGACGAAGGTCCGGACGGTGTAGTCGCGCAGGCTCAGGTCGAGGGTGGTGTACAGCGGATAGCCGTAGCAGGCGAGCAGGTAGGCCGCCAGCGGGACGAGGAACGCCCAGCCGGCGAGCCGCTTCTTCTCGAATCGCACCGGCTGGCTACTTCGCCGCCGCGGCAGCGGTTTGGGCGTCCTTGAGCGCGGCTTCCGGCGGCTTCGAACCGGTGAGGGCGGCCTGGACCGCGTTCCACAGCGGCTGGGAGATGCGGGGGTACCGCGTGCCGAGGTTGTCCCCGGTCCGGCCCTTGGCGTTCTTCACCGCGTCGACCCACACCGCCAGTTCCGGCTTCCGGGCGATCTGCTGCTGCTGGACCGACGGCACCGCCGAGACGTAGGTCAGCGCCGTGTCCGAGGTCAGCACCTTGTCCGGGGCGGTGAGGCAGGCCGCGATCCGGCCGGCCGTGCGCTCGGTGTCCGCGTTGTCCTGGGCGGGGACGGTGACGAACTCCCCGCCGGTCGGCGCGGGCGCGGTGCCGCCGGTGCGGCCCGGGATCGGGATGACGCCGTACGGGAAACCGGCTTTCTTCGCGTTCTCCAATTGCCAGGTGCCGTTCTCGGCGAAGGCGTACTGGCCGGTGGCGAACTCCTGCCAGCTGGTCGTCTGGGTGTTGCCGATGACCGAGTTGGGGGCGTAGCCGCGGTCGAGCCAGGACTTCCACCGGGTCAGCGCCGCGACGGCCGGGGGAGCGGACAGGTCGGTCAGCGTCGCCCCCGCGCCCCAGAACCACGGCAGGAACTGGAAGCTGCCCTCCTCGGTGCCGATCGCGGAGAACGTGATCCCCTTCTTCCCGGCCGCCTTCACCTTGCCCAGCGCCGTTTCGAGCGACGCCCAGTCCGTGACGGAGGCCGGGTCGACGCCCGCGGCGGCCAGGACGTCCTTGTTGTAGTACAGCGCGAGGGTGTTGGCGCCCAGCGGCACGCCGTACGTCCGGCCCTGCACGGTGCCGGCGGCCACCAGGTTCGGCGCGGCGGGCGACGCGTCCAGCCCGACCTCGTCGTTCGCCTTGAGCACGCCCGCTTCGACCATGGTGGACACGACCGGGTTGTCCAGCACGAGCACGCTCGGCGCGGTGCGCTGCCGGGCGGCGAGCAGCACCTTGCCGGTCAGGTCGGTCGTGTCGTAGGCCTGGCGCTGGATCTTCACCCCGGCTCCCGCCGCGCAGTCGTCGATCACCTTCGCCCACGCGGAGCCGGCCGTGAACTGCGGGTACGGGTCCCAGATCGAGAACGTCCCGGTGCCGCCGCCGTCCGGGGACGACGAGCAGGCCGCCATGGTCGCGGCGAGGGCGACCGCCGCCAGCGCGGCCGGGAGCGGGCGGGTGCGCGGGGGGTACGGCATGGGGTCCTCCTGGCGGCCACGGCGACGACAGTCATCGAACCGGTTCGATGAAGGGAGCCGGGACAACGTAGACCGCGGCCGGGCCCGTTCGCAAGAGGCGGACTTCCGGGATGGCAAGATGGTCGAACCGGTTGCCGCCGACGGATCCGGGGACGGGAAGCGGACATGAACATCGGCGAGATCGCCAAGCGGGCCGGGGTGTCCCGGAGCACGGTGTCCTACGCGCTGAGCGGCAAGCGGCCGGTGTCGGCGCGGACGGTGCGGCGGATCAACGACGTCATCGCCGAGCTGGGCTACCGGCCCAACGCCAGCGCGCGGGCGCTGGCCGAGGGGAAGACCCGGACCATCGGCCTGGTGATCCCCCCGGCGAGCGCGCGCCTGACCGACGCGCAGCTGGGGTTCGTGGCGAGCGTCGTCGAGGCCGCCGCGGCGCACGACCACGACGTGCTGCTCTCGCCCAGCGGCGGGGACCACGACCGGTCGTTCGAGCGGATCGTGACCGGGCGCCGGGTCGACGGCGTGGTCCTCATGGAGATCCTGCTCGAGGACGCCCGGGTCGACCGGCTGACCGGCGCCGGGCTGCCGTTCGTCGCGATCGGGCACGTCGAGCACCCCGGCGCGTCGTGGTGGGTCGACGTCGACTACGCGACGCTGATCGGGCGCTGCGTGCGCCACCTCGCGGATCTCGGCCACGAGCACGTCGTGCTGATCAACCGCTCCGAGCACCTCGTCGCCGCCGGCTACGGCCCGGCGGTGCGCGCCACGGCCGGGTTCCTCGGCGCGGCCGGGGAGCGCGGGATCACCGGGCACACCGTGAGCTGCGCCGACGAACCGGCCGCCGGGCTGGAGTGCTTCGAGCGGATCCGGGCCCGGTGGCCCGAGGTGACCGCGGCGGTCACGATCAACGAAGCCGCCCTGCCCGGGGTGCAACGGGCCCTCGACCGGGCCGGCCTGGACGTCCCGCGGGATTTCTCGCTCACCGGCGTGCTCGCCGACCGGCTGGCCGAGGACTTCCACCCGCCGCTGACCGCGGCGGACGTCCCCGCGGGGGAGCTGGCCCGGCTGGCCGTGGACCTGCTGCTGGAGCAGATCGGCGACCGGTCGGCCGAGCCACGGCACGCCCTGCTGCGGCCGGCGGTGACGCTGCGGTCCAGCACCGGCGCCCGTCGCGTGCGCAAGTGAACCGGTTCGACGCCATTTGGTCTCTTGTTGGCGAATCTCCGACGGCGTAGCTTCACTCCTTGGTCGAACCGGTTCGACGTCGCACTTGACCTCGTTGTCCGTGCCCGAAGGAGTCGCACGTGGACATCTCGCGCGAGCGCGCCCGCCGTGGCTTTGCCGCCCTGCTCGTCACCGCCGCCCTCACCGTCTCGTCCGCCGTGGCCCTCGCGGAGCCGGCCCGGGCCGCCGACGAGTCGATCGCCGTCGACTTCTCCGCCGGGGGCGGCACCCCGTCCTACCGGGCGTCGGGCTGGATCTACGGCATGACCGAAAACGCTTCCGCCCCGGCCGACCACTTCTACCGGGACGTGAAGTTCCAGGCGATGCGCGCCGGCGGCGCGCAGCTGGACAGCCCGGGCGGCTGGGTCTCGGGCCGGTACGACCGCCGCTGGAACGCCACCCGCGCCCAGCTGCTGCGCACGCGCGCGCTCGGCGGCACGTTCGTCCTGCTGGTGCACGACCTGTGGGGCGCGGACGGGTACCCGATCTCCCGGTTCCCGGGTGACAACGGCGACTGGACCGACTACGACAACTTCCTCACGCGGCTGATCGGCGACGTCCGGGCCACCGGCGTCCCCGTCGAGTGGGACCTCTGGAACGAGCCCAACATCTCGCTCTTCTGGAACCGGCCGCAGAGCCAGTACTTCGCCCTGTGGCAGCGCGCGTACCAGCGGATCCGGGCGGCGTTCCCGGCGCAGCCGATCGTCGGCCCGAGCCTCGCCGGCGTCCCGTCGACCGCGGCGGGCTGGTGGACGCAGTACCTGGACTTCGTCCGCTCGTCGAACGTCGTCCCGGACATCGTGAGCTGGCACTCCCTGCCGGGCGACCCGGTGGCGAACGTCGCCGCCGCCAACGCTTCCCTCGACGCGCGCGGCATCCCGCACCCGCGGCCGTACCAGATCAACGAGTACGGCGCGTCGAACGAGCAGAACCCCGGCGACGGCTCGTGGTACATCGCCCGGCTCGAGCGGGCCGGCGCCGACGGGCTGCGCGCCAACTGGGCCAGCGGCGGAAACCTCCACAACGACCTCGGCAACCTGCTCGTCCACGATTCCGCGGGACAGCACCAGCCCAAGGGGGAGTGGTGGGTCTACCGGTTCTACGGCGCACAGACCGGCCGGATCGCCGCCACCACGCCCAGCGGTTCGTACGACGCGTTCGCCACGGCGACGAGCGGGACCGCGAAAGTGCTGGTCGGTGGCGGTGGCACGACCGGCACCGTCGCGGTCGCGTTGCGGCGCCTGGACGCCACCACGGGAATCGTCCAGGACAACCAGGTCCGGGTGCTCGTGCAGCGGATCCCGTACAACGGCGGCGGCGCGGTCGCCGGTCCGGTCACCGTCCAGAACTCCGTGCTGACCCTGTCCGGCAACGCCGTGACCGTAAACGTCCCGCACGCAGCCGCCGACGACACGGACACCATCACGCTGCTCCCCCCGTCGGACGGCGGGTTCCCGTCGGTCGCCGTCGCCCAGCACTCGCAGCAGTGCCTGGACAACACCGGCCTGAGCACCGCGGACGGCAACCGGCAGCAGCAGTTCCCCTGCGAGGGCGGCGACCAGCAGCTGTGGAACTTCCGCCCGGTCTCCGGCGCGTTCACCGTCGTCAACCAGCAGTCGGGCAAGTGCCTCGAGGTGGCCGGCGCGTCGACCGCCGACGGCGCGGCCGTCCAGCAGGGAAGCTGCGGTTCCGGCGCGGCGAACCAGCAGTTCGCCTTGCGGAAGGTGACTTATGGCGGCAACGACGCCCACGACTACCAGCTGGTCGCCCGGCACAGCGGCAAGTGCGTCGACGTCAACCAGGCGTCCACGGCCGCGCGCGCCCAGCTCATCCAGTGGACGTGCCGGGCGGTCACCCAGAGCAGCCCGCTGAACCAGACGTGGCGCCTGTGGGGAGCGGCGCCGGCCACCTGACCCGGACTCACGAGGCGGCCGCGCGGGGGAGGCCGTGGTTCCTCGTGGCGAACGCGGACGACCCGCACCGGCCGGGTTCTCCGGCGCCTTCCGGGGTTCGGACCGGAGGACGACGTCGGGGCACCCGCCGGTCCCTGGCCGTACCGGCCGGCTCACTCGGCCGACCGGGACCACCACGTCTTCGCCGCCCCGAGCGCGATGCGGGCCAGCAGCACGGCGGCCCCGATGCCGGCGACCAGCCGGGCGCCGAGACCGTCGAGCCGGACGGCGAGCCAACCGCCCGCGGCCGTGCCGAGCACGGAGAGCACGAAGTCGACGGTCAGCAAGGGCGACAGGCCGAGCAGGATCATGTCAGCCGCCGTGTCCCCGCGCCGGCTTCGCCCCGCCAGGTACAGCCAGAGCGTCATGGTGCCGGCGAACGCGAGCCAGGCCAGGCCGAGCACCACCCACAGCACCGCGGTCACCGGGTTTCTCCTGCCACACAACGAGAATTCACAGCGGTCCTCCCTCATCGGTCCCGACCAGGGTGACCTTGTTCGGACAGTCTGTCAAGACACTGTGTCCGGACAACTGTCCGGTAAGGAGTCGTCCCGTGCCGCCGGATACGATGCGGACAGACCCTGACCGCCCCCCGATTTCGGAGCCGCCCATGCCATCGGTGACCCGGGCCGCGCAGACCAACCGGTCCGATCGACGGGAAGCGACGGAGCAACGGCTCTTCGCCGCGATCGAAGAACTCGTCCGCGAAGGCTCGTTCACCGAGGTCAGCGTCGAACGGCTGGCCGCCGCCGCGGGTATCTCGCGGTCGACCTTCTACGTCCACTTCCAGGACAAGGGCGACCTGGTCCGCAAGCTCTCCAAGACGGTGCTGGCCGAGCTCCGCGAGGTGTCCGACCGCTGGTGGGCGGTCGCCGAACAGGCGGATCCGGCGCAGCTGAAAGCGGCCGTGGCGGCGATCGTCGACAGCTACCGGCGCCACCCGGCGGCCTTCACGGCCATGTCGGAGACCGCGACTTACGACCCCCTCGTGGCCGAAGAGCTCCAGGCCACCATGCGCCAGATCATCGACGTGACCCGCGCCGCCATCGAACGGGGCCAGGCCGCCGGCGTGATCCGCGACGTGCACCCCCTGGAGACCGCAGCGGCTCTCACGTGGATGGTGGAACGCACGGGCTACCAGCTGGTCCGCAACACCGACCCGGCAGGCGACGCCACGATCGTCGAAGTGCTGACCGACATCATCTGGAGCACCCTCTACCGGACCCCGGCGGGGTCCTGACGGTCCGGTGGGCCGGCCGCCACGGGTGCGGGAGGTCTCCCCTGCACCTCGGCGGTGACGGTCATCGTGTCTCCGACGGGACGGAAATCGTTTCGTGGTAAGTCTTTCCGCTGCTCATCCCGAGCAACGCGGCGATGCGTCGCTTGGTCAGCGCGGTGGCGATCAGGTCGCCCAGGCGTGGCGACAACGCTTCGGCCAGCAGCAACGCGTTCGCCATCCGCGGGAGGACGACTCGGCGCCGTCCGCGGCGGACCGCGGTCACCGCCGCCTCGGCGACGTCCTCGGAAGACAAGGGCGTCATGTGCCGGAACGGCGGCGGCAGCTCGGCCACGTCCGTGTCCCGCAACAGGTCGGTGGCGGTCAGTGCGGGGTGGATCACCGAGACCCGGATGCCGTCGACGGCCACTTCCTGCCGAAGGGCGTCGGAGAACGCGGAGACCGAGTGCATGACGATCGCGTACGAGCCGAAGCGAGCGAAAGCCTTGCGTCCCATGACCGACGACATGGTGACGATCGATCCGGCACCCTGCCGCCGAAGGACGGGGAGCACCTGCTGCGTCACGCTGATCATTCCGAAAAGGCTCGCCTGCTGAGTCTGTCGCAGGTCTTCGGCGAAGGTGCCGGCGGCAACTTCGCCGACTTTGCCGATGCCGGCGTTGTTGACCAGCACGTCGATGCGGCCGAACCGGCGCACCGCGGCGTCGACCAGCGCGGCGACCTCCTCGGGAGCGGACACGTCGGTCGGCACCGACAGGGCGTCGGCGCCGAGAGCCAGGGCTTCTTTCTCCACTTCGGCCAGCCGGCCGGCCGAACGAGCGGCGAGGACGAGCCGTGCGCCCTCCGCGGCGAACGCCAGCGTGACCGCCCTGCCGATTCCGCGTGAAGCGCCGGTGATCAGCACCACCTTGTTCGCGAAGGACCTGCTCATGACTTCCTCCTTGTTGTATATACAACATATGGTCGGCGGGAACGCCGGCTCCCGATCTTGGTCGTTCAGCCCGGCGGATAGCCGAGGTCGCGCGCGATCTCCCGGATCGCGCCGGCTCCCATGGTCCCCAGGAGGTGGGCCGCCTGCTCCTGGCATTGCCGCCAGGCGGGCATCACGGACTCGATCTTGAGCCGGCCGGCGTCGGTGAGCGCGACCTCCCGGATGCCCTTCGCGTCGGCGGAGACCGCCTCGATCCAGCCGTGGTCGAGCAGGAGATTCAGGTTGCGGCTGACGGTCGATCTCTCCAGCTGCAGCACCTCGCCGAGGACAGACGGCGGGCACGGGCCCGCTTTGCCCGTGGCCGCCAGCAGGTTGAGCTGTGCGATGGTCACGCCGTGTCCGGCGAGGGCTCCGTCGTAGAGGCTCGTGAGAGCCCGGCTGATCAGCCGGGTGCGGACCGCCAGGCAGTCACCCACGATCTCGTCGACGGAGGTCAGCTTCACGGTCACAGTGTTGCATATACATCAAGGGGGGGCAACGCGCTCGTGAGCACGCGGCCCCGCTCCCGGGTGGGAGCGGGGCCGCAGGGTCACGCGGTCAGTTGACGTACACCGAGTAGCCGATGCTGCCCGACCTGGTGCCGTCGGCTGTGGTGCCCCGGACGATGACCGAGTAGACGCCTCGGTCCGGTGGGGTCCACGTCATCGTCCCCGCACCCGAACCGTCCGCCGGCACGGTGACCTCCTCGGTCACGGCACCCCAGTCGTTGCGGACGCTGTAGGTGTAGGAAACGATGCCCGGCATACCGGGCGTGAAGGTGAACGTCCCCGGCACACCGGCGCCGCCCGACCACTGGCTTTCCGGGTACTCCTCGGACGACACGTACGGCGCGCTCGAGATGCTGAAGTAGTACGTGTTCTCCTGCGAGGAGACCTGGCCGGCCGTCACCGTGTGCACCCGCAGGTTGTGGGAGGCAGAGCCTTCCGGTGGCAGCGGGGGAGTCCATGCCAGCTCGTAGCGCCCGTTCTGCGCGGCTGCCTGCTGGAACGGACCCCAGTCGAACGAGTACTCGAACGTCACGGCGCCCGGCTGGCGGGCTTCGAACACGAAGGTGCCGGGGAACACCCGCGCGTTGGCCTGGAACTCCTTCGAGGTCACCGTCGGGCCGTTCGTCACCGTCCACGTGATGTTGTCCGTCGACGACCACACGCCCGCCGCGTTCTTCGCGCGCACCAGCATCTCGTAGTCGCCGATCTTCGGCGGGGTGTAGCTCACCTTCGCGGTGTTCCCGCCGACCGGCACGGTCCACCTGGTCGCCGGGTCCGCCGTCAGCCAGTACTCGAACTCCACGGCGTTCGGCATCGGCGTGGTGAACGTGAAGGTGGCGGCCCTGCCCTCCGTCCCGATGTCGCCCTCGTAGCCGATCTCCGGTCGCCACGTGTTGAGCGACAACCGTTTCTCCGCCACCGGGGACAGCCCGCCGGACGCGTCGCGGGCTCGGACCCGCAGCAGGTTCTGGTCGGCCGAGGTGAATCCGACCGGCAGCGTGGCGGTTCCGTCGGCGTTCGCCTTGACCGTCCACTTCGTACTCTCGGCACTCGCGAACCAGTAGTCGTACTCGGCGACGTGCGGCATGCGCGGGGTGGCCGTGTACGTGGCCGAGGTGCCCAGGTCGACGTTTCCGGGCCCGCTCACCACCGGTGACGCGTCGACGAAGAACCGGTACTCCCGTTCCGGCGACTTCACGCCCGCGTTGTCGGTGCTGCGCACGAACAGCACGTGATCACCGCCGGTGGCCGGCGTGATCGTCACCTCGGCGACGCCGTCCTGGCCGGCCGTGACCGTGGCGGGCGCGCCGTCGTCCAGCCGGTAGTCGTACGCCACGACGTTCGCCATCCCCGGCGCGAACCGGAACACGCCCGGCACGCCGATACCGCCGTCCGGGCCGCCCTGCGGCGGGTAGCGGTCGGACGTGACCGTCGGCCGCGTTTCCTTGACGATGAACGAGTAGTAGGTGCTGAGCGAGAGGTTGCCCGCCCGGTCCCAGGCCCGCACGACCACCGACTGCCAGCCGTTGGCCGCCGGCGTGAAGCCGACGGTGGCCGTGCCGTCGGGGCCCGCGGCGATTTCCCGCGTGTCCCCGCCGAAGTTGTAGTCGTACTTCGCGACGTCGGTGGAACCGTTGGGGGAGAAGGTGAACTCGCCCGGCACGCCGACCCCGCCGCCCTCGGCGTTCGCCGGGTACGTCGCGGAGGCGACGGCAGGCGCGTTCGGATCCGTGCGGTCGACGGTGAACCGGCACGGGCCCGCCGTGGCCGACTTGGCACCCCAGCTGTCCTGCGCGTACACCTCCCAGGCGTAGGTGCCGTCGGCGAGGTCGAAGGTGTCCGGGTACGCCGCGGCCGGGTTGCCCGAGCCTGCCCCCGTGTGCCGTTGCGACGGGTCCGCCACCGGCCACCACGTGAACTGCCCGGACGTGAAGTCGCCGTTCGGATCGGACACCTGCGCGCTCAGCTGCAGCTGCCGGCTCGCCAGTGCTCCCGTGCCGTCCTTGGCGCAGGGTGCGTCGTTGGTGCGCAGGTCGGTCGGCGTCGCCGGCGGCGCGTTGTCGACGACCCGCAGCGTCGGTGGCGCCTCGATCAGCCGGTAGAACGCCGGGTCCGCCTCGTGGGCTTCGGCGACGCGGAAGCTCAGCGTGAGCTGACGGTCCTTGTGCTGGACGGCTTCCCGCACCGCGGTGGTGACGTCGAACGTGGCGTCGTTGTCGATGCAGGTGTTGTCGGCGCCCCTGGCGGCGACCCGTGTCCGCTCCACCGGGCGGTTCTGCCAGGTCGACTGCTTGGTGTAGGCGGAGGTCCGCCACACCTCGGTGGCGCGGCCGTCGCAGGCGGCGTAGTAGGTTTCGCCGGCCGACAGCACCACCGTCGTGAACGGCGCGCCCCGCAACGAGCTCAGGTCGAAGTTCACGTACGAGCGTTCGCGGTGCGGTGTGGCGTCGTAGGTGCCGATCGGCAGGCTGCCGGATGGCTTGAAGTAGGCGGTGGTCGGTGCCGCCGAGTCGACGTAACCCCAGGACGTCGCGGACAACGTCACCTCGGAACGCGGTTGACCAGTGGTTTCCGCTGCCGCCATCGCGCCACCGGTGACGGTGAGCGTCACGGCGAGCGCGACGGCGGGCAACGCCGGCGATCTTCGTAAGGTCATGCTTGTCCTCCCCTGGTGCGGGTGTGCACGGCATACACGCGTGAGGGGGAGGATCGGTTGCTCCGGCTGAGGGACCACACCCGCACGACGCCACCCACCCGGCGGCCCATCATGCAGTCCGTGTCCTCGACGTCGGTGCGGGCGAACAGGGCCACGCCGACGTCGGATCCGCGGACCTCCGGCAGGCCGGCCGTGGCGGGCAGGTGCCCCAGCACGGCCTCGAGCGCCGGGGCGAACGCGGGCGGGATGTCACGCCTCGGCAGCGGCGGCGGCGTGATCGCGGTGGCGTTCGCCGGGCAGGTGATCCGCGGGACGTGACCACCGCCGCGCACCCGAGCAGCACGATGCTGCGCGAAATCCTCACGCGGCCCAGGTTGTCGGCGCCGCGGCACCGGCACCTGAGTAGTTTTCCCCGTTCCGGCGGTGCCCGGTAGCGCGACGTCGGAAAGGTTGCCCGTCCAGAACGGAAACCGGACGCTTCGGCTGGGGGCGAAACGACTTCGGCGTAGTTGACCTTGTTCGGGCGCCGCTGGCACGGTCGGTTCGGCAAGGGAGCGTCTCCCCCGGCCGGGGGATGGCGAGGGGCACGCTCCCGGCACCTGGGGTGCGGTGAATTCCATTACCGCAAAAGGAAATCGAAGAGAATGTGGTGTCCTCATGAAACTGAGAACCAGGGTTGTCGCTGCCCTCACCTTGATGGCGTCCGTGGTCCTGGTCGGTGCCACGCCGGCGCCGGCCGCCACGGGCGAGGTCGTGGAACTCGCCGCGCCGGCGAACAGCGGCCTGCCGCCCTACGTCGCGGTTGTCAAGCCGGTCACCGCGGAGCGGCTCGGGTCGAGCTGGCACGAAGGCTGCCCCGTCGGGCCCGCGCAGCTGCGGTTGGTGAGCCTGAACTTCGTCGGGTTCGACGGTGCGGTGCACCAGGGTGAGCTGGTCGTCAACGCCGATCGCGCCACCGAGGTCGCCCGGGCCTTCGGCGACCTGTACTTCGGCCGGTTCCCCCTCGAGCGGATGGAGACCGTGGAAAAGTACGGCTCCGACGACGACGCGTCGATGGCGGCGAACAACACCTCGGCGTTCAACTGCCGGGCGATCACCGGTGGCACCGCGTGGTCCAACCACTCCTACGGGCGCGCCATCGACATCAACACCGTGCAGAACCCCTACATCTCCGGCAGTGGCGCGGTTTACCCGCCCAACGGCGCGCCGTACGTCGACCGCACGCAGACCGTGCCCGGCATGATCCACGCGGGTGACGTCACCGAGCGGGCGTTCACCTCCCGCGGCTGGACCTGGGGCGGCTCCTGGGACACCCCGATCGACTACCAGCACTTCGAGAAGCCCTGACCCGCGGGCGAAAGCTCCGGCACCCCGGACGGCCCGGCCCGCGGATCGGGCCGGGCCGTCCGGGCAGTCGGCTCACCGCAGCCAGCGCAACGCCGCATCGACGCAGTCTTCGGGGCTGCTGTCGAACGCGATGGCCGCCGCGGGAGCGTGCCGGCGGACCAAGTTGACCACTCGCTCGAACAGTTCGAGCAGGGGCTCGTGGCTCCGGATGCCGCCGCCGATGACGACGCAGGCGTACGTCCGGCCGGCGAGTGCCTCCGCGATCGCTCGCTCGGGGTGCTCGGCGGGGGAGACCAGGCAGTAGTCGGCCGTGATGCCGTGCTCGTCGAACCGGGTGCGGCCGCGGGCGATCGCGGCCTGGACCGGCTTGGGGTCCCAGCCTTCGAGCTTGGCGGGGTCGAGACCGATGACCAGCACTCGCGTCATCGCCGAGACGATACGCCCGCCGGTCCACACTCCGCCGGCTTCCCCGGCCGGGCCGCCGTCGAAGCGCCCGCGGCTCGATCAGGGGTGGCCGCCGGCGGGGCGGCTTCCGGCCGGGGGCGCCGCCGATTTCGTGGCGGCTCGGCGGTTCCGTGGCGAACTCGCCGCCCCGGATCGCCGGCTTGCCGGTGAAGCCGGCGCGGTGGCCGGGCGTCGCCGGACCCGAGGAGCAGGCCGCGGCGGTCGTGTTCCCGGCTCCGGCTGCCACGAGCAACGTCAACGGAGTCCCGCTGCCGGTCCGTGCCGCCTGACCGGTCTCACCGGTCCGGGAAGTACTGGCCGTTGAACCACTGTCCGACGCCGTCGTCGGAGTAGACGTCCACGTTGAAGTCGTAGTTGTCCACGTGCTTGTGCTGGGCGTACCCGATCCACCCGGACGCGGCGCCTTCGTCGCAGATGATGTCGTCGGTGCACAGGGAAACGGTGGGCACGGTGCCGAAGTACCGGTCGACACCGGCGAGCGGGTAGCCGACGATCGGCCCGAAGATGACCGAGGGCGCCTGGCCCGCGAGCCCGGGCCCGCCGAGGCCGTTCGGGTCGCGCTTGGGATCGGCGATCAGGACGGCGTTGACGTTGTCGAAGCTCTGCCAGTTCTCGGTGACCCAGATGTGCACGACGGCGGCGCCTTCGGAGAACCCGATCGCTTTGGCGTGCTGGTCCGGGCACGCCGCGCGCTGGTCGCGGATCAGCCGGTTCAGCTCGTCGACCCCCTGCCGGGCGCTTGGGCTGTTGACTTCGGCCGAGTAGCCGACGCGCTGGCTGATGCCGCCGGTGAAGATCATCGAGTCGCGGTCGGTGAACCCGCCGACCACGATCGTGTAGGTGCCGTCGCACGAAGCCGCGTTCGCGACGGGCGTGGCTGCCGCGGCGAGACCCCCGGCCAGCAGAAGGGCGGCTGCGAAAACCGCGGTCTTCCTCATGTGCACTCCCCATTGTCGAAACAAAGTCCGGAATAGCTGGACAATGGGGAGCGTAGCCGCGCCGGCGCAAATCCGGAAACGACGAAAGTGCGCGGTGTTCACGGTTTCATCGGGATTTAATCGGGGTTGGCTACGGTGCCCGGTCGAAGTCGGATCGAGGGCGAAGAGGGTTCTTCGACCTGGGTAAACGGCTTGTTTCCGGTAATGTCGACGACTCCGTCGAAGTGGGGGAAATCACTGGATCGGGTGATCTTCCGCGTTGTTCCCGGGCGTTCGCCCGTCCTGATGGCGGTGGTCGCGATCCGCATGCTCCCGCACCCCGGAATTCGCTGCCGCCGTCCGGCCCGGCGGCTGAGTGTCCACTGTGGAGCCGAGGCCGCGACGAAGATCGCTTGCGCCCCACGGAAACTCGCCTTCCGCGGAGCGGAAGTGCGCGCGGTGGCGCGGGGGTGCTAAACATGCAGACGGTCAAGCCCGGTACGTCGAAGCCGGTGTCGACGCGCGGCCACCGGCTGCCCGGTGCGGGAACGAGGCGTGATGGAGCTGGGTGTGGACTTCGGCGCCGTGTTTCTGGCGGGCCCGTCGGCGATGGCCGTGCTGTCCCCGGAGCTGGTCTTCCTCGCGGTGAACGACGCCTACCTGGACGTCTCCGGCCGCGGCCGCGCGGAGCTGGTCGGGCAGCACGTCTTCACCGCCTTCCCCGACAACCCCGACGACCCCCGCGGGGCCCGGTCCCTGCGTGCTTCGCTGGAGCGCGTCCTGACGACCGGGCAGCGGCACGTCATGCCGCTGCAGCGCTACGACGTCGCGGTGGCCGGGCAGCCCGGGGTGGTCGAACAGCGCTTCTGGAGCACGGTGAACAGCCCCGTGATCGACGGGGCCGGTTCGGTGCGGTGGATCCTGCACCGGGTGGAAGAGGTCACCCACTTCCTGGAACGGCTGCCGCCGAACGACGCCGGAGCGGGCGAGCGGCAGGCGATGCAGGCGGAGGTCTTCGCGCGCAGCCAGGAACTCCACCAGGCCAACGAGCAGCTGGCCGCGACCGCCGACATCACCGCCGCGGTACTGGCCGACGCGCCGGCCGAGGACGTGCTGGAGCTGATCGCGGCCCGGGCGCGCTCCATCGCCGCGGTCGACCAGACGCTGGTCCTGGTACCCGACGACGGCCGCGAACACCTCGTCGTCGCGGCCTCGGCGGGAGCGCAGGCCGACGCCTACCGCTCGTTGCGGCTGCCGCTGACCGGCGCCGCCGGAGCGGGCCCGGAGCCGCTGAGCGTGCGGGTCTTCCGGACCGGCCGCTCCGTGATCAGCGAGGACGCGTCGCCGGCCGCGCGGCACTCGGGGCTCGGGCCCGAAGTGGCCGTCGGGGCCGCGCTGGGGGTACCGCTGGGGCCGCCGGACGCCGTGCGCGGGGTCCTGGCCGTGGTCAACGCCCCGGGCCACGCGATCACCCCGACCAGCGTCGTCCGGTCGCTGGAGCTGTTCGCCGCGCAGGCCGCGATCGTCCTGGAACTGGCGGAGCGGCGCCGCGACGCGGTGCTCCTGTCGGTGCTGGACGACCGGGAACGCATCGCGCGCGAGCTCAACACCGCGGTCGTCGGCAGGCTCTCGACGATCGCCACGGGCTTGACCGCCGCGCTCAAGATCATTCAGCGCGAAGACGCCGCGCGCCGGGTGCGCGCCGCCGCGCGGGAGGTCGACGGGGTCATCCAGCGGCTGAACTCGGCGGTGTTCGCGATCCACACCGAACCCGCGCGCGAGCGGGCGCTGCACCGGCGCATCCAGGACCTCCTCGACGCGGCGGCCGAAGCCTCGGACGTGGCGATGACCTCGCGGCTCGACAGCAGGCTCGACACCGCGCTGCGCGGTCCGGTCCGGGACCGGCTGATGGACGTCCTGGACGGCGCGCTGGCCGGGGTCGCCCGCCGGTCCGGGGTCCGCCACGTGACCGTCACCGTCGAACTGCGGCCGGGACCCGGCCCGGGCTGCCTCTTCGCCCGGGTCGAAGACGACGGCGACCCGGCGTCGCCGGACGAAGACCCGGCCGCGGGGAACGTCGTCACCTGGGAGGTGCCGCTGGCCGGCGAGGACCGACGGTCCTCCTGACCGAGGACCTAGGGCCTCTCTCGGGGAACCCTTGTGCGGTATGCCGTACGGCCGGCGAGCTGGTGCGATCGGGCTCGTCGAGCCGAGATCCGGACCCCGCAGAGGAGACGACGATGCCCAAGTACGTGTACGACTTCGCCGAGGGCAACCGGGCCATGGCGGATCTGCTCGGCGGCAAAGGCGCCAACCTCGCCGAAATGACGGTGATGGGCCTGCCGGTCCCGCCGGGGTTCACCATCACGACCGAGGCCTGCCGGGCCTACCTGGCCACCGGGTCGCCGCCCGAGGGGCTGGCCGCGGAGGTGGCGGAGCACCTGCACGCGCTGGAGCGGGCGATGGGGCGCAAGCTCGGGCAGGTGGACGGGCCGCTGCTGGTCTCGGTCCGGTCCGGAGCGCGCTTCTCCATGCCGGGCATGATGGACACCGTCCTCGACATCGGGCTGACCGACGACTCGGTGGCGGGCCTCGCCGCGTGGTCGGGGGACGAGCGGCTGGCGTGGGACTCCTACCGGCGGCTGGTGCAGATGTTCGGCACGACCGTGCTCGGCGTGGCCGACGAGCACTTCAGCGGCGCGTTGCGGGCGGCGAAGCGGGCCAAGGGCGTCACCGGCGACCTGGACCTGGACGCCGAAGACCTGCGGGCACTGACCGCCACGTTCAAGGACATCGTCGCCGAGCAGGCGGGCCGGGCGTTCCCGCAGGACCCGCGCGAGCAGCTCGACCTGGCGATCCGGTCGGTGTTCGAGTCGTGGAACACCGACCGCGCCCACGTGTACCGCCGGGCCGAGCACATTCCCGAGGACCTCGGCACCGCGGTCAACGTGTGCGCGATGGTGTTCGGCAACCTCGGAGAGGACTCCGGCACGGGGGTCGCGTTCACCCGCGACCCGGCCACCGGCGCGCCCGGCGTCTACGGCGACTACCTCGCCGACGCCCAGGGCGAGGACGTCGTGGCCGGCATCCGCAACACCCTGCCCCTGCACCGGCTCGCCGAACTTCAGCCGCGTGCCTACGAGCAGCTCATGGGGATCATGCGGACGCTGGAGGAGCACTACCGCGACCTGTGCGACATCGAGTTCACCATCGAACGCGGCAAGCTGTGGATGCTGCAGACCCGGGTCGGCAAGCGCACCGCGGCCGCCGCGTTCCGCATCGCCGAAGCCCTGCGCGAAGAAGGCCTGATCGACGCCGACGAGGCGCTGCGCCGGGTCACCGGCGCTCAGCTGGCCCAGCTGATGTTCCCGCGCTTCGCCGGCACCGCCACCCCGCCCATCGCCACCGGCGTCGCGGCCTCCCCGGGGGCGGCGGTCGGCGAGGCCGTCTTCGACTCGGCCACCGCGGTCCGCCGGGCCCGGGAAGGGGCCGCGGTCATCCTCGTGCGGCGGGAGACCAACCCCGACGACCTCGACGGGCTCATCCACGCCCGCGGGGTGCTCACCAGCCGCGGCGGCAAGACGTCGCACGCCGCCGTCGTCGCGCGCGGGCTTGGCCGGACCTGCGTGTGCGGGGCCGAATCCCTGGACGTCGACACCGCGAACCGCCGGTTCACGACCGCGGACGGCACAGTCGTCGCCGAGGGCGACGTGATCTCGATCGACGGCACCGCCGGCGAAGTCCACCTCGGCGAAATCGCCGTGGTGCCCTCCCCGGTCGTCGACTACTTCGAAGGCCGGCGCGAGCCCGGTGACGACGCGCTCCTGCAGGCGGTCGACCGGATCATCACCCACGCCGACGCCCGGCGCCGGCTGGAGGTGCGGGCCAACGCCGACACCGTGGCGGACACGCGCCGGGCCCGGCGGCTCGGGGCGACCGGGGTCGGGCTGTGCCGCACCGAGCACATG
The DNA here is from genome assembly GCF_053605345.1 of Amycolatopsis sp. NPDC003865. Taxonomy (NCBI): domain Bacteria; kingdom Bacillati; phylum Actinomycetota; class Actinomycetes; order Pseudonocardiales; family Pseudonocardiaceae; genus Amycolatopsis; species Amycolatopsis sp. NPDC003865. The sequence goes on along the minus strand of NZ_JBSGJA010000008.1, from coordinate 280,685 downwards.
TTCCTCGGCGACCGGCGGGTGCTGGTCGAGCGGCTGATCCTCGCCGAGACCGACGCCGAGCGCGAGTCCGCGCTCGGGGCCCTGCTGCCGCTGCAGCGCGCGGACTTCGTGGGAATCCTCGAGGAGATGGACGGGCTGCCGGTGACCATCCGGCTGCTCGACCCGCCGCTGCACGAGTTCCTGCCCGACCGCACCGCGCTGACCGCCGAGGTGGCGGTGGCCAGGGCGCTGGGCCGGCCGGACGCGCCGGAAGAGCTGCTGCGCGCGGTCGAGCGGCTGCACGAGCAGAATCCGATGCTCGGCACCCGCGGGGTCCGGCTCGGCCTGGTCGTGCGCGGCCTCTACGAGATGCAGGTGCGCGCCGTCGCCGAAGCGGCCGTGATCCGGGTCCGGGCCGGCGGGAACCCGCGCGTGGAGATCATGATCCCCTTGGTCGGCGACGTGCGGGAACTGGAGATCATGGCCGGCCGCGCCCGGCGGACCCTCGACGAGGTCGCCGGCGGGACGGTCTTCCCGTACGAGATCGGCACCATGATCGAGCTGCCCCGGGCCGCGCTGACCGCGGGCCGCATCGCGGAATCCGCCGAGTTCTTCTCCTTCGGCACCAACGACCTCACCCAGACCGTGTGGGGATTCTCCCGCGACGACGTCGAAGCGGCGTTCTTCCCCACCTACGTCGCCGAAGGCATTTTCCCGGTGTCGCCGTTCGAGACGATCGACCGGGACGGCGTCGGCCGGCTCATCGCCTCCGCCGCGGCGGCGGGCCGTGCCACCCGCCCGGAGCTCGTTCTCGGCGTGTGCGGGGAGCACGGCGGCGACCCCGCGTCGATCGAGTTCTTCCACGAGGTGGGCCTGGACTACGTGTCCTGCTCGCCGTTCCGCGTGCCGGTCGCCCGGCTCGAGGCCGGCCGCGCCGCCGTCGGCCGGGCCGACGGCGCCGTCGACAACCGTTAGCCCCTACCCGATGGGAGTTCGTCCATGAAAGCCGCTGTCGTCACCGAGTTCGGTGCGCCGCTGCAGGTGCAAGACATCCCGGTTCCCGAAATCGGACCCGGCGAGGTCCTGGTGCGCATCGAGCGCAGCGGGCTGTGCCACACCGACATCCACGCCGCGCACGGCGACTGGCCGGTCAAGCCGGCCCCGCCGTTCGTGCCCGGGCACGAAGGCATCGGCGTGATCGAGCGGGTCGGGCCGGCCGTGCGCACCCGCGCCACCGGCCAGCGCGTCGCGATCGCGTGGCTCGGCCACGCCTGCGGGGAGTGCCGGTACTGCAACTCCGGGCGGGAAACGCTGTGCGAGCGGCAGCGCAACTCCGGCTACTCGGTCAACGGCGCCTTCGCCGAATACGCGGCGGTCCCCGCCGCCTTCGCCACCCCGGTCCCCGACGGCGTCAGCTCCCGCGACGCCGCACCGCTCACCTGCGCGGGCGTGACGACCTACAAGGCGATCAAGGTCGCCGGCGTCGCGCCGGCCGAGACGGTCGCCGTCTTCGGCATCGGCGGGCTTGGGCACCTGGCCCTGCAGTACGCGCGGATCTTCGGCGGGTTCACCATCGGCGTGGACGTCACGGCCGACAAGCTGGCGCTGGCCACCGAGCTGGGCGCCGACCACGTCGTCGACGCCACCGAAGGCGACCCGGCCGAGGCGATCCAGGCGCTCGGCGGGGCGGACGTCGCCGTCGCGCTGGCCGCCTCGCCCGCCTCGTTCGACCAGGCGTTCCGGTCCCTGCGCCGCGGCGGCCGGCTCGTGTGCGTCGCGCTGCCCGCCGACGGCACCATGACCCTGCCGATCTTCGACACCGTCCTCGGCGGCAAGTCGGTCATCGGGTCGATCGTCGGCACCCGCACCGACCTCGCCGACGTCTTCGCCCTGCACGCGGCGGGCCGCACCCGCGTGGTGGCCGTCGACCGCAAGCTCGAAGAGGTCAACGACTCGATCGAGGAGGTCCTGGCCGGGAAGGTCCCGGCGCGCATCGTCTTCGAGATGTGACGGGTACGGCCGCGACTGCCGCGACGTCATCATCCCGCCGGCCGCGGTCTCCCGCGCACGGGACCGGGCCGGATTCCGGCTGAGGTCAGAGGCAGGCGGCCGGGAGCGGGAACCAGCGCAGGGCGTCCAACCCGGGCGACAGCCCGCTCGGCCCGTCGGGGACGACGTCCGGCTTTTCACCGAGGATCCGCCGCGCTCGCCGCAGGTGCTCGGCGAGCGCGTCCTCGCCCAGCCGCCGGGGCGGGCCGGCCGGTGCGCCGGCGAAGTGCCGCAGGTCCGGCACCTCGGGCGGGAACTCGTCCGCCCGCGCGTGGCGCCACAAGCCCGTGCGCGGGTCGAAGCGGTAGTCCGGCAGCAGCCGGTGGCCGTACTGGGCCAGCAGCGCCACGGCGTCGACGAGGTAGCCGGCCACGGTGTCGGAGATGAAGTAGTTGAAGTTCAGCCGCGCCCAGCCGGGCTTGATCCCGTCGCACCCGCGGACGGCCTCTTCTTCGTAGGCCTGTGAGCGCGCGGCGTCGATGCCGAGCAGCCGGTGCCCGTAGGGACCCGCGCACGAGCAGCCGCCGCGGGCCTGGATGCCGAACAGGTCGTTGAGGACGGCGACGACGAAGTTGTGGTGCAGGAAGAGGTTTCCGGCGCCGATCCGGAAGGACACGATCGACAGCCGCGCCGCCCGGTGGTGCCCGAGCACGTCGATCCGCGGGTGCGCGGACCAGCGCTCGATCGCCTGCCGCCAAAGCTGTTCCTCGCGCGCCCGGATCACGTCGGCGCCGACGGCGTCCTTGAGCGCGAAGACGAGACCCGCGCGGACGGATTCGACGATGGCGGGGGTGCCGCCTTCCTCCCGGGCGACCGGGTCGGCCAGGAAGCGGTGGGTGTGCGGGCCGACGAACGCCACGGTGCCGCCACCGGGGACCGTGGGGACCCGGTTGGCGACGAGCTCGCGGCGCACGACGAGGACGCCGGGGGTCTGCGGGCCGCCGACGAACTTGTGCGGGGACAGGAAGAGGGCGTCCTTGTGGTCGCCGCGGCCCGGCGCGCTCTCGGCCATCCGGATCGGCAGGTAGGGGCCGGCGGCGGCGTAGTCCCAAAAGGACAGTGCGCCGCGGGAGTGCAGCAGGGCCGCGACGCGGTCGGTGTCGGTGAGGATGCCGGTGACGTTGGAGGCGGCGGAGAAGCTGCCGATCCGCAGCGGCCGGTCGGCGTGGCGGCGGAGTTCGATTTCGAGGTGGGCGAGGTCGATGTGGCCGTTCTCGTCCTCGTCGATGGCGACGACGTCGGCGATGGACTCGCGCCACGGCAGTTCGTTGGAGTGGTGCTCGTACGGTCCGACGAACACCACCGGCCGGTCGGCGGCGGGAATGCGGTCGCTGAGCCGGTAGCGCTCGTCGGGACCGGCCGGGAGGCGCAGTTCGAGGATGCCGACGAGCTTGTTCACCGCCGCAGTGGCGCCCGAGCCGCAGAAGATCACGACGTCGTCCGCGGTGGCGCCGACCGAGGCGTGGATGATGTCGCGGGCCTGTTCGCGCAGCAGGCCGGTGTGCAGGCCGGTGCCGGAGCTTTCGGTGTGGGTGTTGGCGTAGCGCGGCAGGACGTGGTCGCGCACGTAGTCCTCGACGAAGTCCAAAGCCCGGCCGGACGCGGTGTAGTCGGCGTAGGTGATGCGGTGCGGGCCGTAGGGCCCGTCGAGGACTTCGCCTTCGCCGATCAGGCTTTCACTGATCCGTTCGAGCAACGGGGAAGCGGTCCGTGCGGTCTGGGTCACCGGGTCTCCCTGGAGGTCGACGACAGGCCGGCCCGCCGGGATCGCCGGCGGGGCCTTGTGGACCATGGTCCCGACCGGTGGCGGGGCGGTCCACCTCGATCACGATCGGTACGCGGTCACGGCGGCCCGGCGGTCGGTCAGGTGGCCGAGGGCGAGGCCGGTCACCGCCGAGGTGGTCGCCGCCATGAGGAGGCCGCCGAACGCGCCGACGACGATCGTGGTGGCCACCGGTTGGCCGGGCTGCCACAGTGGCATGGTCACACCGAGGAACACGGCCAGCCCGAGCAGCCACGCGCCGGCCGTGGCGGCGACCCAGCCGGACGAGCGCGCGAGGCGACGTCGCAGGACCAGCCATTGGGCGAAGCCGATGGACAGCAGCAGCGTGGTTCCCATGACAGTCACGGTCGGCCACAGGAGCGCGGGCGGCAACTTCGTCAGTGCCGGAAGCCAGGTACTGGGAGCCAGGCCGATCGCGTAGGCGATCGCGGCCGCGACCGCCGTCGCCGCGACCCACGCCCGGGACTCGAAGGCGGGAAGAACGCGCCGGAGGACCCACGCTTGCCCGCACCCGAGCGCGGTGCCTTCCAGCGCGCCCGCCAGCAGCATCACGGGCACGACGACGGCGGCCGGCCGATCCGCGGTCAGCGCCCCGGCCGTCGCCGGCACGGCGAAGCCGACGAACTCGGCGAACGTCACGACGACGAACCACCGCAACGCCGGACCGCGTCCCGGGGGGATACGCGCGGGGGCGGTGAACGCCACCACCGGGGCGTCCGGCGGTACCGGGACGCGGGGAAGGCCCGCGGCCGCCGCCGTCCGGGCGGGCCCGTCGAGCAGTCGTCCCGTCGTCGGTGCCCAGTGGCCATCGAGCAGCAGTTCGGCGTCGGCGTCACCGCGGAAGTGCCGCCACCACCGCTTGGCGTCCGGGTTCCCGGCCACGACGACGACCCGGCCGGCCGAGCGGGTGTACCCCACCGGGAAGGTGACCGGCTCCGCCGAGCTGGCGGGCCGGTAACGCAGCGCGCAGAGCCGCCGGTTCACCAGCGGAGCGAGGGCGGACCCCAGCAGCCACACCACCAGCGCGTTCACCAGGCGGTTCCCCGGCGCGCGGCGGCGGGCTCGTGCGATCGTGGGCATACCCCAGTGAAGCGAGGGGTTCCGGTGCGGCGCAGGGTCCGAGTGCCGCGATCCGAGGGACTTACGTCCACGCGGCGGCCGGAAACGCGGCCGGAAACCCGGTGGCGCCGCTCGGCACGAGCGGTGCGGGCGGAGATCGACCGCGCGAGCCCGGTGCGCGCTTGCCCGGCCGAGGGCCGGTTCGCCACCGCACCTGGCCGCCGCGATCGCCGCGGCCGGGTCCACCCGTCCTGTCGTCGCTCGCTGGGCTGGTGGGGCGAGCGGATTCCCCCGCGTGGCGGCGCTTTCGCGCCAAACCTAGTGGTCTGAACCAATGTAGGGCCGATCGGCGCTCCGGCGGTGACGTTAGGCCCCTGTCCTACCGCCGGGTCGGTTCGACGGTGGGGGATCGCGCAAGTCCGTCTCGAGGGAGAGGAGGACCCGCGATGCAGGGGTGCCTGATCATCGCGCGACGTCGCGGGCCGAGTCATGACTGATGTCGAGCTTTCCGGCCTGGACGCCGAAACCCTGACCATGATCCTGGAGGCGATCGGGGAGTTCGCCGACCGGAACCTGCCCGCGGAGCTGCTGCTGCGGCTCGACCGCGACGACGAATGCCCGGAGGAGCTGGTTCGCCGCATGTGCGGGGACGACCTCGGGATCCACCTGCTGTTCGTGCCCGAGGACTACGGCGGGATGGGGGCGGGCAGCCTCGACGTCTGCCGGGTCTGCGAGCGCATGGCCGGGATCGACCTCGGCGTCGCGACCAGCGTGCTCGCCACCGCGCTCGGCAGCGACCCGATCGCCGTCGGCGCGACCTCCGAGCAGAAGAAGACGTGGTTGTCCCGGATGGCCGGGGAAGGGCTCTTGTTCGCCTACGGGGCGACCGAACCCGAAGCCGGCAGCGACCTCGGGGCGCTCAAGACCGTCGCCGTGCCCGTCGGCGACGGCGGCCACACCACCGGGTACCGGATCACCGGCCGCAAGCAGTGGATCAGCAACGGCGGGATCGCCGACGCCTACTGCGTCCTGGCGAAAGCACCGGGCGGGCCGAGCTGGTTCGTCCTCGAACGCGGCACGACCGGGTTCACGCGGGCGAAACCCGAAGACAAGCACGGCATCCGGCTGAGCAACACCGCCGCGCTGTTCCTCGACGACGTCGAAGTCGGGGCCGACGCGCTCGTCGGCGGTGTCGAGGGACAGGGCCTGTGGCAGGCCCAGCAGGTGTTCGGCTACACGCGGCTCATGGTCGCCGCCTTCGGGCTCGGCGCCGGCTGGGCCGCGCTGGACCGGGCGATCGCCTACGCCGCCGACCGGATCCAAGCCGGCGGTCCGCTGTCGCGCAAGCAGGGCTACACGCACAAGCTGTTCGTGCCGCACGCGGCGCGACTCGAAGCCGCCCGGGCGTACATCGAGGAAACCGCGACCCGCCTGGACTCCGGGGAGCAGGGGCTCACCACCGAAGGCGCGATCGCCAAGTACCTGGCGACCGAGGCGGGCAACCTGGCCGCGGACGCGGCGATCCAAGCGCACGGCGGCTACGGCTACACGCGCGAATACCTGGTGGAGAAGATCAAGCGCGACGTCCGGATCACCACGATCTACGAAGGCACGTCGGAGATCATGGAGATGACGATCTCCCGCGACCGCTGGCAGGAGCACCTCAAGACCCGCGGCCGGTACTACCACGAGCGAGCGGGGGAACTGGAAACCCTCGACGCGGCCCGCCCGGAGACCGGCGCGGGCACCGCCGCGCTCGGCCTGCACGTGCTCGCCGAACTGCTGGAACGCTGCCGCACCGCGCGGCTCACCCGGCACCAGCACATCCTCCTGCGCCTCGGGGAGCTGATCGCGTACGCCGAATGCGCCGCCGCCCTGTGCCGGCGTGCCGCGCTCGCCGAGCTGCCGTCGAAGGCCGACCGGCGCTTCGACGTCGCCGAGCTCGCCGTCCTGGCCAGGGTTTTCGCGCGGGAGGCCGCGCTGCGCGTCGCTTTCGACGGGCTGCGGCTCGTCCAGGGCAGCGCGGACACCGCGGTGCCCGGCCTGGCCTCCGCGCTGCGGCTGCCGGAGGTCACCGCGAGCCAGGCGGGCGGGCTCGCCGACGCGGACACGCTCGCCGCCATCCTCAACGGCCGATCCGGAGGCAAGTGATGCACGAGCAACCCCACGAACGCGCCGTCGCGATCGTCGGCGTGAGCGCGATCATGCCCGACGCGCCGGACGCGAAGAAGTTCTGGAGCAACATCATCGGCGGCCGCTACTCGATCAGTGACGTCCCGCCCGGGCGCTGGGATCCCGCGTTGTACTACGACGCCGACCCGGCCGTGCCGGACAAGACGTACTCGAAGATCGGCGGCTGGGTCCGCGAGTTCGAGTGGGACCCGCGGGCCTGGCACCTCCCGGTGCCCCCGAAGGTCTCGGCGTACATGGACGAGGCCCAGAAGTGGGCGGTCAACCTGGCGCGCGCGACGCTGCTCGACCACGGCTGGCCGGAGCGGAAGCTCGATCACGAGCGGACCGCCGTGATCGTCGGCAACGCGCTGGCCGGCGAGAAGCACTACCAGACCGCGTTGCGGATCAGCTTCCCCGAGTTCGCCAGGGAACTCGAGCGGTCGGCGGCGTTTTCCGCGCTGCCCAAGGCGACCCGGGCCGCGATCGTCGACGAAGCACGCCAGGGCCTGCACGAGTCCATCCCGGACGTCACCGAGGACAGCATGCCCGGGGAGCTGGCCAACGTCATCGTCGGCCGGATCGCGAACCTCTTCGACTTCCACGGGCCCAGCTACGTCACCGACGCCGCCTGCGCGTCCGGGCTCGCGGCCATGGCGGCCTCGGTGGAAGGCCTGATCAACGGCGAGTACGACACGGTGCTCACCGGCGGCATCGACCGCAACATGGGCATCGCCGCGTACGTGAAGTTCTGCAAGATCGGGGCCCTTTCGGCCACCGGCACCCGGCCCTACGGCAAGGGCGCGGACGGGTTCGTCATGGGCGAAGGCGGGAACCTGTTCCTGCTCAAACGGCTGGCCGACGCCGAACGCGACGGTGACCGGATCTACGCCGTGCTGCTGGGGATGGCCGGGTCCAGCGACGGCAGGGGCAAGGGCATCACCGCGCCCAACCCGGTCGGGCAGCGGCTCGCCGTCGAGCGGGCCTGGCGGCTGGCCGGTGCGGACCCGGCGACGTGTTCGCTGGTGGAGGGCCACGGCACGTCCACCGCGGTCGGCGACGTCGTCGAGGTGCAGGCGCTCACCGAGGTCTTCGGCTCGGCGCCGGCGGGCTCGATCCCGCTCGGCTCGGTGAAGTCCACCATCGGTCACCTCAAGGGCGCGGCCGGGACGGCGGGGTTGTTCAAGGCGGTCATGGCGCTGCACGAGAAGGTGCTCCCGGCCACCCTGCACGCCGAGGTGCCGAACCCGCACATCGACTTCGCCGGTGGCCCGTTCCGGCTCAACACCGAAATCCGCGAGTGGGCCACGCCCCCGGCCGGGGTCCGCCGGGCCGGGGTGAGCGCGTTCGGCTTCGGCGGGACGAACTTCCACGCCGTGCTCGAGGAGTACGTGCCCGGCCGGCACCGCGACCCGGAACGGAAGTCCGTGTCCTTCGCCGGAGCCGACCTGCCCGCGAAGACCGGGCCGGCCAAGACCGGGCCCCCGGAAACCGGGCCCGTGCGTGGCGCGTTCGTCGCGGGTGCCGCCGACGAGCGCGGGCTCGTGGACCGGCTGCGGCGGGCCGCCGCGGGTGAGCCGCCGCCGATGGGCCCGCCGTCGGCGGCCGACCTCGCCGCGCCGGTGCGGATCGCGATCGACTACGGCGACGCCGCCGAGCTCACCGCGAAGGCGCAGCGCGCGTTGCAGGCGTTCGAGAAGCCGGCGATGTGGAAGGCGTTGCGCTCCCAGGGGATCTTCCTCGGCCGCGGTCCGCGCGGCAAGATCGCCTTCCTCTACACCGGCCAGGGATCCCAGTACGTCAACATGCTCCGCACGCTGGCCGCTCGGGAACCGGTGGTGGCCGAGACCTTCGCCGAGGCGGACGCGGTGATGACGCCGCTGCTCGGCAAGCCGCTCACCGAGTACCTCTTCGCCGACGGCGCGGACGCCGTCGCCCGCGCGGAGCAGCGGTTGCTGCGGACCGAGATCACCCAGCCGGCCGTCCTGGCCGCCGACCTCGCCCTCACCCGGCTGCTGGCCGAGCACCACGTCCGGCCGGACCTGGTGATGGGGCACAGCCTCGGCGAGTACGGCGCGCTGGTCGCCGCCGGCGCACTGTCCTTCGAGGACGCTCTCGAAGCGGTCAGCGCGCGCGGCGCCGAGATGGCCCACCTCACCGTCGAGGACAACGGCGCGATGGCCGCGGTGTTCGCCCCGCTCGAGGAGATCGAGCGGACGCTGGCCGGGATCGACGGCTACGTCGTGATCGCCAACGTCAACAGCACCGCCCAGGCGGTGATCGGCGGCGCCACGACCGCGGTCGAAGCGGCGGTGGCGGCGTTCACCGAGGCGGGCCGCACCGCCGTGCGGCTGCCGGTCAGCCACGCCTTCCACACCGCGATCGTCGCGCCGGTCAGCGAGCCGCTGGTCCGGCTGCTGCGGCGGCTCGACCTGAAGGTGCCGTCGCTGCCCGTCGTCGCGAACGTCGACGGGCAGCTGTACCCGAGCGGTCCGGACGCGCGCGAGCGGATGCTCGACATCCTGGGCCGCCAGGTCGCCTCGCCGGTCCAGTTCGTCAAGGGCCTCGAGACGCTCTACGCCGAAGGCGCGCGGGTGTTCGTCGAAGTCGGGCCGAAGAAAGCCTTGCACGGCTTCGTCGAGGACGCGCTCGGCGGCCGGCACGACGACGTGCTGGCCCTGTTCACCAACCACCTCAAGCAGGGCGACCTGGTGTCGTTCAACCAGGCCTTGTGCGGGCTCTACGCCGCCGGGTTCGGCGCCTCCGAAGCGGCGCCCACGGAGCCGAGGACACCGACCATGAGCACCGATCGCTACACCGAACTGGGCCACCTGGTGGCCGACTTCTTCACCCGCGGCCAGGCCGTGCTGGGCGGCGCGCCCGCACCCGCGCCCGCGCCCGCTCCGGTGCCCGCGGAGGCCGAGCCGGTCGTGATCACCGGCGCCGCCCTCGGCCTGCCCGGCACCGAGCACGTCTTCGACGACGCCAACGTCGGCCGGATCCTGCACGGCGAGCAGTTCATCGGCGCGATCCCGCGCGCCTTCCGCGAAGCCATCGCCGACAAGCACATCACCCGGCTGGTCAAGAGCGAGAACGGCAGTCCGCGCTTCGAGAACATCGACAGCCCGGACGACGTCATCAAGCTCGCGGCCCGCGCGGGCGCGCTCGACCTCGTCGAAGAGTTCGGCGTCGACGCCGAGCGCGACCAGGCCCTCGGCGAGTGCACCCGGCTGGCGATCGGCGCGGGCTTCGACGCGCTGCGTGACGCCGGGATCCCGTTGGCGCAGCACTACAAGACCACGACGGTCGGCACGCGGCTGGCCGACCGGTGGGGCCTGCCCGAGGCGCTGCGCGACGACACGGGCGTCATCTTCGCGTCCGCGTTCCCCGGTCTGGGCGAGTTCGCCGAGGACGTCGAGCGGTACCTCGCCGACCGGCACCGCCGCCACGAACGCGACACCCTGCGGGCGATCCGGGCGCTCGCCGAGGGCGACGTCGCCGCCGACCTCGACCGCCGGATCGCCGACCTGGACGCCGCGATCGCGGCGGCGCCGTTCACCTTCGACCGCCGGTTCCTGTTCCGCGTGCTCTCGATGGGGCACTCGCAGTTCGCCGAGATCATCGGCGCGCGCGGGCCCAACACCCAGGTCAACTCCGCCTGCGCGAGCACGACCCAGGCGATCGGGCTGGCCGAGGACTGGATCCGGGCCGGCCGGTGCCGGCGCGTGGTGATCGTCGCGGCCGACGACGCGACGTCCGACCCGCTGCTGGAATGGGTCGGCGCCGGCTTCCTGGCCAGCGGCGCGGCGGCCACCGACGAGGCGGTCGAGGACGCGGCCGTCCCCTTCGACGCGCGCCGTCACGGGATGCTGCTCGGCATGGGCGCGGCGGGCATCGTCGTCGAGGCCGCTTCGGCCGCGCGGGAACGCGGGCTGCGGCCGATCTGCGAGGTCCTGTCCGGGGTCAGCGCCAACAGCGCGTTCCACGGGACGAAACTGGACGTCGAGCACATCTCCGGGGTGATGGAAACCCTGGTGGCGCAGGCGGAACGGCGGGGCATCGACCGGCACGCGGTCGCTTCGGAACTGGTTTTCGTCTCCCACGAGACGTACACGCCGGCCCGCGGCGGCAGCGCCCAGGCGGAGATCGACGCGCTGCGGGCGGTCTTCGGGCCCGACGCCGACCGGGTGATCATCGCCAACACCAAGGGATTCACCGGCCACCCGATGGGCGTCGGGATCGAGGACGTGGTCGCGGTGAAGGCCCTGGAGACCGGGATCGTGCCGCCGGTGCCCAACTTCAAAGAGATCGACCCGTCACTGGGCCGCCTGAACCTGTCGGGCGGCGGCGCCTACCCGGTCCGCTACGCGCTGCGGCTGGCGGCCGGGTTCGGCTCGCAGATCAGCATGGTGCTCCTGCGCTGGACCCCGGTCGCCGACGGCCGCCACCGGGCACCGGCCGAACTGGGCTACGAGTACCGCGTCGCCGACCGGGAGGCGTGGCGGCGCTGGCTGGCGAACCTGGGCGGCACGGACCTGGAGGTCGACCACCGGCGGCTGCGGATCGCCACCGCGCCCGTCCCGGAGCCGGCCGTGGTGGTTCCCGAACCCGCCGCCGGTGACGACGTCACCGGGCAGGTGCTGTCGGTGGTGGCCGAGAAGACGGGTTATCCGGAGGACATGCTGGAGCTGGATCTGGATCTGGAGGCGGATCTGGGGGTGGACACGGTGAAGCAGGCGGAGGTGTTCGCGCAGATTCGTGAGCGGTTCGGGATCGAGCGGGACGATGCGTTGCGGCTGCGGGATTATCCGACGTTGAACCATGTGATCGGGTTCGTGCGGGAGCGGTCGGAGGCCGCGCCCGAGTCTGATGTGGACGACGTCACCGGGCAGGTGCTGTCGGTGGTGGCCGAGAAGACGGGTTATCCGGAGGAGATGTTGGAGCTGGACCTGGATCTGGAGGCGGATCTGGGGGTGGACACGGTCAAGCAGGCGGAGGTGTTCGCCCAGATCCGTGAGCGGTTCGGGATCGAGCGGGACGACACGTTGCGGCTGCGCGACTACCCGACGCTGGCCCACGTCATCGGGTTCGTGCGCGACCGCGCGACCACGGCGACGCCCGCCGAGGAGAAGTCCATTGTGGCGGAAGAGCTGCCGGAAACCGGGGCGTTCCCGCGCCGCGTGCCGGTCGCGACCATCCGGCCGCCGCTGGAGTTCTGCCGGGCCACCGGTGCCGAACTCGGTGCCGGACAGCGGGTCGTCGTCGCGTGCGACGACGGGGGAGCGGGCGCCGCGCTCGCCGGGAAGCTCGCCGACCGCGGGGTCGACGTGCTCCTCGTCCAGGACCACCCGGCCGCCGAGGACCTCGCCGCCCGGGTCGCCGACGGGCCCGTCCACGGCGTCTACTGGCTCCCAGCCCTCGACCACGAGGGCCCGATCGAAGCCATGGACCTCGACGCCTGGCGCGAAGCCAACCGGATCCGCGTGAAGCTGCTCTACACCACGATGCGGACGCTGCACGACCGGGAACCGTTCCTCGTCACCGCCACCCGGCTCGGCGGCCGCCACGGCTACGACGACGCCGGCGCGTACGCCCCGCTCGGCGGCGCGGTCACCGGGTTCGCCAAGGCCTACGGCCGCGAACGGCCCGCCGCGCTGGTCAAGGCGGTCGACTTCGGACCCGCGGCGACCGGCGAGGAGATCGCCGACGCGCTGATCGAAGAGACCCTCACCGATCCCGGCGCGCTGGAGATCGGCCGTGCCGGCGGCCTGCGGTGGAGCGTCACGGTCGAGGAGCGCGAGCCCGAGGGCGAGGGCATGGCACTGGACGCGGACACCGTCTTCGTCGTGACCGGCGCGGCCGGCAGCATCGTCTCCGCCATCACCGCCGACCTCGCCCAGGCCTCCGGCGGCACCTTCCACCTGCTCGACCTGACCCCGGAGCCCGACGAGGGCGACGCCGACGTCACCCGGTTCACCACCGACCACGAAGGCCTCAAGGCCGACCTGATCACCCGGCTCACGACGGCGAAGGGCAAGCGGCCCACCCCGGTGCGGGTCGAGCGCGAACTGGCCCGCTACGAACGGCTCGCCGCCGCGCGGGCGGCGATCGACGCCGTGCGCGACGCGGGCGGCCGGGCGCACTACCACTGCGCCGACCTCACCGACGCCGACGCGGTCGCGCGGGCGCTGGCGGGCGTCGAGCACGTCGACGTCCTGCTGCACGCCGCCGGGCTCGACATCAGCCACGCCCTGCCGGACAAGAGACCCGGCGAGTACGACCTCGTGTTCGGGGTCAAGGCCGACGGCTGGTTCACCGTGCGCAAGGCACTCGGCGACTACCCGCCCGGCACCACCGTCGTGTTCAGCTCGGTCGCGGGACGGTTCGGCAACCTCGGCCAGACCGACTACAGCGCGGCCAACGACCTGCTGTGCAAGCTCACCTCGGCGACCGGCGGCCTGGCGCTCGACTGGACCGCCTGGGCCGGTATCGGCATGGCCACCCGCGGCTCCATCCCGAAGATGATGGAACGCGCGGGCATCGAGATGCTGCCCCCCGAGGTCGGCGTCCCGTGGATCCGCCGCGAGCTCACCGGCGGCGCGCACCGCGGCGAGGTCGTCGTCGCGGGCGAGCTGGGCGCGCTGGCCGACGAGCGCGACGGCATCGACGCGGCGCGCTTCCCGGCCGGGCCGGTGGCGGGCGAGGTCGAGCGGATGGGCGTCCACAGCGGACTCGTCGTGCGGACCACGCTCGACCCGGGCGTGCAGCCGTTCCTGGCCGACCACCGGATCGACGGCACCCCGGTGCTGCCCGGCGTGCTGGGCATCGAGGCGTTCGCGGAGGTGGCGGCGCTGCCGTTGCCCGGCTGGCGCCCGGTGGCGGTCGAGGACGTCGAGTTCCTCGCCCCCTGCAAGTTCTACCGGGACGAGCCGCGCACGCTCACCGTCACCGCGGCCTTCCGCGCGGACGGCGACGGCCTGGTCGCCGACTGCGCCCTCACCGGCAGCCGCTTGCTGGCCGGGCAGACCGAACCGCAGGTGACGACGCACTTCACCGGCCGGGTGCGGCTTTCCCGCACCCCGGTCGGCGACGCCGTCACCGCGGCCGCGCCGCCGGTGCCCGACGGGAAGGGCGTGCCCGCGGCCGCGATCTACGACGTCTTCTTCCACGGACCGGCCTTCCGGGTCCTCGAGCGGGCCTGGCGCGCCGAAGACGGCCCGGTCGGGCTCTACGCGAGCGACCTGCCGCCCGACCACGTGCCGGCCGAGGCACCGGAACTCGTGTCGCCCCGGCTGATCGAGCTGGTCTTCCAGACCGCGGGGGTGTGGGACATCGGCCGCCACGCCCGGTTCGGCCTGCCGCGGCACGTCGACCGGATCGTGCTGCACGACGCCCCCGGGCCGCGCGGACGGCTGGCAGCCGTGGTGACGTCCGAAGAGGACGGTTTCGGCGGGCGCGTGCTCGACGAGACGGGCGCGGTCCTGCTGGAAGTGAGCGGCTACCGCACGACCGAGCTGCCCGGTGCCCTCGACGCCGGGCGCAGCGCCCCGATGACGGAGGCGATGGCGTGAGCGGCTTCCGCCGGGTGGCCGTCGTCAACCGCGGCGAGCCGGCGATGCGGTTCCTCACCGCCGCCGCCGAGCTCGCCCGCGAGGGCGACCCGCTGACCACCATCGCGCTCCACACCGAACCCGACCGGCACGCCTGGTTCGTGCGCGAAGCCGACGAAGCCGTGTGCCTCGGCCCGGCCACGACCCTCGACGCGGGCACCGGCCGGCAGGTCCAGGCCTACCTGGACCTGCCCCGGCTGGAGCAGGCGCTCGTCGAAGCCCGGGCCGAAGCCGCCTGGGTCGGCTGGGGTTTCGTCGCCGAGCACGCCGAATTCGCGGACCTGTGCGAAAAGCTGGGCATCGTCTTCATCGGCCCCTCGCCCGAGGCCATGCGGCTCGCCGGGGACAAGATCCGCGCCAAGCGGCTGGCCGAGCGGGCGGGCGTGCCCGTCGTGCCGTGGAGCGGTGGCCCCGTCGACACCGTCGCCGAAGCCGTCGTCGCGGCCGAGCGCGTCGGCTACCCCCTGCTGGTCAAGGCGACCGCGGGCGGCGGGGGCCGCGGGATCCGCCGGGTGCGCGGTCCCGGCGAGCTCGAAGCGGCCTTCGAGTCGGCCCGCGCCGAGGCGCGGCACGGCTTCGGCGACGCGAGCGTGTTCCTCGAACGCGAGCTCACCGGCGCCCGGCACGTCGAGGTCCAGGTCGTCGCCGACCGGCACGGCGCCGTCTGGCCGGTCGGCCTGCGCGACTGCTCGCTGCAGCGGCGGCACCAGAAGATCCTGGAGGAGTCGGCGTGCGTGCTGCTCGATCCGGCGCGGGACGCCGAGATCCGGGCCGCCGCGGCCCGGCTCTGCCGCGACGCCGGGTACACGAACGCCGGCACCGTCGAATTCCTGTACCTGCCCGGGGAACGGCGGTACTGCTTCCTGGAGGTCAACGCGCGCCTGCAGGTCGAGCACCCGGTCACCGAGCTGACCACCGGGCTCGACCTGGTGAAGCTGCAGATCGCCGTCGCCCGCGGCGACCGGCTCACCGGGGCGCCGCCGGCGCCGTCCGGGCACGCGATGGAAGTCCGGCTCACCGCCGAGGACCCCGACCACGGCTTCGCGCCGGCGCCGGGCCGGATCCTGCGGTTCCGGCTGCCGGCCGGGCCCGGTGTCCGCGTGGACACCGGCGTCGCCGAGGGCGACGAGATCGCGTCCGGGTTCGACTCGATGATCGCGAAGGTGCTGGCGTGGGGCCGGGACCGGGAGGAGGCACGGGCGCGGCTGGCCGGCGCGCTGGCCCGCACCCAGCTGATCGTCGAGGGCGGCCGGATCACCAAGGCGTTCCTGCTGACCCTGCTCGACCACCCCGACGTCGTGGCCGGCCACTACGACACCGGCTGGCTCGACGCGAAGACGGCCACCGGCGAACTCCTCGAACGCCGCTACGCCGACATCGCCCTGGTGTGCGCCGGGGTCGAGGCCTACGAGCTGGAGCACGAGCGCACGCGCGCGGACTTCTACGCGGGCGTGGCCCGCGGCCGGCCGGGTGAGCTGCCCGACGGCGGCCGGCGCATCGAGTTCCGCTACCGCGGGACGGCGTGCGCGGTCGGCGTCCGCCGGCACGGCCCGGCGAGCTACCGGGTTTCGCTCGGGGACGCCGAAACCGACGTCGAGGTCGGCCGGGTGGGCGAGGTCGAGCGGCGGCTGCGCTTCCCCGGCCGCGCCCACCGGGTGCTCGCCGCGCACGCCGGTCCGATCCACACCGTGGAGGTCGAGGGGATCACCCACACCATCGCCCGCGACGAAGGCGGAGTCGTCCGCTGCCCGACCCCGGCGGTGGTCGTGTCGGTCGCCGTCGCGGCCGGGGACGCGGTCGCGGTGGGCGACCCCCTGGTCGTCATCGAGTCCATGAAGATGGAGACCGCCGTGACCGCGACGTTCCCCGGCCGGGTGCGCTCGGTGCTCGTTACGCCGAACGTGCAGGTCGGCGCGGGCGTGCCGCTGCTGCGGCTGGACCCGGTGATCGGGGACGCGCCGTCCCCCGGCCACGGCGTCCCGGAGCTGAGCACCGGCACCGACACCACGTGGATCCTGGCCGACTCGCTGCGGTCGCTGCTGCTCGGTTTCGACTCCGACGCCGGCACCCTCGCCCGGCTGGGCCGCGGCGAAGACCCCTGGGCGTCGCTGCCGGACACCGAGCGGTTCCGCGGGGAGCGGGAGTTCCTGCGGCTGTTCGCGGACGTCTGCGCGGTTTCGCGACGCCGTCCCGAGCCCGCCGGCGAGACCGGCGAAGAGCGCGTCCGCGCCCCCGAGGAGTACCTGCTGACCTGCCTGCGGACCTTCGGGGCCGGCGGCGAGGGCCTGCCGCCGCGGTTCCTCGACGCGCTGCTGCGGGTGCTGGGACACCACGGGATCACGAAGCTGGGCCCGTCGGCCGAGGTCGCGGACGCGCTGCTGCGCCTCTACCGCGCCCAGCGCCGGCTGGAAGGGGTGCTGCCGGTCGTCGCCGCCGTGCTGGACCGCTGGATCGCCCGCGGCCCCGAGCTCGCGAAGTACTCCGACGACGACCTGCGCGAGCTGCTCGACCGGCTCGTCGAAGCCACCGACCAGCGCTACCCGGCGGCCATGGACCTCGCCCGCGACGTCCGGTTCCGCTGCTTCGAGCAGCCGGTGCTGGCACGGGCGCGGGCCCGGCTCTACCGGGAGATGGACGGCCACATCGCCGCGCTCGCCACCGGTGTCGTCACCGGGTCCGAGCGCGACCGGCGGATGGCCGCCCTGGTCGGCTGCCCGCAGCCGCTGCGGCCGCTGCTGCTGCGGTGGTTCCGGCGGGGCGACGAGCGCGCGCGGGACGTCGCGCTCGAAGTGTCGGTGCGCCGCTACTACCGGATCCGCGAACTGGGCCCGGTGGACCTGGTCGACGCGGGCGGGGTCCGGCTCGCCGTGTCCGGGTACCGGCACCACGACGAGCTGTTCCACCTGGTGGTGGCCTACGGCCCCGCCGACGGTCTCGCCGCGCTCGCGGCCGCCGTCGGCCGGTACCTCGAGGGCGTGGCCGCACACCTGCGGCCGGTGCTCGACCTGCACTTGTGGGCCGGCGCCGAGCCCGACGACACGCTGCGGGACCACCTGCGGGACGTTCTCGCCGCGGCGACGGGCGTCACCGGACGGCCGCTGCACCGCGCCGACGTGACGGTCACCGGGCCGAGCCGGACCCGGCACCGCACCTTCCGGTCCACTGTGGACGGTCTGGCGGAGGAACCGCTCTACCGCGACCTGCATCCGATGCTGGCCGAGCGGCTGAACGTGGACCGGCTGTCCCGCTTCGCGATCACCCGCCTCGACTCCGCCGAGGACGTCTACCTCTTCCACGGCGTGGCCCACGACAACCCCCAGGACGAGCGGCTGTTCGCGCTCGCCGAGGTGCGCGACCTGACCCCGGTCACCGGAGAGCACGGCGAGGCGGTGAGCTACCCGGCGCTGGACTGGGTGCTCGGCGAAGTGCTGTCCGGGCTGCGGCGGTTCCAGTCCCACCGGCCGCCGGGCCGCCGGCTGCTGAAGAACGTCGTGCTGCTGCACATTCGTCCACAGTGGACTGTGGCGGCCGAGCTGTGGCGCGAGCTCGGGCACCGGCTCGCGCCGTCGTTCCGCGGGCTCGGCGTCGAGCACGTCCTGGTCCGGCTGCGGGTGGCCGGCGCCGACGGCGGACTCCGCGACGTCGCCCTGGACGTGAGCCACCTCGGCGGCGCCGGCGTGGTCGTGCGCGAGACCCCGCCGTCGGACGAGCCGATCGCCCCGCTCGGCGAGTACGACCTGAAGGCCCTGCGCACCGAGCGGCGCGGCGACGTCTATCCGTACGAGCTGATCCGGCTGCTCACCCCGCCTGCCGGGGCGTCGGCGGACTTCCCGTCGGGCGAGTTCACCGAGTACGACTTCGGCGACGGCGGGTTCGGCCCGGTGGACCGGCCGCCGGGCGGCAACACGGCCAACCTCGTCACCGGCCTGATCCGCAACCACACCCCGACCGTGCCCGAGGGCATGGCGCGGGTGCTGATCGCCGGCGATCCCAGCCGCAGCCTCGGCGCGCTCGCCGAGCCGGAGTGCCGCCGGATCGTCGCGGCCCTCGACCTGGCCGAGCGGCTGGAGGTGCCGGTGGAGTGGTTCGCGGTGTCCTCGGGAGCGCGCATTTCGATGACCAGCGGCACCGAGAACATGGACTGGATCGGCGCGGTGCTGCGCCGGATCATCACGTTCACCCAGGGCGGCGGCGAGATCAACATCGTCGTCACCGGCATCAACGTCGGCGCCCAGCCGTACTGGAACGCCGAGGCGACGATGCTCATGCACACCCGCGGGGTGCTCGTGATGCTGCCGGACAGCGCGATGGTGCTCACCGGCAAGCAGGCCCTGGACTTTTCGGGCGGCGTCTCGGCCGAGGACAACCTCGGCATCGGCGGGTTCGAGCGGATCATGGGCCCGAACGGGCAGGCCCAGTACCGGGCCGCCGACCTGGAGTCGGCGTGCGAAATCCTCTTCGCGCACTACGAGCACACCTATGTGGTACCGGGCGAACGCTTCCCGCGCCGGGCCCGCACGACCGACCCGTTCGACCGGGACGTCCGCCACGCCCCGCACCCGCGGCTGGCCGGCACCGACTTCACGACCGTCGGGGACGTCTTCTCCGCCACGGCCAACCCCGAGCGCAAGAAGCCGTTCGCCATCCGGGCCGTCCTGCGGGCGGTAGCCGACGCCGACCACCCGCCACTGGAGCGCTGGGCCCGCTGGAAGCACGCGGACACCGCGGTGGTGCAGGATGCGCACCTCGGCGGGATCCCGGTGTGCCTGATCGGGTTCGAGTCGCACCCGGTGCAGCGGGAGGACCCGGTGCCCGGCGACGGGCCGGCGGTGTGGACCGCGGGGACGCTGTTCCCGCAGTCGTCGAAGAAGGTCGCGCGGGCGATCAACGCGGCGAGCGGCAACCGGCCGGTGGTCGTGCTGGCCAACCTGTCGGGCTTCGACGGCTCGCCCGAGTCGATGCGCGGCCGCCAGCTGGAGTACGGCGCGGAGATCGGGCGCGCGGTGACCAACTTCGCCGGGCCGATCGTGTTCGCGGTCGTGTCGCGCTACCACGGCGGCGCGTTCGTCGTGTTCTCCAAGCAGCTCAACGAGAACCTGGAGGTCGCGGCGGTCGAGGGCTCCTACGCGTCGGTGATCGGCGGGGCGCCGGCGGCGGCCGTGGTGTTCGCCCGCGAAGTGCGCTCGCGCACCGAGGCCGACCCGCGGGTGGTCCGGGCGCGGACCGGTCCCGCCGCGCGGCTGCGGGAGCTCACCGAACGGGTCCGGGCCGAGAAGCTCGGCGAGGTGGCGGCCGAGTTCGACGAGATCCACGACATCGGCCGCGCGCGCGAGGTCGGGTCGGTGGACCACATCATCCCGGCGAGCGGCCTGCGCCCGTACCTGATCGCGGCGCTGGAACGGGGGATGGCCCGGTGCGCCGCACCTCGGTGAGCCAGCCGTGGGAGGGAACCGCCGTCGCCAGCGACGGCGGTTCCGTCAGGCAGCGCGGCGGGTCCCAGGGCGCCGGTGCCGCGCAGGTGAGCACGAACTCGCCGTACCGCCGCCACCAGCCGGGGAACTCGCCGCCCTCGGCCGCGCGCACGACCAGCGGGCTCCACCCGGCCCGCACGGTGCCGAGCTCGACCTCGACCGACCGGGTGTCCCGGCGCAGGCCGGTTTTCAGCACCTTCAGCGCGCTTTCCTTGGCCGACCAGAGGAGGTTGGCGAGCAGGGAGCGGTCGCCGGCCTCGACCGTCTCGCGTTCCCGTTCGGTCAGCCACGTCCGCACGAAGGCGCCCGAACGCGGTTCCACCAGTTCGAGGTCGCAGCCGAGCGCGACGCCGGGCGGGCCGGTCAGGCAGACGGCCCAGTCGGCGCGGTCGGTCAGCGAAACGGCGACCGGGGCGGGCACGCCGTCGACACAGGCCACCGGCGCGCCGGAGGCCGCGGGCCGGATCTCGATCCGGGCCAGGGTGGCGGCCCCGGTGCCCAGGCCGAGCACGGCCGCGATCGCGTGTTTGCCCGTCCACCGCGACAACCTCAGCTCGGACCGCCGTTTCGGGTGCGCCAGCCCGGCCAGCCGGGCGGCCTCGGCCGGCGACAGCCAGCCGTCGGCCGGGGGTACGTCCCGCATCCCGTGGGCGAGCCAGTGTCCGGTCACACCCCCAGCTTGCGCACGGCGCCCTCGGCCGCACAGGGCCGAAAGCCACCACCCCGCCGGTGGGGCCGACCGGCGACCCGACCCGAGGAGCCCACGATGACGACACCCGACCCGGCGATGGCCGGATCCCTGCTGGTTCCGGCGCCGGTGGGCAGGCTGGCGATCGAGCGGTTCGCACCGCTGATCGGCGAGCAGGTCTACCGCCGGTTGCTGGACCGGTTCGCGCGCGGGCGCGAGCTGCTCGGCGACCACGTCATGTGGCACGTGAACTCGACCGCGCGCGGCGGGGGCGTGGCGGAGATGCTCTACTCGCTGCTGGCCTACGGGCGCGGCGCCGGCATCGACCAGCGCTGGCTGGCCGTCGCCGGCACCGGGCCGTTCTTCGCCGTCACCAAACGACTGCACAACAACCTGCACGGCGCGCGCGGCGACGGGCTGCCGCTCGACGAGGAGGCCAGGCGGGTCTACGAGTCGTTCACCCGCGCCGCGGGCGAAGAGCTCGCGAACCGGCTTTCGCCGGGGGACGTCGTGCTGCTGCACGATCCGCAGACGGCGGGGATGGTTCCCGCGCTGACCGGGCACGGCGTGCCGGTCGTCTGGCGCAGCCACGTCGGGATCGACCACGCCACCCCGGTGACCCGCCGGGCGTGGGAGTTCCTGCGCGGCTACGTCCGGCAGGCCGACGCCTACGTCTTCTCGCGGCGCCAGCACGTCTGGGACGACCTGGACCCGGCGAAGACCGCGGTGATCGCCCCGTCGATCGACGCTTTCTCGGCGAAGAACCAGGACCTCGCCGAGGGGCGGGTCGCCGCCATCCTCGCCGCGGCGGGCGTGCAGGACACCGCGCGGGCGGCCGAGCCCGTCTTCACCCGGCTCGACGGTGCGGAAGCGCGCGTCGAGCGGCGCGCGCGGATGACGGAAACCCGGCGGCTGCGCCCGGACGACGCGGTGGTGCTGCAGGTTTCGCGCTGGGACCGGCTCAAGGACCCGCTCGGCGTGATCGACGGTTTCGTGCGGTACGTGCTGCCGGCCACCGGTGCCCACCTGGTGCTGGCCGGCCCGTCGGTGGAGGAGGTCGCCGACGATCCCGAGGGCGGGGACGTGCTGGGCGAGGCGACGGCGTACTACGCCGCGCTGTCCCGGCACGCGCGGGAGCACGTCCACCTGGCGAGCCTCCCGATGACCGACCTGGAGGAGAACGCGGCGATCGTCAACGCGCTGCAGCGCCGGGCGCAGGTGGTGGTGCAGAAGTCCATCGCCGAGGGGTTCGGGCTCACGGTGGCCGAGGCGATGTGGAAGTCCCGCGCGGTGGTGGCCAGCCGGATCGGCGGCATCCAGGACCAGGTGGACGACGGCCGCACCGGGTGCCTGGTCGAGCCCTGCGACCTGGCCGCTTTCGGCCGGGCGGTGACGGGACTGGTGGCCGACCCCGCGCGGGCGGCGGACCTGGGGGAGCGGGCCCACCGGCGGATCCGCCGGGACTTCCTGGGGACGCGGTCGTTCCTGCAGTACATCGCGCTCTACGAGCGCCTGGTGACCGGCCGGGGCGTACCGGCGGAGGTTTCCTCGCCGTCCGGATACGCCTAGGGAACGGGCGTCCTTGCCGCCCGGACGGGTGGCACCCCGTCGGTGGATGTGGACTTTCGGCCCTCCGCACGCCGCGCGCGGGGTGTCACCATCGAATGCGGACGCAGGACGCTCGCGAACCGCGCGGGGAGGGCGAAGCATGGCGATCGGACTGGTGATCGGGATTCTGGTGCTGGTTCTGCTCGCTGCCCGGCTCGTCGCCGGACGGCGGCACACGATGGCGCCGCGCCCCGGCGACCCGCACGCGGCCGAGGAGGAGCGGGAGCTGACCGCGCGGCTGTTCGGCGGGCAGCTCGACCGCGACGGCTACCGCGAAGCGATGGCGCGGCTGGCCGCGGCCGACGACGACGGTGCCGACGACGTGGCCATGTTGCTCTGGCGAGCCCGGCTCGGGCCCGCCGGTGACGACGGTCCCCGTGACCTGCTCGACCGGCTCGGGGCGACGTTGCCGGACGTGCTGCCGGGGGTTGTCTGCACCGCCGCGGTGCTGGCCTCGACCGGCGCCGGCGCGGAGGAGCTGATGCGCACGCTGCACCTGACCCGGGTCCAGGCGCGGACCGTCATCGACGTGGTGAGCGCTTCCTGATCGGCGCTCACGGTTCGTCGCGCGCGAGCCGGTATCCGGGAACGAGGACTTCCCGGCCGTCGGCGAGCCGGATCCACACCGAGCCCGGGCGCAGGTCGGGATCCTTCGCGATCACCAGCGCGCGCGCACCGTGGTACTGGCCGCCGATCACGTCCACGCGGGCGCCGTCGGGGAACGGCTCCTCGCCGGGCGGGCCGCCGGGGATCGGGAGCAGGTTGCTGGCCATGGCAGTGCTCGACTCCTCGGTTCCGGCCCCCGCCCGGTCCGGGTGCCCGGAGGCGCGACGTCCGAAACCGAGTAGACCCGAGGCGGCTCCCCGTGGCAACGGACCCGCCCCGAAGCTGAGGCAGAAGGACCCTGGCCGGCGGGGTCTTTGCGTTCTGCCCGCCGTGGTGAGTCGCCGGTTACGGTGCTGGAGACCGCTTCCCGATCCGCCGGAGTGAACGAGGTGTGCGATGTCCGCCAAAGCGATCTTCCTCGCCGCGGGCGTGGCCGCCCTCGCGTTCGCCGGGCTCCTCTCGTTCCCGCTGTACGCCGTTCTCGCGTGGGCGGTCATGAGCGCGATGGCCGGGACGGCCGCCTGGCAGTGGGCCGACGAGTCCGCGGCGCGGCTCCGGCTCGGCTCGGCCGCCCGGGTGGGCGTGGTTTCCGCGGCGGCGACCTTCGCGGGCGGTGTCCTCGCCGCCGAAGTCCTGTCGTGGTGCGGGTTCCTGCCCGGCTCGGCGGTCCTCGCGGCCCTGGCGTCGGCCGGGTGGTGGGCGGGGAAGCGCTCGTCGACGGGCCGCGGTGGCGGGCGGCGGATCACCGTCCGGTCCACCGTGCCCGGGTTGGACCTCGCGGAACTCTGCCTGGTGTGGCGGCGCAGCGACGAGGAACTGCGGCTCGTCTCCGACGACGACCCGGCCCGTCCGCAGCTGGCCGCGGTGCGCCGGCTCCTCCTGGACGACATGGAGCGGCGGAACCCGGCCGGCTTCCGCCGCTGGCTGGACAGCGGCGCGCTGGCCGGCAGCGACCCCCGCCCGTTCCTCGGCGGGAAACCGGGTCTCGTCGAGCCCGGCGGGGTGGGCTGAGGGGCCGGAAGGCGCGGCCTACGGTCCGGCGCAGGAGCTCGTGCCGGCAGGAGGGACGCGATGTCCGTTGCCGCCGGTCCGTTCGGCCGGGCCGAGGCCACCGCCCACGAGTGGCTCGCCCGGGAACTGGGGCCGGGTGCCGGCCCACCGGGTGCTGCGCCTGGTCCGCGATCGGCTGCCCGCCGCACCCGCGGTGCACTTCGCCGCCCCGCGGCCGGTGCTGCTGCGCGGCGAGTCTTGGACGGCTGGATCCACCAGAGCCAGGGGCGCTCGTGACCCCGGTCGTGCGCTGAACCGCGGTGAAGCCTTTGGTCCTCGGAGGAGGGGACCTGCGGTCCTAAGGCGGCCCCGCGACGGCGAACATGATCAGGGCATGCAGATCCAGATCAGCACGGACAAGAACGTGCACGGCAGCGAAGCCTTGGCCCGGCGTCTCGAAGGCGAGTTCGAAGCCGCGTTGTCCCGCTTCACCGACCTGATCACCCGGCTGGGCGTCCACGTCGGCGGCGAGACCGCGGCCGGGCGAACCCGGGTGGACCGCAAGTGCGTGCTGGAGGCCAGGTCCACCGGGCGCCGGACGGTGTTCGTCTCCCACCACGCGGGTTCGGTGGACGAAGCGTGCCAGGGCGCGGTGCGCAAGCTCGTGAGCGTGCTGGAGACCAAGTACGACCGGGCCTGGCACCACAAGGGCGGCGAGACCATCCGGCACCTGCCGGTGACGGAGGACTGAACGCCTCCCGGCGAAGCGGCCCGCCGCGAACGGTGGTGACCGCCGGGTGGCGGGGAGGGGGAGGTCGACCCGGGCCGCCACCACCGTTGCGGGGAGGGGGCCCGCCGGCGGTGCGCACCGGGGCGGCGGGTGGGCCCCTCACCCTCGACGGTCCTCGCCGGCGCCGTCCGGGGGCAGGGCTCGAAGTCCTTACCCGACAGGGAGAAAGGCACCTCGGGGAGGACCGGTCGGCCCGCTCGGGGCCGCCGGGAACGTACGGGGCGCCGGGCTCGGAGTGCGGTGGCGGGAGTCACCGTGCGTTGTCCGCCCGGCGGGCGTGCTCGGCGGCGAACGGTGCCACCAGGTCGTGCACTTCGGCGGGCGTCAGCGCGCCGCGCGGCTTGGGCCCGGGCGGCGGCGGTTCGGCCCGGTCCAGACCGAGCATCGCCATCAGCTCGGCCTCATCGCGCTCGTCACGGGCGTGCCGCCGCACCACCCGGGTGGCGCGGCCGCGCTCTTCGGGCGTCGGTTCTTCGAACACGGCGGCGCCCTCAGGTCTCGGGCTCGACGACGTCGAGCCGGTAGCCGGGCACGAGCCGCGCGTCGCCGGGGCTGAACTCGACCCAGACCGAGCCGGGACGCAGGTCGGGCGTGCGGCCGACCACGACGCCGGTCCGGCCGGGGAACCGGCCGCCGCGGGCGCGCACCCGCAGGCCGCTGGGGAATCCGCCCGCCTGGGCGGGTCCGGGGTTGCGATCTCGGTGGGCGAAGCTCATTTTCAACCCCCTGCCGTGGGAATGTGCCGGACATCGCGCCGTCTCTTCCGAGGATCGCGCCTGCTGCGGGCGGCGGTGAGAGGCGGAAGCCAGGTCGGCGTGAGCCGTTCCTCCCGGCCCGCTGGGCCTTTGTGCCCCCGAAGGTCACGGTTTCCCTTCTTCGGGAATTCCCCGCCGGCTCAGCGATCCTGGTCGGCGTGCTTCCACCACAGGGCCGTGCCCACCATCCCGGCGACGCCGACGAGAGCCACGAGGCCGAAGCCGAGGGGGCCGGGTGGCTGGCGGCCGGCGATATCGGTGACGAGGGCCGGGACGGACCAAGGGAAGTACGGCCCGTAGCCGAGCAGGGCAACGACCTGGGCGAGGAAGACGGCGAGGAACAGCGCGCCGATTCCGGGCAGGTAGCCGCGGCCCGCGCTCGCGGCGAACGCGAACGGAACGACGACGGCGATGGTCAGGACCGCGGTGAGCAGCAGCTTCACCAGGCCGGTGGCCGCGGCCGCGGCCGACCAGCCGGGGAGGCCGATGGCGGCGCCGAACACGAGGCCGAGCAGGGAGGTCTGCGCGGTGAGGGCCAGGCACCAGCCCGTCGTGACGGCGAACTTGGCGGCGACGATCGTGGTGCGGGGGGTGGGCAGGGCCAGGAGGTCCTTGGCGGTGCCCTGGCTGAATTCCCGGCCGAAGGTCCAGATCACGATGACGCCGAACAGGACTGCTCCGCCGACGGCGATGATCTGGGCGAGCAGGGCGAAGTAGGCGGGCCAGTCGGCCGGGCCGCCGGTGAGCGCGGCCTTGGTGCCGATCAGGCCGAGGGCGCGGGCGCGGCGGACGTCCTGGAGGACGAACATGATCAGCCCGCCGAACCCGGCGGCGACGGTGAACGCCGCCGCGGTGACCCACGGCAGCCGCGAGCGGCGGGCCTTCAGCAGCTCGGCCCCCACGGCGGCGGTGCTCACGGGTGCCCGACCAGGCGGAGGAAGCAGGTCTCGAGGTCGTCTCGCTCGACGGCGAGCCGGGTGGGCGGGCAGCCCGCGGCGACGAGCTGGGTGGCGATCTCGTCGGGGTGGTCGACCGCGCGGTCTTCGGTGAGGGTGAGCCCGTCGTCCTCGGTGGAGACGGCGTGGCCGGCGGCGCGCAACGCCGCGACGGCGTGACCGGGATCGTGGACCGTCACGCGCAGCCGTGGCCGTGCCCGGGCGACCAGGTCGGTGGTGGCACCTTCCCAGACCAGGCGTCCGCGGTCGAGGACGCCGAGGCGGGTGGCCAGGCGGGCGACTTCGGTGAGGATGTGGCTGGAGAGCAGGATCGTCACCCCGTCGCGGTGGGCGAGGTCGTGCAGCAGGGTCCGGATTTCGGCGACGCCGGCGGGGTCGAGGCCGTTGGCGGGCTCGTCGAGCAGCAGCAGATCAGGGTGGTGCAGCAGGGCTTTCGCCAGCGCGAGGCGCTGCTTGTTGCCCAGGGACAGCGTTTGCGCGCGGCGGTGGGCGTGGGGCTGCAGGCCGAGCCGGGCGATGACGCCGGACACGGCCTTCCGGTCGCGTAGCCCGCGGAGTGCGGCCATCACCTGGAGGTTTTCGGTGACGGTGAGCTCCGGGTACGCCGACGGCGTTTCGACGAGGTAGCCGATCCGGGCCCAGACGGAGTTGCGGCCGGGCCCGACCCGTTCCCCGAACAGCGACACCTCGCCGCGGGTGGGGCGGACGAGGCCGAGCAGCATCCGGATGGTGGTCGTCTTGCCGGCGCCGTTGAGGCCGAGCAGGGCGTGGATCTCGCCGGGGGCGGTGTGCAGGGTCAGGCCGTCGACGGCCAGGACGTCGCGGTACCGCTTGGTCAGGTCGACGGCGTCGATCGTCATGGGATGCCTCGTCTCGCGCGCAGGACTGTCGCGCCGACCAGGCTTCCCGGCACACCGGGGGTGACTTTACCCCGCTGCGCCCGTCGTGGACCGGCTGCGCGCGAACGCACCGAGCCGAGGTCCCGCTGCTGCCGGTTGCGCTCGTCGTTGACTCTCGCCCTACCTTGTGGCAATACTATCCGCACTACGAAAGCTTTTACCATTGTGTGGAAACCGCAAGGAGGCGGCATGCGGGTGTCGGTGTTGGGACTCGGCGAAGCCGGATCCCGCTACGCGACCGGCTTGGTCGAGCACGGCTGGACCGTGGCGGGGTTCGACCCCGCCGACAACGCGACCCCGGCCGGGGTCGCGCGGGCGGCCACGCCGGAGGAGGCGGTGCGCGGCGCCGAGCTGGTGCTGAGCCTCGTCGGCGGCCGCGCCGCGGAAGAGGCGGCGCGCTCGGCCGCCGCGGTCCTCGACCCGGCCGCGGTGTACCTCGACATGAACGCGACCGCGCCGGAGGTGAAGCTCGCCATCGCCGATCTCGTGGGAGCGTCCCGGTTCGCCGATGTCGCGGTGATCGGCTCGGTTCCCGCGCACGGCCCCGCCACGAGCGTAGTCGTCAGCGGGCCCGGCTCGGGCAGGGCTGCCTCGATGTTCCGCCTGCTCGGCGCCCCCGTGGAGGACGTCGGCGGCGAGCCGGGGGCCGCGTCGGCGCGCAAGCTGCTGCGCAGCATCTGGATGAAGGGCATCGGCGCGCTGATCGTGGAGTCGGTCCTGGCCGCCCGCGCGGCCGGTGCCGAAGACTGGGTGCGCGAGCAGATCGCGAACGAGCTCTCCGGAGGGCACGCGGCGCTGAACCGGCTCTACGACGGCACGCTCAAGCACGCGTCCCGGCGGGCCGGCGAAGCCGACGCCGCCGCGCGGCTGCTGGACTCGCTCGGGGTCCTGCCGGTGATGACCCGGGCCACCGCCGAGGTGCACCGGGGCCGGGCGGACGCCGCCCTCACCCCCGCGGAGGACCTGCTGGGCCGGTTCGAGGGGCTGGCGGTGGCCAACCTGGGCGACGCGCGCGATCGTATGGGGATGCTGGACGGCGGTGTCCGCGCCCTGTGGAAGGGCGCGCGGGTGGCCGGGCGGGCCCGCACCGTGTGGGTCCCCCGCGGCGACAACCTGGCCCTGCACCGGGCCATCGCCGTGTCCCGGCCGGGGGAGGTGCTCGTCGTCAACGGCGGCGGCGACACCAGCCGGGCCCTGCTGGGCGAGCTGATGGCCGAGCGCGCGAAACGCCGTGGCGTCCTCGGCATCGTCGCCGACGGCGTGCTGCGTGACGTCGGCGAGCTGGAGAAGATCGGCTTCCCGGCGTGGGCGCGCGGCGCCTGCCCGGCCGGCCCCTACAAGAACGGTCCCGGCCAGGTGGACGTGCCGGTCGCGGTCGGCGGCGTGGTGGTCCGGCCCGGTGACCTGGTCGTCGGCGACGACGACGGCGTCATCGTGATCCCGGCGTCCGAGGCGGCCTCGAGCCTGCTGGGCGGCCGGGCCGTGGAAGCCGACGAGGCGCAGCGCCGCGCCGCGATCCTCGCCGGGACCGCGTGATGACCGGCGTGTGGGCGCTGCTGGCGTTCGTCGCCGTGATCATCGTGTGGAACGCGGTGTTCAAGCGCAACATCGGCGAAGCGATGATCCTCGGCTTCGTCGCGGTGGGCGCGTTCGCCGTGTTCGGCGGCACCGAAGACGGCGGGTCGCCGTGGTCGGTCATCGGCGAAGCCGTGGCCGACGCCATGCAGGAGGAAGTCACCTTCGCCGGGCTGGCGTTCGTGTTCATGTCCTACCTGCTGACCAAGACCCCGGTGCTGGACAAGCTGATCGACCTGCTCAACTCCGTCCTCGGCCGGCTGCGCGGCGGCCCCGTCTACACCGCGACGGTCGCCGGCGGCATCTTCGGGGCGATCGCCCACGTCGGCGCCGCGGTCACCGCGGCGGTCGGCTCGGTGACCGTGCCGTGGATGCGGCGCTCCGGCGTGCAGCCGGAACTGGCCGCGACCGTGGTCGCCGGCGGCGCCGGGATGGGCGTCAGCTTCCCGTTCTCGGCCACGATGTTCATCCTCGTCGGCGGGCTCGCCGCGCAGGGCGTCATGCAGGCGGACGAGATCGTGAAGCCGCTGGCCATCGCGGGCCTGTGGTGCCTGGGCTACCGGATCGTGCTCGCGTGGTTCCTGGTGCGCCGCAACGGGATCGAGCCCATCGCCGAAGGCGACCGCGTCCCGTTCGGGCGCAGCCTGCGCTCCGGGTGGACGTCGCTGACGCTGTTCCTGCCGATCCTGGTCCCGCTGCTGCTCACCCGCGGCCCGATCGCCGACGCGCTGGGCACCTACTCCGGCGTCGGGGACGCGCTGAAGAAGCCGGTCGCGCTCGCCGACGGCACCAAGCTGCCCGCCCAGCCCTACGCGATGCCCGACGTGGTCAGCCTGATCACCTGGATCCCGGTCCTGATGATCGCGCTGGTGCTGTTCCTCGGCCGCAAGCACCTGCCGCGCACCGCGGCCGGCTGGTGGTCGACCATCGGGAAGGTCGCCCCGTCCTTCGGCGTCATCGGCATCACCATCGTCGCCGCGTTCTCCGCCTCGAACGTCCTGGCCGAGCTGGGGCTGGCCGACCAGCTCAAGAGCGTGCTGTCCGGGCTCGACGCGCCCGGGTGGATCATGGCGATCGCCATCGGCGTGATCGTCGTGGCCATCGCGATCCCGCTCACGGCCAGCGCCACCATGGCCGCCGTCGGGCCGGTCGCGGTCGCCGCCCTCGCCGGCGCCGGGATTCCCGCGCCCGTCGCGGCCGCCGCCGTCCTGATCTTCGCCTCCACCGAAGGCGCGTCCCCGCCGTCGGGCGCCCCGATCTACGTCGCCGCCGGCATCGCCAGGGTCGACCCGGTCAAGACGTTCCTGCCGCTGCTGAAGTACTACTGCCTGCCCATCCTCGCGCTCGGTGTCCTCATCGCCGTCGGCGTCCTCCCCACCTGACCGGAAGAAGAAGCCCATGAGTTCAGCGTTGAATCAGACCACGCACCCGCCCGCGACGGCGACCCGCGTCGCCACCTTCCTGTTCGCCTTCTCGGTGGTGTTCTTCCTCTTGGCCGGGTTGGCGATCGTCGTCGGGCAGATCGGCGCACTGGCGGCCGCGGACGCGACGGCCGCCCGGCACTGGGCCTCGGCCCTCGCTCCCTACGCCTTCGGCGGCGCCTCGGTGTCCGGGCTGCTGTCGTTCGCCCTGTCCTACCGCCGCGAGGACCCCGACGGTGACTGAGCCCGCTCTTCGCCGGGACGTGCCCACCTACGCTCAACTGGGTGAGCACGTCCCGCCCGGCTCCAGCTGGCACGTTTTCGACCGGCACCCCGAACGCGGCACCGCGAACTTCGCCGGACCGGCCCACGTCGCCGCGGCCGCGGCGACGGTGACCCGCGGGGCGGTCTTCTCCCTCGACTACGCGCTCGACGCCTTCGACCCGCCGATGGCCCGCGCCCGGTCCGCGCCCCGCCACGAGATGCTCGCCGCGCACGCCGAAGCCCGCGACGACGTCCTGCACGGCTTCTACCTGCAGGCGACGTCCCAGGTCGACGGCCTGCGCCACCGCCGCGCCTCGGGGTACGGGTTCTACAACGGCGTCCCCGACGAAGACATCCGCGCCGGGCAGCCCGCGCTCGGGGTGCAGCGCTGGGCCGAACACCCGATCGCCGGCCGCGGCCTGGTCGTCGACGTCGAAGGACTCCTCGCCGCCGAGGGCGCCCCGCCGGAGCACCGGCGGGGACCGGCGCTGGACGTCGACGTCCTCGACCGCGCCCTGCGCGCGCAGCACGAGCAGGTCCGGCCGGGTGACCTGGTGCTCGTCCACACCGGATGGGCACGCTGGTTTCTCGACGCCGACCCGGCGGTGCGCGGCGAGGTCCGCGAAGCCCGTCGTGCCACCGGCTTCCGCCAGACCCGGGAGCTGCCGGAATGGCTGTGGGACAACCAGGTCGCGCTGTTCGCGACCGACACCTTCGCCGTCGAAGTGCTGCCGGTCGCCACCGACACCTACCTGGCCAGCGCGCCCGAAGACGCCGGGATGATGCACCAGGAGCTGATCGCCAAGCTCGGCGTGCCCCTCGGAGAACTGTGGAACCTCACCGCCTTGGTGGCCGACAGCCGGACCCACGACCGGTGGGACGCGCTGGTCACGGTCAAGCCGTTGCACCTCGTCGGCGGCGTCGGGTCACCGGCGAACGCGGTCGCCCTCCGGTGACGATTGACCACTGTGTGGAAAGATGTGGCGCATGGTGGAGCAGGCGAAACCCGCGACCAGCATGCGCTCGCTCGAACGGGCCATCGACATCCTCGAGGTCATGGACTCCAGCCAGCACACCCTGCGCCTGACCGAGGTCGCCCGCCGGGCCGGCCTGCCGATCGCCACGACGCAGCGCATCCTCGGCGTGCTGGAGGCACGCGGGCGGGTCGAGAAGGACGACAACGGCTACCGCGCCGGCGCCGGTCTCCTGTTCGGCGCGCACGCCTACCTCACGACCAGCCCGCTGCTGGCCGCGGCCCAGCCGGTCCTGCAGGACCTCGCCGCCGCCACCGGCCTGACCGCGTCGCTGTTCAAGCGCATCGGCTGGTCCCGCGTCGTGCTCGCCCGCGTCGGCGGCGCGACTCCGCTGCGCTACGAGCTGCCGATCGGCGAGCGCCTGCCCCTGCACCTCGGCGCCGGCAAGGCGCTCACCGCGCAGATGGACCACGCGGAGCTCACCGATTTCTTCGCCCACCTGGAGAAGAACTCCGTGACGGTGGACCGCGAGCCGTTCGTCGCCGAGCTGGAGACCATCCGGGAGCGCGGCTACTCCCAGGCCCGCGGGGAACGCGAACCGGGCATGGCCTCGGTGGCCACGCCGGTGACCGACCGCGGCGGAGCCGCCGCCGCGGTCCAGGTCACCGGGACTTTCGCCGACGTGCCCGAGGACCGGGTGCCCGACCTCGGTGTCGAACTCCAGCGCGCCGCCCTCGCGATCAGCCGCCGCATCGCCTGAAGCCGCGATCGGTCCGCTCCGGACCGACGTGGCCCGGGCCGGACCGAGGTCACCCGGCCGTGACGGCCCGCATCGCCTCGCCGATCGCGGCCAGGGTCGCGATCGGGTCGTCGCCGATCGGGAAGACGCCGACCTGGTCGGCCCCGGCGTCGAGGTGGGCGCGCAGCCCGGCCGCGACGGTCGCGGGCCCGCCGTACGCCACGAGCGCGTCGATGAGCCGGTCGCTGCCGGAACCGGCGAGGTCGTCGTCGGTGAAGCCCAGCCGCCGCAGGGCGGCGGCGTAGTTGGTGACCCGCAGGGCGGTGCCGGGAGGCTGGGCGCGCGCGATCGCGCGCGCCCGGGCCGGGTCGGTCTCCAGCAGCCCGAAGTGGCCGGGCAGCAGCAGTTTCCCGGCGCCGAGGACCGCTCTCGCCCGCCGGGTGTGCTCCGGGGTGACCATGCACGGGACGGTTCCGGCGGTGCGGTCGCGGGCCAGGCGCAGCATCCGCGGCCCGAGCGCGGCCAGCACGATCCGCCCGGCGGGCACGCCGGCCGCGGTCAGCTCGTCCACATAGGACGTCAGCTTGGCGAGCGGCGAGGCGTATTCGGCGTGGACCTCGCGATGCCCGATCCCGGCGCCCAGCAGGAACCGGCCGGGGTGCTTGGCCTCGATCCGGTGGTAGGAGGCGGCCACGGCACCGGCTTCGGCGGTCCAGGCGTTGACGATGCTCGTGCCGACGACGATCCGGGTGGTGGCGTCGAGCAGCGCTTCGGCCTGGGCGAGGTCGGCCGGCGGCGACGCGTCGAGCCAGAGCGTGCCGTAACCGGCCCGCTCGAGTGCGCGGGCCCCCTCCGGGGTCGCCTGGTGGTCGCGCAGGTGGGCGCCGAGAGTTCCGAGGTCGACGATCATGGGACGACCTCACCACCGGCGCCGTCCGCGAACCAGATCCGGTCCGCACGCGCAGCGATAACCTGGCGGCATCGCCGGGAGGAGGATTCGGTGGAACTGCGAGCGTTGCGGTGCTTCGTCACCGTCGCCGACGAGCTGCACTTCGGCCGCGCGGCCGAACGGCTGCACATCGCGCAGCCGGCCGTCAGCAGGCAGATCGCGCGGCTGGAACGCGAGCTGGGGACGCGGCTGTTCGACCGCACGCCGCGCCGGGTCCGGCTCACCGCGGCCGGGCACCGGGTGCTCGACGCGGCGCGCGAAGCGCTGGCGGCGGCCGACCGGGTCCGGGGAGCCGCCGGTGCGGCCGGGGGGACGATGCGCATCGGCACCGGTGCCGGGTTTACCACACGGCTGGAGCGCGGCATCGACGCGTTGCGCGAGGCGTCGGCGTTCGACGTCGTCCTCGTCGACCTGCCACTGGCCGCCCGCCTGGCCGCGCTGCGGCACGGCGAGATCGACCTGGCCCTGGCCAGGGGCGTGCACTCGGCCGACGGCCTGGAGGTGCTGCCGAGCTGGACCGAACCGCTGCTGGCCGTGCTGTCGCGGCGGCACCCCGCGGCCGGCGGGACCGCCGTCGGTCTCGCCGAGCTGGCGGCGAACACCCTGCGCCTGCCGTCGCGGGAGCAGGACCCGGCGCTGCACGACGCTGTCACCTCGGCGCTGGGACCGTCCGCGCGGCTCGGCCGGCCCGCCGGGACGCTGCAGGACACGGTCGTCGAGGTGGGCACCGACCCGGGCAGCTGGACGGTGCTGCCCGCGGACCAGGCCGCCGAAGTGCGGTCGGCGCGAGTGCGGGCCGTTCCGCTCCGGCCGCGGATGACGATCGCCGGAAGCGTCATCACCCCACCGGATCTGCCCGGCCGCTGCGCCGCGGCGCACGCGGCCGCGTTCGGGGACCGGGTCACGTCAGGGTGACCGGCGCCGATCCCTCGAAGCGGTAGCCGATGCCGCGCACGGTGGTGATCGGGTCCAGGTGCGGTTCCAGCTTGGCCCGCAGCTTCCGGACGTGCACGTCCACGGTCCGGTCGTTGCCGTCCTGACGCGGCCACAGCGCGGTTTTCAGCGCGGCGCGCGTGAAGACGCGGTCGGGGTGCGCGCGCAGGAAGCGCAGCAGGTCGAATTCCAGCCTGGTCAGCACGAGCGGGCGGCCGAGCAGGAGGACGCGCCGCGGGCCGGTTTCGATGCGCAGGACGGGATCCGGCACCACCCGCAGGCGGCTGCCCGCCGCCGCGCGGTCGGCGGTGGTCACGTCGACCCGGGCGACGCCGTCGAGCGCGGTGGCCAGCCGGGCGGCGAGCACCGCGGCGTCGACCGCCCGGCTGACGAGGTCGATCCGGATGCCGACGTGGATCACCTCGGCGGCTCGTCGTTCCGGCGAAGTCGTCATGCGGTCAGATTGTCGGGGCAGGCTCCGGCGAAGCGGTAGTCCGCTCGCCAGGTGAAACGGCTTGACGGGCCGCCGGCGAACTGCGCGCGCGGCGGATCCGGTGCGGACGGTCCACAGGTAGCCCGCGGCACGCGGTGGCCGCAGGGACGCTCAGAATGTGGACTCGCCCGGGCCGGAGCCTCCGGGCGGCGATACTCGCCGGATGCGCTTCCAGGTCCTGGACATCCTGCCCCTCCTGACGAACCCGGTGACCGGCCGCCGGGTCCGCCCCGACGAACGCTTCTCCCAAGCCCTCACCTCGGCGCGCTACGCGGAGCAGTTCGGCTTCGACGCCGTCGCGCTCGGGGAACGCCACGCCGGGCACTTCCTCAGCAGCGGCGTGACCGTGCTGCTGGGCGCGATCGCGGCGACGACCAGCCGCGTCCGGATCCAGACCGGCGTGTCGGTCCTGTCCGTCCACGACCCGTTGCGAGTGGCCGAGGACTACGCGACGGTCGACCAGCTTTCGCGTGGCCGCCTCGAACTGGTCATCGGCAAGGGCAACGAGCTGCGCCAGCTGCCGATGTTCGGCATCGGGAACGGTGACCAGTGGGACGCGCTCGCCGAGAAGTACGAGCTGCTGCGGCGGCTCTGGCGGGAAGAGGACGTCACCTGGGAAGGCCGCTTCCGCGGACCGCTGCGCGAGGTGACCAGCCTGCCGCGGCCGTTCGCCGGGGCACCGCGCGTCTGGCACGGCTCGGCCACCACGCTGACGTCGGCCGAACTGGCGGCGAAGTGGGGTGACCCGCTCTTCTCGGCCAACGCCCTCCAGCCGCGGGACAGGTACACCGCGCTGATCGAGCACTACCGCAAGCACTACGCCGAGCACGGCCACGACCCGCGGCTCGCCTTCGTCGGCGCCGGGGCCGGATTCCTGTACCTGGCCGACACCACGCAGGAGGCGCGAGCGGCCTTCGGCCCGACGTACGAGAAGATCGTCGAGTTCTTCAACCAGCCGGGCAACCACACGCCGGGCAACCCGATGGAGTTCCCGACCATCGACGACGCCATCGAGCGCGGGCCGGTCCTGGTCGGCAGCCCGCGGCAGATCGCCGAGAAGATCCTGTGGTGGCACGAAGCGTACGGACACGACCTGCAGTCCTTCAGCCTGCCCACGATGATCCCGCACGAGCAGCAGCTGGACATGCTCGAGCGGTTCGCCGCCGAGGTCGTTCCGGTCGTGCGCAAGGCCGCGCCGACTCCACTGTGGACGGACGAGGACCCGTACGGCGGCCGCCCGGCCGCGCACGGCCGCACGGTCGCCGACGCGGCGGGCGGCCGCTGACGCTTCAGGTGTCCAGGCCGAGGTGTTCGCGCAACGTCGTTCCGGTGTAGTCGGTCCGGAACGACCCGCGCTCCTGCAGCAGCGGCACCACGGTGTCGGCGAACTCGTCGAGCCCGCCGGGCGTCACGTGCGGGACGAGGATGAAGCCGTCGCTCGCGTCCGCCTGGACGAGGTCGTCGATCGCCGTCGCGACGGTCGTGGGCGAGCCGATGAACGTCTGGCGTCCGGTGACCTCGATGACGAGGTCGCGGGTGGAGAGGTTCTTCGCCTCGGCGAGCTGCCGCCAGTCCCGGGCGGTGGCCAGGGGATCGCGGTACATGCGGACGCTCGCGCGGCCCGGCGCGATCGTGGGCTCGCCGACAACCGGGTCGGTCGCGGGCAGCGGGCCGTCCGGGTCGTGGCGGGACAGGTCGGTGTTCCAGACCTGTTCCAGGAACTTGATCGCGGTCTGCCCGCTGACCTGCTGCCGCCGCACGACGTGGGCGCGCTCGTGCGCGTCGGCGTCGGTGTCGCCGAGCACGAAGGTCGCCGCGGGCAGGATCACCAGCTGCTCCGGGGTCCGCCCGTACTTCGCCAAGCGGCCCTTCACGTCGGAGTAGAACGCCTGCCCGGCTTGGAGCGTGCCGTACCGGCTGAAGATCGCGTCCGCGGTCGCCGCGGCGAACTCCCGGCCCTCGTCGGAGTCGCCGGCCTGGATGATCACCGGGCGGCCCTGGGGGCTGCGCGGGACCGGGAACCGGCCTTCGATGGCGAAGTGCGCGTCGTGGTGGGCGAAGGCGCCGGCTTCGGGGTCGCGCAGGAACACGCCGGTCTCGGCGTCGGCGGCGATCTCGTCGCCCCGCCAGGAGTCGAACAGCTCCCACGCGGTGCGCAGGAACGTCTCGGCGCGTTCGTAGCGCTGGTCCTGGGGCAGGAACCCGCCGCGGCGGAAGTTCTCGCCGGTGAAGGCGTCCCACGACGTGACGACGTTCCAGGCGGCGCGCCCGGCGGAGAGGTGGTCGAGCGAGGCGAACTGGCGGGCCACCTCGAACGGTTCGTTGAACGTCGAGTTGATCGTGCCGGCCAGGCCGAGCCGGTCGGTGACGGCGGCCAGTGCGGACAGCACGGTGAAGGTGTCCGGGCGGCCGACGACGTCGAGGTCGTAGATCTGCCCGCCCTGCTCGCGCAGCCGCAGACCTTCGGCGAGGAAGAAGAAGTCGAACTTCGCGCGCTCGGCGGTTCGCGCGAGCTTGACGAACGAGCCGAACTCGATGTGGCTGCCGGCCTCGGGGTCGCTCCACACGGTCGTGTTGTTCACGCCGGGGAAGTGCGCCGCGAGGTGGATCTGCTTGCGGGGCATGGTCGTTCTCCTCAGACGGCGGCGTAGCGGTTGGCGGGCCGGGCGAGCCCGAGCAGCCCGCGCAGGGTGCCGGCCTCGTACCCGGTGCGGAAGGCGCCGCGCGAGCGCAGTTCGGGGACCAGGCCGCGGGTGATGGCGGTCAGGTCGCCGGGAATCGCGCCGGGCCGGAGCCGGAAGCCGGAGAGCCCGGCGCGCTGCCAGTCGAGCAGCAGGTCGGCGAGCCCGGCCGGGGTGCCGGTGAAGACGTGGGCGTCGGAGGAGTACGCCTCGCCCCACAGCGTGTCGAGCCGGGCTTTCCGGTCGGCGGCGGCCCGCTCGGTCTCGCCGAGGAACACGACGAGGTCGCCGAAGACGTGCAGGGTCTCGCCGCCGCGCCCGGCCCGCTCCTGTTCGTCGCGGACGGCGGCGACGATCGTGGCGGCCTGTCCGCGGTCGAAGGGCGTCACGTGGACGACGTCGGCGGAGCGGGCGGCCAGCCGGTAGGGGATCGCGGCGTGGGCCAATGACGTCACCGGGGGCTGGCCCTGCGGCGGCCGTGGCGTGATCGAGGGACCCTTCACCGAGAACCAGCGCCCGGTGAAGTCGATGTAGTGCAGCTTGTCCCGGTCGACGAACCGGCCGGTGGCGACGTCCCGGATCTCGGCGTCGTCCTCCCAGGAGTCCCACAGCCGCCGCAGCACCTCGACGTAGTCCGCGGCCTCGTCGAACAGGTCGGCCAGGGGGCTCGGCCGGTCCGGCTCGGCGGAGTCTTCTAGCCGGAACTCGCCGAACTCGCGGCGGCCGAAGTGCCGGTTGTCGTCCGCGCGGCCGGCGACCTGCACGCGGACGCCGGCGCGGCCGGTGCTGACGTAGTCGAGGGTGGCGATGGCCTTCGACAGGTGGAACGGCTCGGTGTGGGTGACGACCGCGGTCGGCACCAGCCCGATGTGCGAGGTCAGCGGCGCCACCCGGGCCGCGACGAGGACGGCGTCGAGCCGGCCTTGGACGATGCCGGTCCGCTCGCCCGGCCGGTCGAGGTAGCTGACCGTCTGCAGGGCCAGGGAGTCTTCGATGGTGACGAAGTCCAGCTTGCCGGCCTCGGCTTCGCGCACCAGCTCGGCCCAGTAGCCGGCGGTGAGCAGCTCGCGTGGTCGTGCGCCGGGTTCGCGCCACGCGGCGGGGTGCCACCCCGCCCCGTCCAGCGCGACGGCGATCCGTGGTCCGGTTGCTGCTGCCATCCCGGCGTTCCCTTCTGCTCGGCCTGCTTCCGCAGTGTGCGCCGGATCCGGGGCACGTCGCGGGACCGATCAGCTGCTGGGACGCCGGGAATAAACCGCGGGTCAGCCGACTTCGGCCGGACGAACGGGCTGTTCCTGACGGCGACGTGCTTGGCGGGCGGCAGGGGCAGCGGCCCGGAGAAGGTGGCGGCGTATTCGGCGTTGGTGGCCGACGACCTGGGAGACCGTCCATTGAGGACTCTTGTTCCGCACCGTGGACGTACTGGCCCGCCGGGCGCGGTGCCCCGAAAATGCCCCGCATGACCGCGTTGAACGACGAGACCGCCTACGACCGGACGCGCCTGGTGCACTGGCGGGCGGGACAGGCGCGCCTGCCGGGGCTGAGCCGGCGCGGCCTGCTGCGGCTGACGGCGGCCGGCGGTCTCGCACTGGCCGCGCTGGGGACGGCCCCGGACACGGCGTCGGCCGCGGGCCCGATCGTGAAACCCCTGCCGCCGGAGTGGTTCGACGTCTACGGCAGCAACGCCGAGACCCGCTGGGAAGCGCTGAGCGGGCGGGGCTACCTGACCCCGGTCGACCGGTTCTTCGTCCGCGACCACACCTCGACCCCGGTGCTCGACGCCGCCACCTGGCGGCTGCGGCTGTTCGGCTCGGGCCTGCGCGGCGCGCCCACGGCGGCGAACCCGGTCGAGCTGACCTACCGGGACCTGCGCGCGCTGCCGTCCGAGACGATCACCGCGTTCATCGAATGCGCGGGCAACGGCCGGAGCTTCTTCACCAGCCAGCAGGGGCAGACCGTGAGCGGGACCGCGTGGAAGCTCGGCGCGGTCGGGGTCGCGCGCTGGCGCGGCGTCCGGCTCGCGACGGTGCTCGCCCGGGCGGGGCTGACCCGCCACGCCGTCGACGTGCTCCCGGAGGGGCTCGACCCGGACTACGTGACGGCCGGGGTGAACCTCGGCAAGGTCCGCCGCCCGCTGCCGGTGGGCAAGGCGCTGCAGGACGTCCTGCTGGCCTACGAAATGAACGGGCAGGTGCTGCCGCCCGACCACGGCTTCCCGGTGCGGCTCGTGGTGCCGTCGTGGGCGGGGATCTCGTCGATCAAGTGGCTGGGCCGGATCGAGGTGTCGGCGGCGCCGCTGGTGTCGCCGTGGAGCACGCAGTTCTACCGGCTGCTGGGCCCGGACTACCCGGCGGAGGGCACGGTCGTCACCGAGCAGGTGGTGAAGAGCGCGTTCGAGCTTCCGTGGGGCGCGACCCTGGCCGCCGGGCGGAGGCACGTGCTGCGCGGCCGGTCGTGGTCGGGACACGGCCGGATCCGGCGGGTCGAGGTGAGCACGGACGGCTCGACCTGGCAGCCGGCGAAACCGGTCGGGTCCGCCGCCGATCGCGGGTGGCTGCGGTGGGAGTTCCCGTGGCGCCCCCGCACGGCCGGGGCGTACACGGTGCGGGCGCGCGCCACCGACGTGACCGGAGCGAGCCAGCCCGACGTCGCGCCGTACAAC
The DNA here is from genome assembly GCF_053605345.1 of Amycolatopsis sp. NPDC003865. NCBI lineage: Bacteria > Bacillati > Actinomycetota > Actinomycetes > Pseudonocardiales > Pseudonocardiaceae > Amycolatopsis > Amycolatopsis sp. NPDC003865. The sequence continues at coordinate 240,582 of NZ_JBSGJA010000008.1, read as the reverse complement.
ACGCAGGGCTACCTGTTCGGCGCGGTCGTCCGCCACCCGGTCACGGTCGTCGAGTCCGCTTGATGGGCCCGAATCGGGCGCAAAGCCGCAAAACGCCGGCGCAGAGGGGGACTTGCCGTCCAGACGGTGGGACGGTGAATCGATCACTGTGTTCGGCAGGAGAACTTCTTTAAGGTCCTGATCGTCACTCGATCGGCTGAACCTTGAAGGTGTTGTGTCCGCCCCCTCTCTCGCGCCCCTCGCGGCGCGTTCCCTGCCTGCCGCGGTGTGGCGTGCCGTCCGCTCCGGGTGGTGGACGCCGGTCTGCGCGCTCCTGGTCGTCGTCATCGTGCTGCTCGCCGCCGGGGCCGACCTGGCCGTCCTCGCCGAAGGGCAGAGCCTCACCCCGGACATCGCCACGCTCGGCCCGACCGGGCTGCCCGCCGGTGCGCTCGGCGGGGTGAGCGGGGCGCACTGGTTCGGCGTCGAGCCGCTGACCGGCGTCGACCTCTTCGCGCTCGTCGCCCACGGGGCCCGGACCTCGCTGCTCGTCGGGCTCGGGGCCACCGTGCTGGCCACCGCGCTCGGCGTCGTGATCGGGGTCGGCGCCGGCTACCTCGGCGGCTGGTGGGACCGCCTGGTCACCTGGACCGCCGACGTCATCCTCGGTTTCCCGTACCTCATCTTCATGATCGCGCTCGGCGCGGTACTGCCGGTCGACTTCCCCCGGCAGGTGACGCTGATCGTCGTCCTCGGGCTGTTCGGCTGGCCGCGCGTGGCCCGGATCGTGCGGGCGCAGGCGCTGACGCTGGCCAAGCGCGACTTCGTCGCCGCCGCGAAAGTCATCGGCGGCGGGCCGTGGCACGTGTTCACCAAGGAGCTGCTGCCGAACCTGTGGGCGCCGATCATCGTCGTCGCCAGCCTGGCCATCCCGTCGATGATCGGCAGCGAAGCCGCGCTGTCCTTCCTCGGTGTCGGGGTGCTTCCCCCGACGCCGAGCTGGGGCCGCACGATCAGCACCGCCATCGACTTCTTCGAGACCGACCCGATGTACCTGGTCTTCCCCGGCCTGCTGCTGTTCCTGATCACGCTGGCGTTCAACGTCGTCGGCGACGCCATCCGCGACGCCCTCGACCCGCGCTCCGGCGGTGCGGCCTGATGCGCACCCTCCGCTTCGTCGCCACCCGGTTCGCCGGGATGCTGCTCGTGCTGCTCGTCGTCGCGTTCGTGACGTTCGTGGTGTTCTACGTCCTGCCCGCCGATCCGGCCCGGATGGCCTGCGGTCGTCCCTGCTCGCCCGAGGGCCTGCAGCTGGCGCGGGAGTTCATGGGTTACGACGTCCCGTGGTACGGGCAGTTCTTCGACTTCCTCGGCGGCATCTTCGGCGGCCGCACGTTCGGCACCGGCGCCGCGGCGATCCACTGCACGGCACCGTGTTTCGGCTGGGACTTCCAGAACAACGTCGACGTCCTCGCCGAGATCGGCGGCCGGATCGAGGTCAGCTTCTCCGTCGCGCTGGGCGCGGCCGCGATCTGGATCGTCACCGGCGTCGGCCTCGGCGTGCTTTCGGCGCTGCGCCGCGGCACCGCCTTCGACCGGATCACCATGGCCGCCGCCATGACCGGCGTGTCCATGCCCGCCTACCTGGCCGGGATGATCGGCATCACGATCTTCGCCTTCGCCCTCGACGTCGTCCCGAAGTCCGGCTACGTCCCGCTGGCCGAGGACCCGGCGCAGTGGGCCTGGCACCTGGTGCTGCCGTGGTTCGTGCTGGCTTTCCTGCACGCGGCGATCTACGCGCGGCTGACCCGCGGGCAGATGCTGGAGACCCTCGGTGAGGACTACATCCGCACCGCGCGGGCGAAGGGCCTCACCGAGCGGAAGGTCATCGGGCGTCACGCCCTGCGCAACGTCCTGCTGCCGGTGGTCACGGTCTTCGGCGTCGACCTCGGCGGGCTGCTGGCCGGGACGGTGATCACCGAGCGGATCTTCGGCATGGCCGGCGTCGGGCGGCTGCTCGTCGACGCCATCGCGTCGCTCAACCTGCCGGTGCTGCTGGGCGTGACGCTGTTCTCGGCCCTGCTGGTCACGGTCCTGAACTTCCTGGTCGATCTCTGCTACGGCGCGCTCGATCCGCGGGCCCGCCTCGTCTGAAGGGGAAACGATGAAACAGCTGCGGTTCGCCGCGGGGGCGCTGGCCGCCGTCGCGCTGCTGACGGCGTGCGGGGCCAACGACACGCCGGCCGGGCCGGGCGGCACCGTCAAGCCGGGCGGGAACCTCCTTCTGCTCAACGACGCGCCCTCGATCACGTGGGACCCGGCGAAGAGCTCGAACCTCGTCGTCACCACCCTCGGGCTGATCCACCGGCGGCTGACGTCGTGGGACGTCGCGCCGGGCAAGGACACCACGATCGTGCCGGACCTGGCCACCGACACCGGGCACCCGAGCGACGGTGGCAAGACGTGGACGTTCACCCTCAAGGACGGCCTCAAGTACGCCGACGGCACCCCGATCAAGGCCGAGGACGTCAAGTGGGGCCTCGAGCGCTCGTTCGCGCCCGCCTTTTCCGGCGGCCTGGCCTACCACAAGGACCTGCTGTCGCCGGGCCTGGCGTACAAGGGCCCGTTCGAGGGCAAGGACCTCGACACCATCCAGACGCCGGACGCGAAGACCATCGTCTTCCACCTCGCCCGCGCGTACGGCGACTTCAACTGGGTCGCCAGCACGCCGGCGTTCTCCCCGGTACCGAAGGGCAAGGGCGCCGAGGCGAACTACGGTGACCACCCGGTCGCGTCCGGTCCGTACCAGCTGGCGAGCTACGAGCGCGGCAAATCGGCGAAGCTCACGCGCAACCCGAACTGGAGCCGTGACGAAGACAAGACGCGCCTGGCCAACCCGGACACCATCGAGTTCGAGCTCGGCCAGGACACCGGGGTCATCTCCAAGCGCCTGGTCGACGACACGGGCAAGGACCGCGCCGCCTTCGGCATGTCGTTCGCCTCGCCCGCCCAGCTGGCCCAGATCCAGGGCAACGCCTCGGCGAAGTCGCGGCTGGTGACGTCGGAGTCCGGGGCGCTGGCCTACCTTTCGCTGAACACCCAGCGCGGCAACCTGAAGAACCCGAAGGCGCGCCAGGCGTTCCAGTACGCCGTCGACAAGGCCGCCTACCAGGTGGCCAGCGCCGGCAGCGCCCAGCTGGCCGGAGACGTCGCCACCACGCTCATCACCCCGGGGCTGCAGGGCCGCGAGCAGTACGACCTGTACCCGGCGCCGCCGTCCGGGGACGTCGCCAAGGCCAAGCAGCTGCTGACCGAGGCGGGTTTCCCGAACGGGCTCGACGGCTTGGTCCTGGCGACGCACAACGAGCGGGGCTTCCCGGAGAAGGCCGCGGCGATCCAGGCGTCGCTGGCCCGGGCGGGCATCAAGGTGACGATCAAGCCGCTCGACGAGGACACCTACACGTCCGAAGTGGACACCAAGGGCCTGTCGGACTACGACCTGACGCTCACCTCGTGGCAGCCGGACATCCCGTCCGCGAACGCCAACATCCAGCCGTTGTTCCAGTCGACCGAGATCGGCAACGGCGGGTACAACGAGTCGCGCTACGACAACCCCGAGGTCGACAAGCTGATCGGGGAGGCGCAGGCCACTGTGGACCCGGCCGAAGCCGGCAAGAAGTGGGCGGCGCTGGACAAGAAGATCCTCGCCGATTCGCCGGTCGTGCCGCTGATCTACACCCGCAACTCGTTCCTGCGCGGCTCCCAGGTCGGTGGCGTCGAGATCGGGCGCTTCCCGGCCTACGTCGACTACCGCAAGTTCGGGATCCTCCAGTGAGCGGAGCCGGGCTCCTGCGGCTGCACGACGTCGCGGTCTCGTTCGGGGACGTCGAAGCCGTCCGCGGGGCCGGCTACGAGGTCGCCGCGGGCGAAGTCGTCGCGGTGGTCGGGGAGTCCGGTTCCGGCAAGACGGTCACGGCGATGTCCCTGCTCGGCCTGCTCCCGCCCACGGCCCGCGTGACGGGCCGTGCGGAGCTGGCCGGGCGGGACCTCTACGCGATGACCCCGGCCGAGCTGCGGGCGGTCCGCGGCGGCGAGGTCGGCATGGTGTTCCAGGAGCCGATGAGCGCGTTGAACCCGGTGTTCACCATCGGCGACCAGCTCGTCGAAGCCGTTCGCACGCACCGGGAGCTGACGGCCGCCGCGGCGCGGGAGCGGGCGGTCGAGCTGCTCGGCCTGGTCGGGTTACCGGACCCGCGCGAGCGGTTCCGGTCCTACCCGCACGAGCTGTCCGGCGGGCAGCTGCAGCGCGTCGTCATCGCGATGGCGGTGGCGAACGAGCCGAAGCTGCTGATCGCCGACGAGCCCACCACGGCGCTGGACGTCACCGTGCAGGCGGAGATCCTCGAGCTGCTGCGGGATCTCCGCGAGCGGCTGGGCACGGCGATCCTGCTGATCACGCACGACATGGGCGTGGTCGCCGACCTCGCCGACCGCGTCGTGGTGATGCACGACGGCCGCGTCGTCGAGCAGGGTGCCGTCCAGGACGTCTTCACCGCTCCCGCCGAGCGGTACACGCGGCAGCTGCTCGGGTCGGTGGTCTCGCTCGGCAGCGCGGCCACGGCCGGCCTCGAGCGGGCGCTCGCCGCGGGCGTCGAGGTCTCGCCGGGGCACGTGGCCGCCGCCGGGCACCCCGCCGTGGACTCGGTCCCCGACGTGCCGTCCGAAGCGCCGTTGCTGCGGGTGGCGGACCTGTCGGTGACCTACCGCGGCCGGTTCCGGGCGCACGCGGTCCGCGCCGCCGACGGCGTGAGCCTGCACGTCGAGCCGGGGGAGATCCTCGGCCTGGTCGGGGAGTCCGGCTCCGGCAAGAGCACGGTCGCCCGGGCGGTGACCGGCCTGCTCGCGCCGACGTCGGGCTCGGTGCGCATCGGGGACACCGACATCGCGCGAGCCCGCGGCCGGGCCGCGAAGGCGTTGCGGCGCCGCATCGGCGTCGTGTTCCAGGACCCGCTCTCGTCGCTGAACCCGCGCACGACGGTGGGTGAGAGCGTCGCGACGCCGCTGCGGCTGCACCGCGCCGTCCGTTCGTCCGAAGTGGACAGCCGGGTCGCCGGACTGCTGACGGCAGTGCAGCTTTCGCCGTCGCTGCGCACGCGGTACCCGCACGAGCTGTCCGGCGGGCAGCGGCAGCGCGTCTGCATCGCGCGAGCTTTGGCACTGCGCCCGGACCTGCTGGTGGCGGACGAGCCGACGAGCGCGCTCGACGTGACGATCCAGGCCCGGATCCTCGACCTGCTGCGCGACCTGCGGCAGGAGTTCGGGTTCGCGTGCCTGTTCATCAGCCACGACCTCGCGGTGATCGAGCAGCTCGCCGACCGGGTCGCGGTGATGCACCGCGGCCACGTCGTCGAGCAGGGACCGGCCAAGGAGGTGCTGACCGCGCCGGCGCACCCCTACACGCAGCGGCTGCTGTCGGCGGCGCCGGTGGCCGACCCGCAGGCCCAGCGCCGCCGTCGTGAGGCCTGGCGGCAGCTGCGGTGAACCGGACCCGGATCGAGCCCGGCAGGGCATCGTGTCGGGCTGAAGTCCAGGATCTGGAACCGGGAAGCGGTTCGTTGACCGGGCTCGGTCCGGTTTCTTAAGGTCATGGGCGTCAGCAGGAAAGCGTTTCGCGCTTTTCTTCCCCGTTCTTCGCAGAACAGATACCCCCATGCCCGAATCCGTCTGGGTCGCCCAGTCTGATCCGCGGGTCCGGCCATTGCTCGCCGACCTGGCTCGCGAATGTTCGACGCGGTACCACCGCGTTCTCGACGACGTCCACTTCGAACTCCGCGAGTACCCCGCTGACCGGTTCGCCCGGCCGGACGGCAGGTTCCTGCTGCTTGTGGCGGACGGCCACGCCGTCGCGGGCGGTGCCTTCCAGCGCTACGACCGGGAAATCGCCGAGCTGGAGGCCGAAGCCGTGCCGTTGTCCCAAGCGCTTCCCGTCGCCGTGGGGGCCAGATGACCAGCGACCTCGGCACCCGGCCCGCGTCCGCCGCGGCTCCGGAGGAGTCGCTGAAGATCGTGCCCGCCCGGCACCCGCTGACCTGGGTGGCCGCCGCCGTCGTGGCCGTGCTCGTCGCGATGGCCGGCCACGCGCTGGTGACCAACACTGCGTTCGACTGGCCGACGTTCACGAAGTTCGCCTTCCGGAAATCGATCTTGGAAGCCGTCGCGCTGACGCTGGAACTGACGTTGTTCGGCGTGGTCGCCGGATTCCTGCTGGGTACGGTACTGGCGTTGCTGCGGATTTCCCGGAATCCGCTGTTGCGCGCGGTCAGCTGGACCTACACGTGGATCTTCCGGTCGGTGCCGCTCATTCTCCAGCTGCTGTTCTGGTACAACCTCGCGATCCTGTACAACGAAATCTCGTTCGGCATCCCGTTCGGGCCGTCGTTCGTCTCGGTGGGGACGATGAGCCTGATCCCGCCGTTCCTCGCCGCCGGGCTGGGGCTCGCCCTGCACCAGGGCGCCTACGCGGCGGAGATCGTGCGTGCCGGGTTCCTCTCGGTCGACGCCGGGCAGCGCGAGGCCGCCGCGGCCCTGGGCATCCCGGCCGGCCGGCAGTTCCGCCGGATCGTGCTGCCGCAGGCGATGCGCACGATCGTGCCGACCGCGGCCAACGAGATCGTCGGCCTGCTGAAGGCGACGTCGCAGGTGTACGTGATGGCGCTGCCGGAGCTGTTCTACCAGGTCCAGGTCAGCTATACGCGCAGCGGCCGGGTGATCCCGCTGCTGCTGGTGGCCACCGCCTGGTACCTCGCGCTGACCACGGTCCTTTCGCTCGCGCAGTACTACGTCGAGCGCTACTTCGCCCGGGGCGCGCACCGGACGTTGCCGCCGACACCGCTGCAGCGCCTGCGCGAGGCTTGGCGGCGGCGATGACCGCGGAGTTCATGGTGGACGTCCGGGGTGTCCACAAGAGTTTCGGTGCGCTGACCGTCCTCGACGGCGTCGACCTGCAGGTGCGCCAGGGCGAAGTGACCGTGCTGCTGGGCCCGTCCGGGTCCGGGAAGTCGACGCTGCTGCGCGTGATCAACCACCTCGAACGCGCCGACCGGGGCTTCGTCAGCGTCGGCGGCGAGCTGATGGGTTACCGCCGTTCGGGCAACCGGTTGCACGAGCTCAAGGAACGCGAAATCCTCAAGCAGCGTACCAGGATCGGCTTCGTCTTCCAGAACTTCAACCTGTTCGGGCACCTGACCGTGCTGGAGAACGTCGCCGAGGCGCCGATTTCCGCGCAACGCCGTCCGCGCGCCGAGGCCGAGGCGAAGGCCCGTGAGCTGCTCACCCGGGTGGGCCTCGCCGAGAAGGCGGGGCAGTACCCGCGGCGGCTGTCCGGCGGGCAGCAGCAGCGAGTCGCGATCGCACGGGCATTGGCGCTCGAGCCGGACGTCCTGCTCTTCGACGAGCCCACGTCGGCGCTCGACCCCGAGCTGGTCGGGGAGGTCCTCGCGGTCGTCCGCGACCTGGCGAGGAGCGGTACGACCATGGTCGTCGTCACGCACGAACTGGGCTTCGCGCGCGAAGCCGCCGACACCGTCGTGTTCCTCGACGAAGGCCGCGTGGTCGAACAGGGCCCGCCCGCCGAGGTCCTCGACCACCCCCGCCACGCCCGCACCCGTGCCTTCGTCGACAAAGTCCTTTGAGGAGAGTCATGAGACTGAAAGCCCTTCTGCTCGCTTCGGTGTTCGCGCTGGCCGCGTGCGGCAGCCCGGAGGCGGCCACGACCGCGCCGGCGGACCAGCCCGGCGGGGTCGACATCACCGCGAACCAGAACCGGCTCCGGACGCAGAAGGTCGACGCGATCGCCGCGCTCGTCCCCGCGGACATCCGGACGCGCGGCACCCTCGTCGTCGGGACCACCGGCAACGGCACCCCGCCGCTGTCCTTCCGCGCGGACGACGACAAGACGGTCATCGGGGTGGAGCCCGATCTCGCCCAGCTGGTCGCCGACGTGCTGGGGCTGGAGCTCGACCTGCGGGCCTCGTCGTGGGAGAACCTGTTCCTGTCGGTGGAGAACCGGCAGTTCGACGCCGGGTTCTCGAACATCACCGTGACCGAGGAGCGCAAGGACAAGTACGACTTCGCGACCTATCGCAAGGACACGATCGCGTTCGAGGTCAAGAACGAGAAGAACACCACGGTCGAGGAAGCGAAGGACATCGCCGGGCTGACGGTCGGCGTCGGCGCGGGGACCAACCAGGAGCAGATCCTGCTGCGCTGGGACCAGCAGAACAAGGCGGCCGGGCTGGCCCCGGTGAAGTTCCAGTACTACCAGACGACTTCGGACTACTACCTGGCGCTGCAGTCCGGCCGGATCGACGCCTACGTCGGGCCGAACCCGACGTCGTCCTACCACGTCGCCGTCGAGGGCAGGACGAAGATCGTCGGCACGGTCTCCGGCGGTGGCACGGTCCCGGCGGACATCGCGGCGATGACCAAAAAGGACGACGGCCTGGTCAAGGCGTTGCAGCAGGCCCTGGACACGGTGATCGAAAACGGCCGGTACACCGAGGTCCTCAAGCGCTGGAACCTCGCGTCGGAGGCGCTGGCCGCCTCGGAGGTCAACCCCCGAGGGCTGCCGCGCAAGTGAGCCGCGAGCTCAGCCGCTGATCGCCGCCGCGTAGTCGAAGAGCGTCACGCGGTCGGGGAGCTTCGTCTTCACCATCAGGCTGGAGACGTGCTTCTCGACCGTCTTCGGCGAGATCAGCAGGCGCCGGGCGATGTCGGTGTTGCCGAGGCGGTGCGCGAGCAGGCGGAACACGTCGTACTCGCGCACCGTCACCCCCGCGTCGCGCAGTTCCCGGGGGAGCCGCTGCAGACCCGGCCGCCGCTGGCGGACGGACTCCCCGGCCCGTCGCAGCAGCGCCCGGCACGCCGCGGCGACGGCCGGGACCGCGGCGTCGTGGAAGTACTCCTCCGCCGTGCGCAGCCACGTGACCGGATCGCCCCAGCCGTCGGCCAGTGCGGCTTCGGCGACGAGCCGGGCACCGAGGTGCGCGGCCATCCGATAGGGACGCGCCGCTTCCCGCGCCTCCCGCACCGCGGCTTCCGCGCCGGCGATGTCACCTCGGCGGCCACACGCCACCGCCTGTGCCAGCGCGGTGAACTGCCGGTTCCAGCGCAGCAGGCTCCCGGGCGGCGCCTCCGGTTCCTCCTCGCCGGCCAGGACGTCGAGCAGGATCCGGAGCCCGTGCTGTCCGGCCAGCGGCCCGCCGGCGACGCGCTTCAGGTCGCGGCGGGCCCGGTCGCGATCCTCCTCCAGCACCGCGCAGAACGCCTGGGCCAGACCCGGACACAGGGCGAGGTCCGGGTGGTGGTCGCCGCCGGCGGCGCGCGCCTCGGCGATCGCCTCCGCCATGCCGGCGCGGTCGCCTCGGTGCGCGGCGGAGACGGCGCGCAGGACGTGGGCGTGCCGGACGACCGCGCCGAGCCCGTGGTGCGCGGCGCTCGCCGCCAGCCGCGAGAGCCGCGGCCCGGCGGCGCGGAAATCGCCGCCGAGGACCAGCCCGTGCAGGATGAGCCCGGCTTCGGCCGCATGGGAAGCGGCCACCGCCCCGCCGCGTTCCGCCTGTTCGCGCGCGAGGGCGAGCCCGCCGGTGTCGCCGTCGGCGAGGGCCGCGTGCTCGCCCATGCGCAGCAGGACGTGCGTGCGCCACAACGGGATCCGGTGCGTCTCGATCAGCTGCCGGGCCCGTTCGAAGTGCTCGCTCGCCGCCGCCGGGTCCCGGTCACGGGCGAGGGTGCCCAAGGCGAGTGCCGCCTGGCACCCGGCGACCGGGTCGTCGTGCCGGCCGGCCTGCTCCAGTGCGCCCGCGGCGAGCCGGCCCGCGTCGTCCTCGCGGCCCGGCACTTCGAGCAGGAGGAGAGCGTGCACGGCGTCGACCGCCGTGCGCTGCCGGTCGCCGCCGGAGGACCCGTGGCGGGTGCGGGCCGCGGTCACCTGGACCAGCGCCTCGTCCGTCCGGCCGGCCAGGTACGCGGCCCAGGCCAGCCGCGCGTGCAGCACGGCGGCCCGCTCGAACAGGCCGACCTCGGAGAAGCGGCTCGCCAAGGCGAAGGCGCGATCGGTCTGCCCCGTTTCGCCGAGCGCCTGGATCAGCGACTCGAGCACGGCGCCCCGCACCGGCAGGTCGGGGCTGTCGGTCAGCAGCGCGTCCGCGCGCTCCAGCAAGGTGACCGCGGAACCGGTGTCCGCCGCCTCGAGCGCCCGGTGCCCGGCGTCGGCGAACAGCCGCCCGGCGGCGGCGCGGTCGCCTGCGAGCTGCCGCAGCCGCGCCACCTGCGCGCACCAGTCCCCGGGCAGGCCCGGGTGCAGCAGCTCGGCGGCGTCGGCGGCCAGCCGGGCGAGTTCCGCGTGCCGCGTCGGCCCGAGCTGGGTGAGCACGGCCTCGACCGCCAACGGGTGCCGGAAGGCGTACCACCCGATCGCCGCCGGATCCGGCTCGAGGAGCTGCGCTTCGACGGCCGCGTCGAGGAAGACCGCCACGGTCCGGTCGTCGGCTCCGGCGACCCGCTGCACCACCGGCGCGGCGAACCGGAGCCCGCACACCGCCGCGGCGGCCAGCAGCCCGGCGCCGTCGGGCCCGAGCCGGGCCATCCGGGAGGCGACGCTGCCGACCAGGGCCGCGGGCACCGCGCCGGCGGAGGCGTCCGCCAGGTGCCATCCGCCGGGGAGCTCGGTCAGCAGCCGGTCGTGGACGAGCTCGTGCAGCAGTTCTTCGACCAGGAACGGAATCCCGGCGCTGAGCTGCCACAGGTGGGTCGCCGTTTCGGCGGGCACCCGGGCCCGGTCGGTCCCGAGGCAGGCCGCCACCACGTCGTGCACCTCGCCGGGGCCGAGCCGGCGCAGCGTGCGGAGGGCGCAGAACCCGCGCCGCGCCGCGGACCGGGCGATCTCGCGAGCGGCGGACGGCTCGTCGCCGAAAGTGCCGATCAGCAGCACCCGCGCCGACTCCAGGTTGCCGGTCAGGTACTCCAGCACGAACAGCGTCTCGGCGTCGGCGTCGTGCAGGTCGTCGAGCACCAGCACGCAGCCACCGGCCCGGCCGACCACGGTCAGCAGCCGCAGCACCGCCTCGGCGACGACCAGCAGCGGCGGCGCCGGGTCGTCCGCCGGGGCACCGCGCCAGTCGGGCACGAGCACACCCAGCGCCGGCCGGTACGGACCGAGTTCGCCCACGTCGACCGGTTCGGTGTCCCGCGTCAGCGAAAACAGCGCTTCGGCCAGCGGCCGGAACGGCACGACCGGGCCGACCGAGCTGCCCTGCCCGCGCAGCACCCGGGCGCCTCGCCCGGCCGCCCGCGCCGCCGCCTCCCGCGCGAGGCGGGACTTGCCGATCCCGCTTTCCCCGGCGAGGAAGACCGCGCCGCCGCGCCCGGCCAGCGCGTCGTCGAAAGCCGCGGCCAGCACCTGCAGGTGCGCGTCCCGGCCGACCAGCTCCGGCGACCGGATCAGCATGCGCGGCGAGCGGCCGCGAAAAAGGAATAATCGTATTCACGCATCGAATTGAGCCCCCAGCTCTCCGGCCCCTCCGGACAGGCTCTCCTTGGATACACGAAAGCGCCAGTCCGCGCCAAGGCGGACCGGATACTGGAATGGCGTTGCGCCGATACCGGCCGGACTGGGGTGGCATCCCCCGGATTCGCCCGGCCGGTCCGCGCGACCGGCGGGCCCGTCGCTCGCCCGTTCGGGGGTTTACAGGACGCGGCGCGTTTGCGTCCCGGGCTTTCGCGACGTGACGCTTGCCGCACAAGTGGTCCGGACCTCCGGTATCTACCGGGAAGTAGCGCCGAATTCGCGCTGGTCAGGGCAAAACCGGGGTGGCCGGGCCGCGGGCCGGGGAGAAAGGTGGGGGAGTTGCCCCTCTAGCGCCGCCGTGCTCGCGATGTGCAGACTGGCGAAAGCCGCGGACTGGGGTGAAGTGAACCGGGGCACTGGGGTAACACGCTGGAACGGGACGCGGGGTGAGCCGCGCCCGGCATCCGCGTGAGCACGTTTCCCCCGATCGGCAAGGCGCCCGCAAGGGTGCGTGATCGGACATTCGGTTCGAAAAGAACCGGTCATTCCAAGGTGAAGAATGCGGGGAAAACAAGTGGCTGCGAACGGAATCGCCCGGGTCGGTGTGGTCGGCTCGGGCACGATGGGCGCGGGGATCGCCGAGCTCTGCGCGACCCGGGGGCTCGACGTCCGCCTGGCGGTGTCGCGGGAGTCGTCGCTCACGTCGGCGCCGCGGAAGATCGCGGCGTCCCTCGGCCGCCGCGTCGACAAGGGCAAGCTGACGCCGGCCGAGCGCGACGCCGCGCTGGCCCGGATCAGCGTCGGCACGGACCTCGCCGAACTCGGCGACCGGCAGCTCGTCATCGAGGCGATCCCCGAGGACGAGCAGCTCAAGCTCGGCCTCTTCGCGACCCTGGACAAGATCGCCGGCGACGGCACCGTCCTGGCCAGCACCACCTCGGCGATCGCGATCACCCGGCTCGCCGCGGCGACCACCCGCCCGGACCGGGTGCTGGGCCTGCACTTCTTCAACCCCGTCACGGCGATGCGGCTCGTCGAGGTGGTGCCCGCGCTGCCGACCGCCCCGGAGGTGACCGAGCGCGTCACCGCGTTCGCCGAGCACACCCTGGACCGGCAGCCGATCACCGTCGCCGACCAAAGCGGCTTCGTCGTCAACGCCCTGCTCATCCCGTACCTCCTGGCGGCGATCCGCATGGTCGACACCGGCTACTGCCCGGCCGCGGACGTCGACCGCGCCATGGAACTGGGCTGCGCGCACCCGATGGGGCCGTTGCGGCTGGCCGACCTGATCGGCCTCGACGTCGTCGCCGCCATCGCGGCCGCGCTGCACGAGGAGTTCAAGCAGCCCTGCTACGCCGCCCCGCCGTCGCTTTCCCGGCTCGTCGAAGCCGGCCACCTCGGCCGCAAGACCGGCCGCGGCTTCCACACGTACTGAAGGAGAAACCGTGCACTCGTTCCTGAACATCAAGAAGTCCGCCCGGATCAGCGACGACTTCTGGGACGTCACCGACAAGGCCGGCCTGTTCGACGTCGTCGTGGCCGGGCTCGGCGACGGCCGCCACCGCACCCTCGACGACGACCACGAGTTCGTCAACATGTCCTCCTACTCCTACCTCGGCCTGGACACGCACCCGAAGCTCGTGAAAGCCGCCGCCGACGCCGTCCTGGCCGAAGGCGCGCTGAACACCTCGACGTCCCGGATGCGGGTCCGCTTCGGTGCCCTGCGAGACGCCGAGGCGGCGCTGTCGGAGCTGTTCGACGTCGAGGCCGTGACGCTCAACTCGTGCGCCGCGGCCGCGTGGGCGGCGCTGCCGCTGGTCGCTTCGGGGATCTTCACCGAGGGCGAGCCGCCGCTGATGGTGTTCGACAAGAACGCCCACTTCTGCCTCAACGCGATGAAGCCGAGCGTCGCCGACGAGACCGAGGTCGCCGTGGTGCCGCACAACGACGTCGAGGCGCTGGAGGCTTTGTGCAAGCAGCACAAGCGGGTCGCCTACGTCGCCGACGGCGTCTACAGCACCGGCGGGCAGGCACCGGTGCGGGAACTGCTGACCCTGCAGGACAAGTACGGCCTGTTCCTCGTCTTCGACGAAGCCCACGGCATCTCGACGGTCGGGCACCGCGGCCGCGGTGTCGTGCTGGAGGAGCTCGGGCAGATCAACGACCGCACGATCATCATCACCTCGCTCAACAAGGGCTTCGGCGCGTCCGGCGGCGCGATCTTCCTCGGCCGGCGGGGTTCGCAGTGGCGGCTGGACACCGCGCAGCGCAACGGCGGCCCGCTCATGTGGTCGCAGCGGATCAACACCGCGGGCCTCGGCGGCGTGCTCGCGTCGGCGGAGCTGCACCGCACCGACGAGCTGACCGCGTTGCAGCGGCGGCTGCAGGACAACATCGCGTTGTTCGACCGCCTGGTGGAGACCGGCGAACGCGGCGACGGCCTGCCCATCCGGTTCGTCCGGGTGGGCTCGGAAGACGCGACCGTCCGGCTCGCCCAGCACCTGTTCCGCAACGGCTTCTACGTCTCGCCGATCTTCTTCCCGATCATCGGCCGCGGCAAGGCGGGGCTGCGGATCATGCTGCGCGCCGGCATGACCACGGCCGAGATCGAGCGGTTCGCCGCCCTCCTCGGCACACTGGGGGAGGCATGACGGCGCTGCGTTCGCACCTCGACGTCACCTCGGCCGCCTTCCGCCGCAACGCCGAGGACTTCGAGGTCAACCGCGAGGTCATCGCCCGGGCGCGGGCCGCGGCGCTGGCCGGGGGCAGCGAGAAAGCGCACCGCAAGCACGCCGCACGCGGCAAGCTGACCGCCCGGCAGCGCGTCGCGCGGCTGCTGGACCCGGGCACGCCGCTGCTGGAGGTCGGCCAGCTGGCCGCGCACGACGTCTACGACGAGCCGGTGCCCTCGGCCGCGCTGGTCGTGGGCGTTGGGATCGTCGCCGGACGGCCGTTCATGGTCTTCGCCAACGACGCCACCGTGAAGGGCGGCACCTACTTCCCGCTCGGCGTCCGCAAGCACCTGCGCGGCCAGAAGATCGCCCGGGAGAACGGGCTCGGGTGCATCTACCTCGTCGACTCCGGGGGTGTGTTCCTGCCGTTGCAGGAGGACCTGTTCCCCGACGAGGACCACCTCGGCCGGATCTTCCGGAACATCGCCGAGCTGTCCGCCGAAGGGCTGCCGCAGCTGGCGGCGGTGCTGGGCTCGTGCACCGCGGGCGGGGCGTACATCCCGGCGATGTGCGACGAGACGGTGATGGTCCGCGGCACCGGCACGGTGTTCCTCGGCGGACCGCAGCTGGTGCGCGCGGCGACCGGCGAGGTCGTCGACGCGGAGACGCTCGGCGGCGCGGACCTGCACACCCGCGTCACCGGTGTCGCCGACCACCTCGCCGAGAACGACGACCACGCCCTCGAGATCCTGCGCGACCTCGCCGCGCGCAGCCCGCGGCCGCCGCTGGCCGCGCCGCCGCGGGCACCCCGGCCGCCGAAGTACGACCCCGCCGAGCTGCCGGGTGTGGTGAGCGCCGGGCTGAGGGAACACATCCCGGCCCGCGAGATCCTCGCCCGCCTGCTCGACGACAGTGAGTTCACCGAGTACCGCGCGCGGTTCGGCCCGACGATCGTCTGCGGGACCGGGCACGTCGGCGGCTACCCGGTGGGCGTGCTGATCAACGACGGCGTCCTGTTCTCCGAGAGCGCGCAGAAGGCCGCGAACTTCATCGAGGTGTGCGCGCAGCGAGACATCCCGCTGCTGTTTCTGCACAACATCAACGGGTTCATGGTCGGCGCCGAGTACGAGGCGGGCGGCATCACCAAGCACGGCGCCAAGCTCGTCAACGCCGTGTCGTGCGCGAAGGTGCCGAAGTTCAGCCTCGTCATCGGCGGCAGCTACGGCGCGGGCAACTTCGCCATGTGCGGGCGGTCCATGGGGTCGCAGCTGATGGCGATGTGGCCGAGCGCGCGGTCCACTGTGGTCGGTGCCGAGCAGACGGCGAAGGTGCTGACCCTGATCCGCGGCGACCAGCTCGCCAAGGACGGCCGCGAGCTCACGCCCGAGGAGGAGGCGGAGATCCGCGAGCCGATCCTCACCGCCTACGAACGGCAGGCGCAGCCGCTGTACTACGCGGCCCGGCTGTGGGTCGACGCGGTCGTCGACCCCGTCGAGACCCGGGACTGGCTGGCACTGTGCCTGGCCATGGCCGCCGACGCGCCGAAGCGGGAGACCCGCTTCGGGGTTTTCAGGATGTGAGGGGACGATGCCGAAACGTGTGCTGATCGCCAACCGCGGGGAGATCGCCCGCCGGATCGCGCGCACCTGCCGCCGGCTGGACGTCGGCCACGTCGCCGTGTATTCGGCGGCCGACGCGCAGGCGGCCCACCTCGACGGGGCGCTCGAGACCGTCCTCATCGGACCGGCGGCCCGGGAGAGCTACCTCGACATCGACGCCGTCATCGAGGCGGCCCGGCGCACCGACTGCGACGCCGTCCACCCCGGGTACGGATTCCTGTCCGAGAACCCAGAGTTCGCCGCGCGCGTCGCCGAGGCCGGGCTCGTCTACATCGGACCGGACGCGGCGACGATCGAGGCGATGGGCGACAAGGCCCGGGCGCGGGAGCTGATGGCCGCGGCCGGTGTGCCGGTGCTGCCGGGCTCGGAGCACGCGACGGAGTCAGTGGAGCGGTTGCGCGCCGACGCCGGCCGGATCGGGTACCCGGTGATCCTCAAGCCGGTCGCCGGGGGCGGCGGCAAGGGCATGCGCGTGGTCCACGACGAGGCCGAGCTGCCCGAGGCGGTCGCCGAGGCCGTCCGGCTGGGCCGGGCCGGGTTCGGCGACGGACGGCTGCTCGCCGAGCGGTACGTCGCCGCGCCGCGGCACATCGAAGTGCAGGTCTTCGGCGACCGGCACGGGAACGTCGTCCACCTCTTCGAACGCGAATGCTCGCTGCAGCGGCGGCACCAGAAGATCGTCGAAGAGGCCCCGGCGCCGCACCTGCCGCCGACCACCCGCCGCGCGCTGCTGGAGGCCGCGGTGCGCGGCGCCACCGCACTGGGCTACGTCGGCGCCGGGACGTTCGAATTCATCCTCGACGGCGCCGGGCGGTTCTTCTTCCTGGAGGTCAACACCCGGCTGCAGGTCGAGCACCCGGTCACCGAAGAGATCACCGGCCTCGACCTCGTCGAGTGGCAGCTGCGGATCGCCGACGGCGAGCCGATCCCGCTGCCGCAGTGGCAGATCCGCGCCACCGGGCACGCGATCGAGTGCCGCGTCTACGCCGAAGACCCCGCCCACGGCTTCCGGCCCGCGCCGGGCCACGCGGAGCTCGTCCGGTGGCCGCGGGACGTCCGCGTCGAGGCCGCGTTCGACGACTCCGGCGCGGTGCCCGGCTTCTACGACCCGATGGTCGCGAAGCTGGTCGCCGCCGGCCCCGACCGGCAGGCCGCGCTCACCCGCCTCCGCACGGCGATCGAGGAGACCACGCTCGTCGGCCTGACGACGAACCTCGGCTTCCTCGGCGAGCTGCTGGCCGAACCGCGTGTCGTCGAGGGCCGGGTCGACACCCACCTGGTCGACGGCTTGACCGCCGTCCCCGCGGCCCACGGCCGCGACGCGGAAGCACTCGCGTGCGCGGCGGCCATGGCGGTGCCCGAGCGGACCGCGTCGGCCTCGCCGTGGACCGGGACGATCGGCGCCTTCGACCGCGCCGCGCTCGACCCGGACGCCCCGCTCGGCCGGCTCGTCCTGCGCCTCGACGGGCGCGACCGCGAAGCCCGGCTGCTGGCCCGCGACCGGGCCGGGCTGCACGTCGAGGCCGACGGCCGCCGGCTCACGGTGGTGGCCGAACCGGCGGCGGACGGCCTGGTGCGCGGCACCGTGGGATCCACCCGCTGGACGGGATTGCCCACCTCGGGCGGCTACGAGATCGTTCTCGGCGGCCACCGCTTCGCCCTGCTCCGCCGCACGTTCGCCGAAGGCGGCGGCGAGGCCGCCGACGGCGTGGTGCGCACGCCGATGCCCGGGGTCGTCGTCGGCGTGGCGTGCGAACCGGGTGCCCGGGTCGAAGCGGGGGAGCTGCTCGTGGTCGTCGAGGCGATGAAGATGGAGAACCGCGTCCTCGCGCCCTTCGCCGGGACGGTCGAGCGGCTTTCGTGCGCGCTCGGCGACGGCGTCACCGCCGACCAAGTCCTCATCACGCTGGAACCCGAAGGAGACACCCATGTCTGATGCGCCGACCCTGCTCTTCGTCGGCGGCGCCCGGCCGTTGAGCTTCAGCCTCGACATGGCGGCCGAGGCACTCGCCCAGGCGGCGGCTCGCGGCATCCGCGTGCACGTCACCAACACCGCCGACATCCTCGAAGCGACGGCGGACGTCGTCGGGAAGGCGGCGGAGACGTCCACTGTGGACGTTTCGCGGCCGGGGGAGTCCGCGGCCTGGGCCCGTGCCCGGGGTGAGCGCTTCGACGCCGTCTACGCCCTTCAAGAACTGCTGCAGGTCGCCGTGGCCGAGACCGCCGAAGCGGTCGGGGCGCCGGGCAACCCGCCGGCGGCCGTGCACCGCGTCCGGACCAAGGACGCCTGCCGGGAAGCGTTGTCCGCCGCCGGGTTCCCGCAGCCGGTCGTCCGGCTCTGCGCGGACCGGACCGAGGCCGAGGCCTTCCTGCGCGAGCAGCCCGGACCGTGGATCGTGAAGCCGCGTGACGCCATGGGAAGCACCGGCGTGAGCCGGGTGACCGAGGCCGCCGAGCTGCCCGCGGCGCTCGCGCTGCTGCCGGACGCCCGGCCGTTCCTCGTCGAGCAGTTCGTCGAGGGACCGGAGTTCAGCGTCGAAGGGATCTTCCTCGGCGGCGAGCCGAAGATCCTCGCCGTCACGGCCAAGGAGAAGGTGCCGCCGCCGTTCTTCGTCGAGACCGGGCACGTGCTGCCCGCGCCGCTGCCGGACGCCCGGCGGCGGGAGATCGAAGAGCAGGTGTCGGGTGCGCTGAAGACGCTGGGCTTGCGGGCCGGCGGCTTCCACGTCGAGCTGTGGCTCACCCCGGCCGGCGTGGTGCTCGGCGAGGTGCACGGCCGGTTCGGCGGTGACTGGATCCACCGCATGCTCGCCCACGCCATCCCCGGTCTCGAGCTGTACGGGCTGGTCTTCGACGACATGCTGGGGCGCCCGCTCCCGGACGTCCCCCCGGAACCGAGCCGGGGCGCGGCCGTCCGGTACTTCACGCCGCCGCCGGGACGCCTCGCGGCCGTCGAAGGCTGGGACGAGGTGCTCGCGCACCCCGCCGTCCTGCACGCGGAACTGGGGGTGGGGCCCGGGGACGAGGTCAAGCCCCTGCACCGTTCCGGCGACCGCGTCGGCCTGATCGTCGTCGGCGCCGACACGCCCGAAGCGGCGAGCGCGCTCGCCGCCGAACTCGTGGACTCGGTGAAGTTCGTGCCGGAGTCCGGACCCGACCGCCTGCCGGGCCTGTGGGCCCTGCGCTGACCCCCGAGGAAGACAAGGCCGACATGACCGACATCGGAGTTCTCGGCACCGGCTCCTACCTGCCCGGCCGCGTCGTCACCAACGCCGAGATCGCCCCGGCGGCCGGGGTCGACGCGGCGTGGATCGAACGCAAGACCGGCATCCGCGAACGGCGGCGCGCCGAACCGGGGCAGGCCACCTCCAACCTCGCGGCGATCGCGGCGGACCGGGCGCTGCTCGCGGCGGGCCTGAGCCCGGACGACGTCGACCACATCGTCGTCGCCACCTCCACCCCGGACCACCCGCAGCCGGCCACGGCGAGCCTGGTCCAGCACCTGATCGGCGCCCGCTCGGCTTCCGCGGTCGACGTCAACGCCGTGTGCAGCGGGTTCGTCTACGCCCTCGCCATGGCCCACGGCCTCGTCCGGGAGGGCGGGCACGCGCTGGTGATCGGCGCCGACATCTACTCCCGCATCCTGGACGCGCGTGACCGCAAGACCGCGATCCTGTTCGGTGACGGTGCGGGAGCAGTGGTGCTCGGACCGGTACCGGCGGGAGGGGGCGTCATCGGCACGCGGCTGCGCGGACACGGTGACGACCACCGCCTGATCGGCGTGCGCGCGGGTGGCAGCCGGGTCCCGGCGTCGGTGCGCTCGGTGCTGGACGGCGAGCACTTCTTCCGGATGGACGGCCGGGGCGTGCGCGACTTCGTCACCGGGCACGTCCCCGGCGCGATCGCCTCGGCGCTGCGGGAAAGCGGCCTGCCGCCGGCCGCCGTGGACCACCTCGTGCCGCACCAGGCCAACGGCGTCATGCTGCGCGAACTGGGGGAGGCGCTCGACCTGCCCAACGCCACCCTGCACCTTACCGTCGACCGCTTCGCCAACACCGGCGCGGCGTCCGTGCCGATCACGCTCGACGCCGCCCACCGCGCCGGCGCGCTGAACGTCGGCGACGTCGTGCTGCTGGCCGGGTTCGGCGGCGGCATGAACCTCGGCGTCGGCCTGTGCCGGTGGACCGCCACGCCGCCGCGTTCCGGAGCCGGTGCCGAGGACCGCGCCTTCACCCTGTCCCACCACTGAGAAAGGCCTGCCATGCCCGCGCTCCTGCCCCGCGGCGGACCACCCCGGCTCCTGGCCGTGGCGACCCTGGTCACCATGACCGGCTACGGCGTCTACCTGACCGCCGGTGTCCTGTACTTCACCCGCGTCGTCCGGCTGCCGGCCGGCCAGGTCGGCGCCGGCCTGACGATCGCGGGCGCGGTGTCGCTCGCGGCCGGGATCCCGTTCGGCCACCTCGCCGACCGCCACGGAGCCCGGACCGTCTACGCGTTGACGCTCGTGCTCGGCGCGATCTCCATGACGGGGCTGTGCCTGGCCCAGGACTTCTGGACGTTCGTGGCCTTCGCGAGTCTCGGCGCCGCGGCCCAGACGGCGGGCCCGGCGGCCCGCAGCCCGCTGGTGCAGGAGTTCGGCGGCGACCGGCCGGCCGAGTTCCGCGGCTACCTGCGCTCGGTGACCAACCTCGGCATCGCGCTCGGTGCGCTGCTGGCGGGCTGGGGTGTCGCGGCCGACACGCGCAACGCGTACCTGCTGCTGATCGGCGGCAGCGCGGTGTCCTACGCGGCGAGCACGGCGATCGTGCTGTTCCTCCCGGCGGTCCCGCCGAAACCGGCCGGCACGGGGCCCCGCCGGGTCGCGCTGCGGGACCGGCCGTACCTGGCGCTGACGCTGCTGGACGGCGTGATGGCGATCCAATACCGGGTGCTCACCGCGGCGGTCCCGCTGTGGCTCGTCGCCCGGACCACGGCGCCGAACTGGACGGTCTCCGGCGTGATGGTGGTCAACACCGTGATCGTGGTGTTCTTCCAGGTCCGGGCCAGCCGCCGGATCGACACGACCCGGGCGGGGGCGGTGGCGTTCCGGCGCGCCGGCTTCGCGTTCTTCGCGGCGTGCGTGGCGATCGCGGCCATGGCGGGCGCCCCGACGTGGCTGGCTCTCGTTCTCCTGCTGGCCGCGGTGGTGGTGCACACGGTCGGCGAGCTCTGGCAGGCGGCGGGCGGTTTCGAGCTGTCCTTCACCTTGGCGCCCCCGCACGCGGTCGGCCAGTACCAGGGCCTGTTCGGGATGGGCTTGGGGCTCGGCGTGACGCTGGGGCCGGCGGTGCTGATCGCGTTGTGCATCACCTGGGGAACCCCGGGCTGGTTCGTGATCGGCGGTGTTTTCGCCTTGACCGGCCTGGCCGTTCCCGCCGTGGTCCGCTGGGCCGAGCGTGACCGGTTGCGACAGGGGGTGGTCGAGCCGCAGGCCGCGTGACCGCCGTGCTTCGAGTCCGTGCCGCAGGGTGCCGATCATGACTCAGCCCGGGGGATCACCAACCGGACGTGAGCAAGCCGGGTCTGGCACCATGTGGGGGAACGAAAGGGGATCGACCGATGAAACGTGCCGGCGCAGCCGCTTTGCTCGCCGCGGCCCTGCTCGCCGTCCTCGCTCCGGTGGCGGCCGCGGCCGGAGGGCCCTCGAGCGACCCGTCGCCCGTCGGCGGGGTGGGCAGCGGTCCCTACATCGGCGACGTTCCGGAACCCGGGCCGGGCTCCCGCTGACCGGAGCCGTACCGGCCCGCGCCGGCCGGCACCAGCGGGCGGCACGTCCACGCGCCTCCGCCGGCGGCGCTGACGGACGCTGACGGCCACGACGACGGGTTCCCCGCCACTGTCGGTCGGCCGGATCGTCCCACTGGGACTACGGTGATCCGGTGCCCGGCAGAACGGCGAAAATCACGGTGTGGGGCGGACTCGCGGCCGTCGTGCTGGCCGCGGTCGTCGTTCCGTCCGTTCTGCCTGCTTCGTCCGACGACTACCGGGATTCGGCGCTTGCGGCGGCCGAAGAGGCGCTGTCCCAGGTCCGGACCACCGAACTGATGGTGACGGCCGACGCCGGAGGGAACATCCTCCCGCCGTACCGGTCGGCGGTGCTCTGGCAGGCCCGCGACACCCTGGCCACGGCGACCAGCGACTTCACCGGCGAAGAGGTGCCGGATGCGGCTGCCCTCGCGGTGCACGACGAGTGCCTGCCGTTGCTGAGCGCCGCCGCTGCCGAAGTGGCGGCCGTGAGCCCGGCGGCCGATGCGGGGCCGGGCGCCGAACGCGCGTTGGCGGCGAAGCTGCGTGGCACGGGTGACCTGCTGGCCGGTTTCCTGGAGCGCCACCGGTGAAGAAGATCCTGGCCGTCACGCTGGGGATCCTCACGGCGATCGGGGGTTTCGTCGACATCGGGGACCTGGTCGCGAACTCCCAGACCGGCGCCCGGTTCGGCCTGCGGCTGGCGTGGGTGGTGGTCGTCGGCATCGTCGGGATCTGCGTGTACGCGGACATGGCCGGCCGGATCGCCGCGGTCAGCGGCCGTCCGGTGTTCGACCTGATCCGGGAACGGCTGGGGCCGCGGATCGCGTTGGTGAACCTGGCCGGGTCCTATCTGGTCACGATGCTGACGCTGGGCGCGGAGATCGGCGGGGTGGCGCTCGCGCTGCACCTGGCGACCAGCGTGCACTACCTGCTGTGGGTGCCGGTCGTGGCGGTCGTGCTCTGGGTGGTGTTGTGGCGCACCAAGTTCGAGACCCTCGAGCGGGTGTTCGGCTTGCTGGGCTTGGCGTTGGTCGTGTTCGTGGTCGCGCTGGTGACGCTGCCGGTGCCGTGGGCCGATCTGCTCGGTGAGGTCGGCGGGGGACCGCCGCCGACGGAGAACTGGGCCACCTACGGGTATTTCGCGGTCGCCTTGTTCGCGGCGGCGATGACGCCGTACGAGGTGTTCTTCTTCTCTTCCGGTGGGGTCGAAGAAAACTGGACGCGCAAGGACCTCGGCACCGAGCGCGTCAACGTGTTCGTCGGGTTTCCGCTCGGCGGCCTGCTGTCGCTGGCGATCATGGCGTGCGCCGCGGTCGTGTTCGAACCGGCCTCGGTGAAGGTCGACGCGATCACCCAGACGACGCTGCCGGTCGGGCTGGCGCTGGGCAAGCTCGGGCTGGCGGTGGCCATCCTCGGCGTGTTCGCCGCGACGTTCGGGGCGGCGCTGGAGACCGGGCTGTCCGCCGGCTACACCGTCGCGCAGTACTTCGGCTGGGAGTGGGGCAAACGCGTCGCTCCGCGCCGCGCGGCCCGGTTCCACACTGTCGTGCTGGTCAGCGTCGTGCTGGGCGCCGCGCTGTTGCTGACCACCATCGACCCGGTGCAGCTCACCGAGTACACGCTGCTGTTGTCCGCGGTGGTCCTGCCGTTGACCTATCTGCCGATCCTCGTCGTCGCGAACGACCGTGACTACCTCGGCGACCAGGTCAACGGGCGGATCCGCAACGTACTGGGCGTCACCTACCTGGGCGTCATCCTCGTCGCGGCGGTGGCCGCGATCCCGCTGATGATCATCACCGGAGCCGGCCAATGACCACGTTGCGGATCGACTTCCACCTCCTGGACCGGCAGATCGTCGACTTGGCGGGCCGGAAGGTCGGCAAGGTCGACGACGTCGAACTCGCCGCGGGTGAGGACGGGCGGCTGCGGGTCGTCGCGCTGCTGGTCGGCCAGGTCGCCCTCGGACGGCGGATCGGCGGCCGGTTCGGCCACTGGCTCGCCGCGATCGCCACGCGGCTGCGCGCGGAGGAAACACCCGCGCCGCTGCGGATCCCGTTCGAACACGTCGCCGACGTCGGGAGTCACCTGACGCTGTCGTTGCGGGCCGAGGTCCTGACCGAACCACCGCTGGAAAAATGGCTTCGCGAGCACGTGATCGGCCGGATTCCGGGAGCCCGCGATGCGCGCGAGTGACCTGCTGGGTTCGACCGCTTACGACGCCCAGGGGCGGCGGCTCGGGCGGATCGCCGACCTGATCACCGAGGCGGACGGCGACGGTGCGCCGGTGATCCGGGCGGCGCTGATCGTTCCTCACCGGCGCGTCCGCCTGCTGGGCTACGAGCGGGACGAGATGAGCCGGCCGTGGGTGGTCGACCGGATCGCCCGGTGGGTGCACCGCGATCTGCGGGAGGTCCCGTGGACCGAGCTGACCGTGAGCCGCGGAGACGCCTGAGCCCTACCGGTTCCAGCTGGCGTTCGCCCGGGTGAGGAAGGCCGTGCGGCTGCCGGCGGACAGCGCCGCGGACCGGGTCGGGTAGCAGTCGAGCACGGCCGAAAACCCGGTTCCGTGCAACAACTGGTGCGCCGCCCGGCTGTCGCCGGTCACGACACGCAGCCGGGTCGACCCCGCCGCGTCGTGGGTGAGCCGGATCGACCGCGCCCCGGCAACGGACATGAACGACACCCCGGCGAGGTCGAGGACGAGTATTTCGGGTACTTCGTCGAGCGCCCGGACGAGCGCGCCGGCGAGCTTCGGCGTCGTTCCGGCGTCGAGTTCCCCGGACAGCGCCAGGGCCACGACCCCGGTGCTCGTCTCCAGGCGCGCGATCTCCAGCCGCTCCGGTTCGAACGAGATGCTCACCGCGGCCACCTCCGGGCATCGGGACACTTTCCGCGCCGCGACGCAACTACCCACTGAGATGCCCGGCGAAACGAGGCGAAGCCCGGGGCCCTCACCGGCCTGGATCCACGTGGCGCGCGGGTCGTGTCGAGAGCGCGGCGGCCGCCACGCGCAGGTGCTCCAGGGCTTCCAGCATGCGGCGGTCGAGGCCGACGTCGTCGTCGCTGTCGCACCATCGTGCGAAACCCCGCTTGACGGCGAGGACTCCGAGTTCGCCCGCCAGGTCCGCGGTCGCTTGCGGGACGCCCCGCCCGCGGAGCGCGGTGGCCGCGAGCTCGCCGCTCTTGAGGGCGTTGCGCTAGATGAGACAGCGTCTCATCAAGGAGTGATCATGCGCGTCTTCGTCACCGGCGGCACGGGAACCATCGGTTGGAGACCGCCGGAGCCACCGTGCTGCGCGGCGACCTCGCGGACGTCCGGCTGCTCAGGGCCGGGGTCGCGCAGTCCGACGGGGCGATGGGGGAGGAGCTGGCCGGCAGTGACCGGCCGATCGTCGCCGTGTCGGGCACGCCGTGGATCCCGGGCCGGACGGCCACCGAGGCGGACCCGCTGCCGGCCGAGGGACCGGTCGCGCAACGCGCGCGTTCGGTGACGACGTTGCTGGACTCGGCTTCGCGCGGGGTGCGCAGCGCGGCGGTGCGGATGCCGCGCACGGTGCACCGCGACGGCAAGGGCGGCTTCGCCGGCCTGCTCGCGGAGCAGGCGCGCTGCAGCGGTGTCGCGGGCTACCCCGGTGACGGCAAGCAGCGCTGGCCCGCGGTGCACGCGCTCGACGCGGCGGTCCTGTTCCGGCTGGTCCTGGAGTCGGCGCCGGCCGGCACGTCCTGGCACGCGGTGGCCGACGAAGGCGACGCGGTCCGCGACATCGCCGAGGTCGTCGGCCGGCGGCTCGGCCTGCCGGTGGAGTCCGTGCCACCGGAGGTTTTCGGGCCGTTCGGGCCGATCTTCGCGATGGACCAGCCCGCCTCGAGCGCACACACGCGCGAGGCGCTGGGCTGGAAACCCGTGCACCCCGGCCTGCTCGAGGACCTGGAGAACCTCCAAGCGTGAAGGCGGGCCGGCGAGTCCGGTCAGTGCGAGGACTTGCCGGTGGGGAGAGCCGCTGGGGGTGGCGGGACGCTTCGCCGAGTCGGTCGTCGACCCCGGCGACCGGGCTCGCCGCGGTTTCCTCCCGGGAGAGATCGGCGGGAGCGGCTCACAGCCGCGCGCGGTGGGCGAGTTCCGCCGCGTCCGGGGGCGCGGTCGGGTAGACGTCGGCGTCGAAGAACCGTGCGAAGGGCAGGGTTGCCAGCGTCTCCGCGACGTGATCTTCGTCGGGGGCGATGATCTCGACGAACGTCGCCCGCCGGGTGGGGGAGACGTAGTGGGCGCCGATCCTGCCTTCCGCGCGCAGCACTTCCAGCTGCTTGTGCTCGTCCTCCCGGAGCGCGGCGAACTCCGTGAGGTCCGTGTCTTCGCGCAGGATCCCGACCACCATGTACCTCTGGGTGGCGGGCGCGTTCTGGTTCGTCGACATGGGTCGTCCCCTTCTTTCGCCGTCGGTCGCTTCCGCACTCCGGCCGCTCGGGTGATGTCTCTTGGTGACATCACCGTAGCGATGTCACTCAGTGACGTCAACTGCCG
Organism: Amycolatopsis sp. NPDC003865; assembly: GCF_053605345.1. Taxonomy (NCBI): domain Bacteria; kingdom Bacillati; phylum Actinomycetota; class Actinomycetes; order Pseudonocardiales; family Pseudonocardiaceae; genus Amycolatopsis; species Amycolatopsis sp. NPDC003865. The sequence continues at coordinate 214,434 of NZ_JBSGJA010000008.1, read as the reverse complement.
GGCCGACCGCGCACGGAGCCGAAGCTTTCGGGACTCACGGAAATCCTCAGCGTGTCGACGACATCGTCGATGATCCGATCCATTCCGGTGTCGTCGCTCGCCCTGAGCCAGAGTTCATAGGCGGAGCGGCACAGGGCGATGCCGATGTCCGCTGCCAATCGCGCGGCGTCGTCGTCGAAACCGCGCTGCCGCAGAACCTCGGCGAATTCCAGCCTGATCGCCTCGTACTTGATCAGCTGGCGCTCCAGCAATTCCGGATTCGCCGCGATGACGGCGTGCCGTTTCCGCTGCAGCAGCCGGGGGGCCAGCCCGTCCCAGTCGTAGCCGGCGACCGCGGACGCGATCATCCGGAGGGGCCTCATGGTCGCGTCCGCACGGGCGATTCCCTCGATGACCGCGGCCACGGGGAATCCGCTCGCCGGACCGTGGAAGAGGACTTCGCGCTTGTCCGGAAAATGCCGGAAGAAAGTACGCTTCGTCACTCCGGCGCGCGCGGCGATCTCGTCCGCTGTCGTGTTTTCGAATCCCTGCTCGGCGAACAGTTCGAGAGCGGCTTGCTGCATGCGTTCCGTGCTGCCCGGTTCCCAGCGAGGCATGCCCGCACCCTACCCGGCCGGCCCGGCCGACGACACCCGAGTGACATCAGGCCGTTGACTGCGTGGCAGGTATAAATCACGGCACCAAGGCGGGCCACGAGAAAGGAGCTTCACCATGACGGGTCACCCGGCAGGCGAAAACAGGCCGTTGCGGTTCGGCGTCGTCGCGCCGATCGCCACGGACCTGGCGGCGTGGCGTGATCAGCTACGGGCGCTGGCCGACAGCGGCTACTCGACGATCTTGATGCCCGACGTGCCGCAGTGGCAGCCGGCACCGGGTCCGGCGCTCGCCGTCGCGGCGACGGTCACCGACCTGCGCGTGGGGACCTGGGTGTACGCCTCTCCGGTCCGGCCCGCGTGGATCACCGCGTGGGAGGCGCACTCGCTGACCGTGCTCACCGACGGCCGGTTCGAGCTGGGCATCGGCACCGGCCGGCCCGGGATCGCCGACCAGCTCCGCGAACTGGGGCTGCCGGCCACCCCGCCGGGCCGGCGGCTGAGCCAGGTGCGTGACGTCGTCGCGGCCCTGCGCGACCTCGACGGCCCGGACCGGCACACCCCGGTGGTCATGGCCGTGGGCGGGCCGAAGGCGCAGGCGCTCGCCGCCGAACTCGCCGACACGGTGACCTTCGTGATGCCGCAGATCGAGACGCGGGCCGCGACGGTGGACCGGGTGAAACACTTCGACAACCGTCGCGATGTGGAACTGGCGTTGCACGTCCCCGTGGTCGGCGACTCGGTCGCGGCGTTCATGGCCAGCCCCGACGTCGACCCCGCTGCCGTCCGGGCCGCGGACTCGCTGGCGTTCCTGCCCAGCGACCCCGCTGCCGCGGCCGAGGAGATCCAGCGGCGGCGCGAGGAGATCGGGTTCTCCTACTTCGTGGTCGGCGCCGACGGCGCCGGTGCTCTCGCGCCGGCCGTCGCCGAGCTGGCCGGCCGGTAGCCGCCCCGCGCCGGTGCAAGTGCGAACCGGGATCAGCGGGCGGGCCCGCGCGGTGCCGGGGCCGAGCTGAACTGGCCCTGCCAGCTGGCCTGCGCGCCGGAGTCGCCGATGCGGTAGATGTCGTAGACCGCCGCGCCCGCGGCCACGACCGCCAGGACCGACAGCACCACCGTCACCGCGGCCGAGGCCGGGGCCAGGAACGTTCGCCGGTCGGCCCGCAGGCTCTCGCGGCGGCGCCACCAGACCAGGAGGGCCAGCACGGCCACCGGGATCGCCACCCACAGCGCGGTGTCGCCGAGCTCGGTGTGGTCACGCACGAGCGGTGTGGAGGCGACGCGTCGCTCCAGCCATTCGCCCGCCTCGGTCGTGATCGGGACGAGGACCACGACGACCACGGACAGGATCGCGTTGGGACCGGCCAGCTTGCCGCGTGCGGCGGGCCAGAGCGCGCTGAGGACCAGCAGGAGTGCCGACAGGGGGAGCAGGACGACGATCGCGTGCACGAGCAGCACGTGGGCGGGCAGGCCGTTGACGGTGGTCATGATGTCCTTCGTGGAGGGTGTGGGGGCCGGGGGACGCCGCGTGCTCAGGGCGCGCGGGCGAGGGCGGCGACGCGGTAGCCCGGTGCGTGCGCCGGCACCCATTCGGTCACGTCTTCGCCGCCGCGGGCGAACGCGGCCGTGGCGAAGACGTCGGCCCACACCAGGGCCGGGCCGGTGACCGTCACGGCGAGCAGTTCGCGCGGGGGCGCGCCGGTGCGCGGATCGACGATGTGCGCGCCGCGAGCGGCCGAACCGGACGTCGCGACGCCGCCGGCGCGCAGCTCGAGGATCGCCAGGAAGCCGGTCCGGCCGGCGGGGTCTTCGACGGCGACCCGCCACGGCGGGGCACTCGCGCGGCCGACCCGGCCGGTGATGTCACCGCCGACGTTGAGGTAGTGGTCGAACCCGGGGAGGCGGGCCAGGTGGGCGGCGGCGCGTTCGGCCGCCCAGCCCTTCACCAGCCCGGACGGGTCGAAGCCGCCGGGCAGCGCCGCGTCGAAGTAGCCGTCCGTGCGGTCGCGCGCTTCTTCGCACAGCGCCACGACTTCGGTGAGCCACGGGTGCCACTCCCGGCGCGGCAGCTCGCCCCGGCGGAGCGCGCTGACCTGGCTGTCCGGCCGGTAGGTGCTGAACAGCTCGTCGGCGGCCCGCAGGTGCCCGAACACCGCGGCCACGGCCGGTTCGACCGCGGGGTCGGAATCGACGCGCGGGCCGCGCAGGTGGAGGCTCGCCGCCGTGCCCATGACGGGCCGGGTCCAGGACCGGCGGTGCGCGGTGCTCACCCGTGGGCCCGGTCGATCGCCGACTGCAGCGACCGCTGGTAGCCCTCGGAGGTGTACGTCGCGCCGCTGACCGTGTCGATCTGCGCGCTCTGGGCCTGCAGCGCCTCCTGGTTCAGCTCCGGCACGGCCGCCGAGTTGATCCGGACGTCCCGGCCGCTCTCCTGCGGGTAGTCGATGGCCTCGGCGTCGGTGATCCGGCCGCCCGCGACGGTGATCCGCACCTGCACCGGGCCGTAGCGGGTGTCGGCGGCGTCGCCGGTGAACGTCCCGGTGGCGGCACCGGTGGGAGCGCCGGAAGCGGGCGGGCTCGCGGGGTGGGTCGGCTGGGGGCGCGCGAGCGGACGGCCGGCCGCTACCGGCGTCTGGTCGGTGCTGGTGCGGTAGCTGAACAGCAGCACGACGACGGACACGGTCGCCGCGAAGGCGATGGCGATCCTGCGCATCGGAAGTCCTTTCCTACCAGGCGAACCGCTCGGCGTGGACGCGGTCGGCGGGCACGCCGGCGCGGCGCGCGCTGCCGAGCACCGCGCCGGTCCACGCGTCGGGGCCGCACACGTAGACGTCGTGCTCGGCGATGTCGGGCACGAGGTGGCGCAGCACCTGCTCGTCGGGCACCGGCGCGTACCCGGCGGGCAGCCACGACGCGCGGTCGCGCGAGCGCCGGCCGGGCAGGTAGTGGATCCGCACCCCGCGGCGGGCGGCGAGGTCCTCGAGCTCCCGCCGGAACAGCAGGTCCGCCGGCCGGCCCGCGCGCTGGAACAGCACGGCTTCCCCCGGCCGGTACGGGAGTTCGTCCAAGAGCGCGCGCAGGGGGGTGATCCCGATGCCGGACGCGAACAGCGCGAGCTTTCGTCCTTTTCGGACAGTGGCGGTCAGCCGGCCGTACGGTCCTTCGAACAGCGCGGGCGTGCCCGGACGCAGAGTGGCGAGCCGGCGGCTGCCCTCGCCGAGGTCTTTCGCCGTGATCCGCAGCCGGTACCCGTCCGGGGCGGCCGAGAGCGAGAACGGCTTGCCGCGCGTCCACCCCGGGCCGGAAACGAAGCGCCACACGAAGAACTGGCCCGCCGCCACGGGCAGCCGGTCGAGGTCGCGGCCGCGCAGGTACACCGAGACGACGCCGCGGCCTTCGGGCACGACCTGCTCGACGACCAGGCGGTGGCGGAGGTTGAGCCACACCGGCAGGCCGACGCGGAACACCAGCACGGCGCCGGCCGCCGACGCGTAGGCGGACCACCAGAACGCGGTGGCGACCGGGGAGGCGGTGAAGTCGGCGCCCGTCCACAGCTGGTGGGGCAGGGCGAGCCCGGCGCCGAGGTAGGCGTAGAGGTGCAGCAGGTGCCAGGACTCGTAGCGCAGCCGCCGCCGGGCCGCCCGCACCGAGGTCACGGCGACCAAGGCGAGCGCGGCCGTGCCGGCGGTCGCCAGGAGCATGCCCGGGTAGGTCGTCACCAGTGCCCAGGCCTCGGCCGGGACGCCGGAGCGGTCGGTCGCCGCGTAGCCGAGGGTGATGAGCAGCAGGTGCGCGGCGAGCAGCGTGATCGAGGTGAACCCGGCGAGCCGGTGCCGCCGGGCCAGCTCGTCCTGGCCGTGGCTGCGCTCCACCCACGGGATCCGGGCCATCAGCAGCACCTGCAGCAGCAGGAGGTCCGCCGACAGCAGCCCGGTGAGCCGCCCGGTGGCGGTGAAGAAATCGGTGCCCAGGTCCTGCAGGCCGCGGCCGGACACCCACAGCGCCACCACGAACAGGACGCTCAGCCACGCCGTCAGCCCCGCGGCGTCCCGCCACCACGCGCGGACCACGGGCCGCGGCACGCGGCGGGCGGCGAGAGTGGTGGTCATCGGGCTCCTCGGGGGTCGGGATCCACCCTTCCGGAGCCCGGTTAGCCGCCGACGTGACCAGGGTGAGAGTTCGGTAAGAGAAGATCGGCTCCGACGGTGAACCCGACCACGGCGCCACCGCCGGGGCGCGGCCCGGCGAACACGGTGCCGCCGTGGGCGAGGGCGATCTCCCGCACGATGGCCAGGCCGAGGCCGGAACCGGGCAGGCCGCGGGCGCCGTCGGCGCGGTGGAAGCGGTCGAACACACGGACCGCGTCGTCGTCGCCGATACCGGGGCCGCGGTCGAGCACCTGGACCCGGCCGTCGCCGACGACGACCTCGATCGGGCCGTCGGGAGCGAACTTGACGGCGTTTTCCAGGAGGTTCGAGACGGCGCGTTCCAGCGCCTTCGCCTGGCCGCGCACCGCCGAGGGGCCGGCGGTGACGTCGATGGTGCGCCCCGACCGGCGCCGGACGCGCTCGGCGGCGTGCCCGGCCACCTCGCCGAGGTCGAGCGGCGCCGGCTCCTCGGCTTCGTAACGGCGGGTAGCGAGCTCGACCAGCTCGTCGATGAGGTGGGTCAGTTCACGGGCTTCGCCGTCGACGTCGTCGAGCAGGCGGGCGCGGGACTCCGGGGTGAGCTCGGCGAACCGGCGCAGGACGCTGGCGTTGGTGCGCAGGCTGGTCAGCGGGGTCCGCAGTTCGTGGGCGGCGTCCTGGACCAGGCGCTCCTGGTCGGCACGGGCGTCGGCGAGCCTGCCGAGCATCCGGTCGAACGAGGCCGCGAGCCTGCCGACCTCGTCGCGGCCGCCGGTGGGCACGGTGACGTCGTCCAGGCGGCCGTCGCTGACCTGCTCGGTCACGTCGGTCAGCCGGACCAGCCGCCGGGTGATCTGCCGGGCCAGCAGCCAGCCGGCCAGCGCGGCCCCGGCGAGCACGAGCGCGCTGACGCCGCTGATGCGCGCGGCCAGCTCCGCCAGGACGTGCCGGGACTCGTCGACGTCGATGCCGAGCTGGACGGCGCCGCGGCCGGGCCCGAGCGCCACGGTGATCACCCGGTAGTCGTCGTGGCCCGCGGTGAAGTTCGTGTAGCGGTGCTCGGCGAGGGCGCCGGTCGCGGCCAGCGCGCGGTCTTCGTCGTCGACGTCGAGGCGGACCGGGCGGCCGCCGATCGCGCGGACGCCGCCGTCCGGGGCGATCGCCTGGGCGACCATCGGCTGGGCCTCGTCGTGGTCGTCGTCGTCGGGGCCGCGGGTGACCGGGCTGGGGGCCAGCACCTGCGTCGCGCCGGCCGCGACCTCCGCCGACGTCGTGAGCAGCGACCGGTCGAGCTCGGCGTCGATGCGCTGGGAGGCGGCCTGGTAGCTGAACACCCCGACGAGGATCGCCGCGGCCGCGCCGACGCCGGCGAACGCGACCGCGAGCTTGCTGCGCAGGTTCACGCCGGCCGCACCGAGTAGCCGACACCGCGGACGGTGTGGATCAGGTCCGCGGCACCGGCCTGGTCGAGCTTGCGCCGGAGGTAGCCGATGTAGACGGCGAGGTTCTTGGAGTCCGCGCCGAACTCATACCCCCAGATGCGCTGGTAGATCGTGGTGCGGTCGAGCACGATCCCGGCGTTGCGCACGAGCAGTTCCAGCAGGTCGAACTCGGTTTTGGAGAGGGTGATCTCGGTGCCCTGCCACCACACCCGCCGGGCGGCGGGGTCGACCGCGAGCTCGCCGAGCCGCAGCGTGCGGCGCGCGTCCGGCTCCGCCGAGGTGCGCCGCAACAGGGCGCGCAGCCGCGCGAGGAGCTCGTCGAGCTCGAAGGGCTTGGGCAGGTAGTCGTCGGCCCCGGCGTCCAGCCCGGCCACCCGGTCGGGGGTCTCGACGCGCGCGGTCAGCATCAGGATCGGCGTCCGGTCGCCTTCGGCGCGCAGCACGCGGCACACGCCGAGGCCGTCGACGCCGGGCATCATCACGTCGAGGATCAGCACGTCGAAGCCGTCGCGGCGGGCGGTGGCCAGCGCGCTGACCCCGTCGGTCACCTCGGTGACGTGGTAGCCATCGAGGTCGAGGGCCCGGACGAGGGACTCGCGGATGGCGCGGTCGTCGTCGGCGAGCAGGACGCGGTGCGGCATGGCCGCCATGATGCCCGTGCGCGGGCCTTGCGTCCCGTTGTGCCCGACGGCGGTCAGCGGCCGGTGAGACGGTTGCCGGGGTGCACCCCGTCCGGGTCCGGCCGCGGCCCGAGGTACCTGCCCTCGATCCGGTCGACGCCGATCCGCAGCAGCCGGTCGCGCGGCGGGGGAGCCCACGAGCGCAGGCCGGCGCCGAGCTGGGCGGCCACCGTTTCGACGTCCGTGGTGAGGGTCGCGGTCCCGGTGACGATCACGCTCCAGCCGGTGTGGCCGCCAGGATCGTAGGAGTCGGCTTCGAACGTGACCGGCTGCCCGTCGAGCCGGTCGGCCCAGGAGCTGCGGCCCGACCGCAGCCAGATCGCCTCGCCCGCCACCGTGAAGTTGACCGGCCGGATCGCCGGCCGCCCGTCGCGGACGAAGCCCAGCCTGCCGACCGCGACGGAGGCGAGCAGCTCGCGGCAGCGGGCCGGGCCCAGCGGGGCCAGCTCAGGGACGCTCATCGGTTTCGGCGCGGTACTTGAACTTCGCCAGCCGCGTGGCGACGAAGAGCGTGGCCACGACGACCGCGCCCAGCGTGGCCAGCAGGCGGTTCACGTCGACCGCCGGCTCCCAGCGGAGCTTGCCGTCCTTGATGACGTACGCGCCGACCGGTTTGGCCGACAGGCCGAAGCCGCCTCCTTCGCCGGAGCGGCCGTTCTCGTCGCGTCCGTCCCCGCCGCCACCGCCGGTGCCGACGGACGAAGCCACGATCACCGTGACGCCGTCGACCTCGTACGGCTCGCCGTAGACCATCCTGGTCTCCAGCCCGTCCTTCGCCTTCGCGATCAGTTCGTCGACCTTCATGCGCCGAAGTCTCGCCACCGGGGTGCCGCCCGCGGCAGAGCCGATGGTCCCTCGGGCCGGTGACCGAGGGCCCCGGCGCCGGGGGCGTTCGCCAGCGGTGGCGGTCACCCCGGCGCGATTTGCTGGGCTCGTCACGCATCCAGCTACTCCCGGAGGCCGCCATGGCGCACCGTCCCCCGCTGGCCGAGCTCGGGCTGAACACCGGCAAGAAGACCCGGCTGCACCGCATCCTGCACGAGCACGGCCTGCGCAACGGAACGGCGTTCTTCCTGCCCTACGACCAGGGACTGGAGCACGGGCCCCGCGACTTCTTCGCCAACCCGGCCGCCGGCGACCCGAAGTACGTCCTGAAGCTGGCGATGGAGGGCGGCTTCAACGGGATCGCGATCCAGATCGGGCTGGCCGAGAAGTTCTACTGGGACTACGCGGGCGAGCTGCCGCTGGTGCTGAAGCTCAACGGCAAGACCGAGATCCCGTCCGACGCCGAGGCGCTGTCCCCGCTGCACGGCAGCGTCGAGGAAGCCGTCCGGCTCGGCGCCGACGCCGTCGGCTACACCCTCTACGTCGGCACTCCCGCCCAGGAACAGGACTTCGCGCAGCTGCGGCAGGTCCGCGCCGACGCGCACCGGCTGGGGATGCCGCTGATCGTCTGGGCCTACCCGCGCGGCTCGGCCATCGAGGCCAAGGGCGGGCGCGACTCGTTCTACGCCGTCGACTACGCCGCCCGGACCGCGTCCGAACTCGGCGCCGACGTCGTGAAGGTCAACTTCCCGCACCCGGCGAAGATCGACAACGTCCCCGGCGCCTACGCGCGGGAAACGACCAGCCAGGAGGCGATCGACGCCGTCGTCCGCTCCGCCGGGCGGACGCTGCTGCTGGTGTCCGGCGGCGGCAAGGCCGGTGACGAGGCCATGCTCGAGAAGGCCCGCGAGTCGATGGAAGCCGGGGCGACCGGGCTGATCTTCGGCCGCAACGTCTGGCAGCGCGAGCACGACGAGTCCCTGCGGTTCGTCTCCGCGCTGCGGGACATCCTCGCCAAGTACCCGAGCGCATGAGCACGACCGAGGTCCGCATCCACGGCCGCGGCGGCCAGGGCGTGGTGACCGCGGCCGAGCTGCTGTCGGTCGCCGCGTTCACCGAAGGACGGCACGCGCAGGCGTTCCCCAGCTTCGGCTCGGAACGCACCGGTGCGCCGGTGGTTTCGTTCTGCCGGATCTCCGACGCGGTGATCCGGACGAGGGAGCCGATCGTCCGGCCGGACGCGCTGATCATCCAGGACGCCACCCTGCTGCACCAGGTGAACGTCTTCGAGGGCCTGAACCCGGAGGGCTACCTGCTCGTCAACTCCGCGCACGGCTTCGACGAGCTGGGACTGGGCGAGTTCGTCCGCGGGTTCCGGCGGGAACGCCTGCTCGTCGTGCCCGCGACCGAGCTGGCGAAGAAGCACCTGGGCCGGGCGGTCCCCAACGCCGCTCTGCTCGGCGGGTTCGCCGCGTTGACCGGAGTGGTCGAGCTGCGCTCGGTGATCGCCGCGATCGCCGGCCGGTTCGGCGGGCCGAAAGCCGACGGCAACATCGCCGCCGCCACCGCGGCCTACGGGTTCGTGCGCGCCGAGCGGGAGGAGCTGACCGGTGCTCAGGCAGATTGAGGGTTCCCGGGCCGTCGCCGACGCGGTCGCGCTGTGCCGCCCGGAAGTCGTCTGCGCGTACCCGATCTCGCCGCAGACCCACATCGTCGAAGGCCTGGCGGAGCTGGTGAAGTCCGGCGCGCTCGCCCCGTGCGAGTTCGTCAACGTCGAGTCGGAGTTCGCCGCGATGTCCGTGGCGATCGGTGCGTCCGCCGCCGGCGCGCGGGCCTACACCGCGACCGCCAGCCAGGGGCTGCTGTACATGACCGAAGCGGTGTTCAACGCGTCCGGGCTCGGCCTGCCGATCGTGATGACGGTGGCGAACCGCGCGATCGGGGCGCCGATCAACATCTGGAACGACCAGAGCGACAGCATGGCCCTGCGCGACGCCGGCTGGATCCAGCTCTACGCCGAGACCAACCAGGAAGCGGCCGACCTGCACGTCCAGGCGTTCCGGATCGCCGAAGAGCTGTCCACGCCGGTGATGGTGTGCATGGACGGCTTCGTGCTCACCCACGCCTGGGAGCCGGTCGACACGCCCGCCCAGGAAGAGGTCGACGCCTTCCTGCCGCCCTACGAACCACGGCAGGTGCTCGACCCGGACGAGCCGTCGTCGATCGGGGCGATGGTCGGTCCCGAGGCCTTCACCGAGGTGCGCTACCTCGCGCACGCGCGGCTGATGGAGGCGCTCGACGTCGTCCCGGACGTCGCGGACCGCTTCGCCGAGGCGTTCGGCCGCAACTCCGGCGGGCTGACCCGGTCGTACCGGACCGAAGACGCCGAGACGGTGGTCGTCGCGCTCGGCTCGGTGCTGGGCACGCTCAAGGACACCGTCGACGAGCTGCGGGAAACCGGCCTGCGCATCGGGGTGCTGGGCCTGACGTGCTTCCGGCCGTTCCCCGCTGACGCCGTGCGCGCGGCGATCGGGCACGCGCGGCGCGTCGTCGTCCTGGAACGGGCTTTCGAGCCCGGCGTGGGCGGGATCGTCACGCAGAACGTCGTCACCGCGGCGCCGGCGGCCGAGGTGCACACGGTGGTCGCCGGGCTCGGCGGCCGGGCGATCACGAAGACGTCCCTCACCGCGGTGCTGCGGGCCGCGGACCGCTTGCCGCCGTTGACTTTCCTGGACCTCGACCGTGCGCTGATCGACCGGGAACTCGGTCGCCTCGCGGCCGCACGCCGGTCGGGGCCGACGGCCGAAAACATCCTGCGCGACCTCGGAGCGGTCGCCTCGCGAATCGGGTGACGACATGGCAGTGACGCCGATCAAGTTCTACCAGACCGGCAGCTTCGCGGTCGGCGGCCGGCTGCTCGGTGCGGACCAGCGCAGCGTCCAGTCCGACCGCGAGCGGATCAACTCCATCGACTGTGGGCACCGCGCCTGCCAGGGCTGCGGCGAGGCACTGGGCGCGCGGTACGCGCTCGACGCGGCCATGCGCGCGACCGGGAACCGGATGGTGGCGGTCAACGCGACCGGCTGCCTGGAGGTGTTCTCGACGCCGTACCCCGAGACGTCGTGGCGGATCCCGTGGCTGCACTCGCTGTTCGGCAACGCCCCGGCCGTGGCCACCGGCGTCGCCGCGGCCATGAAGGCCAAGGGGCGCACCGATGTCCGCGTCGTCGGCCAAGGCGGCGACGGCGGAACCGTCGACATCGGGTTCGCGTGCCTGTCCGGGATGTTCGAGCGCGACGACGACGTGCTCTACATCTGCTACGACAACGAGGCGTACATGAACACCGGCGTCCAGCGGTCGGGGGCGACGCCGGCCGCCGCGCGCACGGCGACGACCCCGGCGGTCGGCCCCGAGCCCGGCGCGGTGTTCGGGCAGGGCAAGAACCTGCCGATGATCGCGATGGCGCACGAGATCCCCTACGTGGCGACGGCGACCGTCGCGGACCTGCGCGACCTGGAGGCGAAGGTGACGCGGGCGATGGAGTTCCACGGCGCGCGCTACCTGCACGTGCTGGTGCCGTGCCCGCTCGGCTGGGGCAGCGCGTCCCACGACACCATCCGGATCGCCCGGCTGGCCAAGGAAAGCGGGCTCTTCCCGGTGTTCGAGGCCGAGTACGGCGAAGTCGTCACGACTTCGAAGATCCGCCACCGGGTGCCGGTCGAGGACTACCTGCGGCCGCAGACCCGGTACGCGCACCTGTTCGGCGACGAACCGCGGACCGGCGTCATCGCGGGGATCCAGGCGCAGGCCGACCGGAACATCCGCCGTTACGACCTGCTCGGGGAGGCGTGAAGTGGAGCACGAGAAGCCGTTCGCGATCACGCTCGACGTCGGCTCGAGCCGGGCGAACAAGACCGGCGCCTGGCGCACCGAGCGGCCGGTCTACGTCGACCTGCTGCCGCCGTGCAACCAGGCGTGCCCGTCCGGGCAGGACATCCAGAAGTGGCTCTACCACGCCGAATCCGGGGACTACGAGCACGCGTGGCGGCAGATCATGGCCGACAACCCGCTGCCCGCCGTGCTCGGCCGGATCTGCTACCGGCCGTGCGAGAGCGCGTGCAACCGCGGCCAGCTCGACGAAGCCGTCGGCATCAACTCCGTCGAGCGGTTCCTCGGCGACGAAGCAATCAAGCAGGGCTGGACGATCCCGGTCGCGGCACCGTCGGGCCACCGGGTCCTCGTCGTCGGCGCCGGGCCCGCCGGTCTGTCGGCCGCCTACCACCTGGCCCGGCTCGGGCACGCCGTCACCATTCGCGACGCCGAAGCCGCGCCCGGCGGGATGATGCGCTACGGCATCCCGCGCTACCGGCTGCCGCGCGAAGTCATCGACGCCGAGATCGACCGGATCCGTGCCATGGGCGTGGTCTTCGAGCAGCACCGCCGGGTCACCGACGTGCCGGCCGCGAAGGAGGAGGGTGGCTTCGACGCCGTCTTCCTGGCCGTCGGCGCCCGGATCGGCAAGCGCGCCTACATCCCGGCCGGCGACTCGGCCAAGGTGCTCGACGCGATCTCCCTGCTGCACGGCCTCGAAGAAGGCGAGCGCCCGCTGCTCGGCCGCCGCGTCGCCGTCTACGGCGGCGGCAACACCGCGATGGACGCGGCGCGCACCGCCAAACGGCTCGGCGCCACCGACGCCGTGGTGGTCTACCGGCGCACGCGCGACCGGATGCCCGCCCACGAGTCCGAAGTGGCCGAGGCGGCCGAAGAGGGCGTCGCGATGCGGTGGCTGTCGACGATCAGCGAGATCGACGGCGACGGCATCACGATCGAGAAGATGCGGCTCGACGGCTCCGGCTTCCCGCAACCGACCGGCGAGTTCGAGCGGCTCGAAGCGGACAGCGTCGTGCTGGCCCTCGGGCAGGACACCGATCTGTCCCTGGTGGACGGTCTGCCGGACGTCGAGCGCGAGCACGGCGTCGTGCGCGTCGGCCCGGGGATGATGACCGGGCACGCCGGGATCTTCGCGGGCGGGGACATGGTGCCCTCGGGCCGGACCGCGACCGTCGCGGTCGGGCACGGGGCGAAGGCCGCCCGGCAGATCGACGCCTGGCTGCGCGGCACCGCCGTGCCCGCCCCGCCCGCCCGGCGCGAGGCCACGTTCGACGACCTGAACACCTGGTACTACAGCGACGCCGACCGGAAGGTCCGCCCGCACCTGGACCTGTCGCGCCGGGTGTCCACCTTCGACGAGATCAAGGGCGGCCTCGACGCGTCGAACGCGCTGTTCGAGGCGCGCCGCTGCCTGTCGTGCGGCAACTGCTTCGAATGCGACAACTGCTACGGGGTCTGCCCCGACAACGCGGTGCTCAAGCTCGAACCGGGCGAGAAGTACGCGATCGATCTCGACTACTGCAAGGGCTGCGGGATCTGCGTCGCCGAATGTCCCTGCGGCGCCATCGAAATGGTGCCCGAAGAAACCTGAGGAGGAACTGTGCAGGAGAAACGCTGGCACGTCGAAGTGCACATCGACGAAGACGACGACGGCCGCACCCGGGCGACCGCCCGGCTGGAGACCGCCGACGACACCCGCATCTCCGGGACGGGCGTCGCCCGGCTGAACCCGGCCGACCGCGACGTCCCCGAGGTCGGCGACGAGCTCGCCACGTCACGCGCCTTGAGCGACCTGGCGCACAACCTGCTCGAGTGCGCGGCGGGGGACATCGAAGCCCTCACCCACAAGCCGGTCCGGCTGGACCACTGAGAGGAGCGGACATGCGGATCCTCGTCGTCTTCGAATCGATGTTCGGTGCCACCGAAGAGATCGCCGAGGCCATCGGCAAGGGGCTGGCCGGGTCCGCTCCGGTGGAGGTGGTCAACGTCGACAAAGCGCCACGGGACCTCACCGGCGTCGGCCTGCTCGTCGTCGGCGGCCCCACGCACGTGCACGCCATGAGCCGCGCCGCGACGCGGAAGGCGGCGGCCGAGCAGGCGGACGGGCCCACCCGCTCGCACACCGGCGTGCGCGAGTGGCTGGACTCGCTGGAGTCCCTGCCGGCGAAGCTGCCGGCCGCGACCTTCGACACCCGGCTGGCGAAGCCGCGCCTGCTCACCGGGGCCGCGTCGCTCGGCGAGGCCAAGCGGCTGCGCCGGCGGGGCTGCGTGCTCGTCCTGCCCGCGGAGAGCTTCTTCGTCGAAACCGAGCCGGCGGACGCCGGCCCGAAGCCCGGCGAGGTCGAGCGCGCCGAAGCGTGGGGTGCGGCCCTGGGCCGCGTCGTCTCCTGACCGCCGTGGGGGGCTTGACGGTCGGCGTGGAGGAGGAGTTCGTGCTGCTCGACGCGCGGACCGGGACGGTCGTCCCGGCGGCGCCGCGGCTTCTCGGCGCACTGGGCGGCGAGCCCGGTGTGGTGCCGGAGTTCCTGCGCTTCCAGGTCGAGACGGTGACCGGCGTGTGCGGATCGCTGGCCGGGCTCCGCGGGGAGCTGACCCGGCTGCGGCAGCGGGTGGGCGAGGCGGCGGACGACGCGGGGTGCGTGGCCGTGGCCACCGCCGTCGCGCCGTTCGGCGGCGCGCCGCTGGTCACCGCCGACGCCCGGTACGAGCGGCTGGCCGCCCGGTTCCCGACCTTGGTGGCGGGGGCGGGCACGTGCGCCTGCCACGTCCACGTCGGGATCCCGTCCCGTGCCGCCGGGGTCCGGGCGCTCGCCGGGCTGCGGCCGTGGCTCGGCGTGCTCCTGGCGCTGAGCGCGAACTCGCCGTACGTCGACGGCCTGGACTCGGGGTGGGCGAGTGCCCGGTACCCGCTGTGGTCGCGCTGGCCGACGGCCCGGCCGCCGGCCGCGTGGCGGGACGTCGCCGAGTACGACGCGGCGGTCGCGGAAGCGATCCGGAGCGGGGCCGCGCCGGACGCTCGCGCCGTGTACTTCTACGCCCGGCTCTCGCCGCGGCACCCGACGGTGGAGGTGCGGGTCGCCGACGTCTGCCTGGACGTCGGCGACGCCGTCGTGCTCGCCGGGCTGGTGCGGGCGCTCGTGGTCACCGCGCTCGGCGAAGGGGGCGCACCGCGGCGGCCGCCGCCGGACTCGGTGATCGCGCGGTCGCTGCGCACCGCCGCGCGGCACGGCCTGGCCGGACCGGGGCTGGACGTCACCACCGGATCGACGGCCCCGGCCGAGAAGCTCGTCGCGGACTTGCTGGCCCACGTGCGGCCGGCGCTGGTGTCCGCCGGTGACCTCGAGGAGGTGCGGCGGGGCTGCTGCGCGATCCAGTCCCGGGCCGGCGGCGCGGGCCGGCAGCGCGCGTTGCGCGCCGCGTCGGCGACCCCGGCGGCGTTCGCCGCCCGGCTGGCCGCGGTGACCCGCGGAACGGATGACGAAAGCCTGGAGGCGGCGCGGTGAGCTCGGGAACGGTGACGGACGCGAACGAGTTCCACGCGCTGCCGGTGACCGCCGTCGCCGAGCGGCTCGGCGTCGATCCACGCGCCGGGTTGAGCGGTGAGGAGGCCGAAGCGCGGTTGCGCCGCTTCGGCGCGAACACCGTGACGGTGCCCGCCGGACCGGGGCCGCTCCGGCGGTTCCTCGCCCAGTTCCACAACCCGCTCATCTACGTGCTGCTGCTGGCGGGCGTGGTGACGTGGGTGTTCGGCGGGCACGTCGACGCCGGGGTGATCGGCGGGGTCGTGCTGCTGAACGCCGTCGTCGGGTTCGTGCAGGAGTCGCGGGCGCAGCGGGCGCTGGAAGCACTGGCGACCATGGTGCCGGTGGAGGCGACCGCCGTCCGGGACGGCGTCCCGCGGCGCGTCCCCGCCGCCCGGCTCGTGCCGGGTGACGTCGTGGAGCTCACCGCCGGCGACCGCGTGCCCGCCGACGTGCGGCTCGCGGAGGTGCACCTGGCCGAGGTCGACGAGTCCGCGCTCACCGGGGAATCGGTGCCGGTGGTCAAGTCCGCCGATCCGGTGCCCGCGCCGGCCCCGGTCGCCGACCGCACCGGCTCGGCGTACTCGGGGACGCTGGTGACCCGCGGCCAGGCCCGCGGCCTGGTCGTCGCGACCGGCGGCGCCACCCAGCTGGGCGGCATCCAGCACCTGGTGGCCACCGCCGAAGCCGTCACCACGCCGTTGACACGCAAGCTGGCCCGGTTTTCGCGGCAGCTGAGCGTCGTGATCGTCGCGGTTTCGGCCGGGGCGTTCGCGCTCGGCGTCGTGCGGGGCACGCCGGCGCCGGAGATGTTCACCGCGGTCGTCGCCCTCGCCGTCGGCGCGATCCCCGAGGGGCTGCCGGCCGCGGTGGCGATCGTGCTGGCCATCGGCGTGGTGCGGATGTCCCGGCGCGGCGCGATCGTCCGGCACCTGCCCGCCGTCGAGACGCTGGGCGGGACGACGGTGATCTGCACGGACAAGACCGGCACCCTGACCCGCAACCGGATGACCGTGACGACCCTCGCGGCGGCGGGCGAGGTGATTCCCTTGGTGCGGGCGGGAAGCGAGCTGCGGGAGTGTCTCGTCGCCGGCGTCCTGTGCAACGACGCCGAGCTCGACGAGGGTGATCCGACGGAGATCGCGCTGCTCGTCTCGGCGGCCGGGGCCGGGCTGGACCCGGCCGCGATCCGGGCCGCCGCGCCGCGCACGGGGACGGTCCCGTTCGAGTCCGAAACCCGGACGATGACGACGGTGCACGGTTCGGTCGCCTACCTCAAGGGCGCGGTCGAAGAGGTCGCGGCCCGGTGTGAGACGGAGCTGCTCCCCGGCGGCGGCGAACGTCCGCTCGACCGGGCCGCGCTCGACCGGCTGCACCGGACGCTGACCGCGCGGGGCCTGCGGGTGCTCGCGTTCGCCCGGCTCACGCCGAGCCCCGTTCTGCTGGGCCTGCAGGCGATGCAGGATCCGCCGCGGCCGGAGGCGGTCACCGCGGTCGCGGCCTGCCGGAGCGCGGGCATCGACGTCAAGATGATCACCGGCGACCACGCCGGGACGGCGCTCGCGGTCGCGGGCGCCGTGGGTCTCGCCGAGTCCCCGGGCGTGCTCACCGGAACCGAGCTGGCCGGTCTGGCACCGG
This sequence comes from Amycolatopsis sp. NPDC003865, assembly GCF_053605345.1. Taxonomy (NCBI): domain Bacteria; kingdom Bacillati; phylum Actinomycetota; class Actinomycetes; order Pseudonocardiales; family Pseudonocardiaceae; genus Amycolatopsis; species Amycolatopsis sp. NPDC003865. Next base: position 197,717 of record NZ_JBSGJA010000008.1, on the reverse strand, counting down.
GGGAGTTCGACGACGCCGTGGCGGGCACGAGTGTGTTCGCGCGCGTGTCTCCGGGGCAGAAACTGGAGCTGGTGCGGGCGTTGCAGCGGCGCGGGCACGTCGTCGCGATGACCGGCGACGGGGTGAACGACGCTCCGGCGCTGCGCCGCGCGGACATCGGGGTCGCGATGGGCGCGGGCGGCACGGACGCCGCCCGCCAGGCCGCGGACATGGTCCTGACCGGAGACGACTTCGCCTCGATCGAGGCGGCCGTGCGGGTGGGCCGCGGGGTGTTCGACAACCTGCGCAAGTTCATCGCGTGGACGCTGCCGGCGAACATCGGCGAGGGCATGGTCGTGCTGGTGGCGATCGTGCTCGGGGCGACGCTGCCGATCGTGCCGGTCCAGATCCTGTGGATCAACATGACGACGGCGGTGTTCCTGGGCCTGACGATGGCGTTCGAGCCGACCGAAGCCGGGGTGATGCGGCGCCCGCCCCGGCCCCCTTCGCGGCCGTTGTTCACCGCGGCGCTGCTGCGCCGGGTCGTGCTCGTGTCGATCCTGCAGGTGGTGGCCGCGTTCGCCGCGTACCGCCTGCAGCTGGGATCCGGTGCGGCGATCGAGCAGGCGCGGACGACCGCGATCAACGTGTTCGTCGGGGTCCAGGCCGCCTACCTGCTCAGCTGCCGCTCCCTCGACCGTCCGGTGCTGCGCGCGTGGCCGGGGCACAGCCGGATGTTCGCGCTGGGCATCGCCTTGACGGCGGGGCTGCAGCTGGCGCTGACGTACGTGCCGGTGCTGAACACGGCGTTCCACACCGCGCCGGTGGGGCCGGTGTCGTGGCTGTGGGTGCTGGGAGCGGCCGTGGTGGCGTTCGCGGTGGTGGAGGCGGACAAGCTGCTGTGGCAGCGGTTCACCGGGGGTGCGGGGCGGGAAGCCCGGCCGCGAGTGTCGAGGAAGCGGAGTTCGTAGCCCGGCCCGAGTTCTCGAGGGTGCAGGTGCTGTCCCGCGGTGAGGTGGGCAGCGCGCACGCGATCTTGCCGATGGCATGGGGAGCCGGTCGTCGCGGTCGCGCTCCGGGGCTCAGCCGGGCGCCGGAGCCGAGGTGGCCCGGGCGTGGACCCGGGCGTGCTCGACCGCGTCGTCGAGACTGGCGAAGAGGTGGTCTTCGTGGCCGAGCCTGCCGAGTGCGCCCGTGGCGGCGAGGACGTGGTGGTGGCGGTCCTGCACGCCCTTGACCAGAACCGTGACCCCGCTCGCTTCCAGCTCCTCGATGGTGTCGCCGAGCGCCCGCGCGCCGGTCGCGTCGAGCAGGTGCAGGCGGGACAGCCGGAGGATCACGACGCGGACATCGGCTGCGGCGTCGGCGATTCCGGTCAGGACGCGTTCGGAGGCGCCCCAGAACATCGCGCCTTCGAACCGGAACAGCGCGATGTGCTCGTCGCCTGCCTCGGCGGCACCCGGGAGCGGCTCCCGGCGGGCGCCGGCGGCCCGGGCGAGGGTCCGCAGGGCGAAGAACGCCGCGACGACGAGGCCGATTTCGACGGCGAGGATGAGATCGGCCGCCACGGTGACGATCGCGGTGACGGCGAAGGTCACCGCGCTGGACCGGCTCGCGCGGACCACGTCGCGAATCGTGCCCGCGGGTGCCATCCGCAGGCTGGTGACCATCAGGACGCCGGCCAGCGCGGCCAGCGGGATCCGGGACACCAGCCCGGTGGCGGTGTAGATCACCGCCAGGACGACGACGGCGTGCACCACGGCGGAAAGCCGGGTCCGGGCCCCGGAGCGGACGTTGACCGCCGTGCGCGCGATCGCGCCGGTGGCCGGCATCCCGCCGAACAGGCCGCTCACGATCGAGGCCAGCCCCTGCCCGACGAGCTCGCGGTCCGGCCGGGTCGGCCCGACCGGCGGGCCGCCGCGGGTGATCGCCACCGCCACCCGGGCGGACAGCAGGGATTCGATCGCCGCCAGTGCGGCCACCGCGACGGCCCCGCCGGCCAGGTCGCCGAGCGCGCCGGGCGTGAAGGAGGGCAGGGCGGCGTCGATCGAGGCCGGCAGCGCGCCGATCCGCGGAACGGGGAGGTGGAGAGCCTCGGCGGCGACGGTCGTCACGGCGACCGCCACCAGGGACGCGGGGATCCCGCGGTGCAGCCGCGGCAGCACGAGCATGGTCACCGCGACCACGGCGACGGTGGCCACCGTCCAGCCCACCGCCGGTCCGGTTCCGGCCACGGCCGCCACCGCGGCGAGGAACGGGTTCCGCCCCGGGGCCGCGGTCGTGCCCACCGCCGCCGGGACCTGCTGCAGGAAGATGATGCACGCGATGCCGAGCGTGAAGCCCTCCACGACCGGCCAGGGCAGGAAACCGACCAGCCTGCCCAGCCGGGCCGCGCCGGCCACGAGGACGAGGACACCGCCCATGATCGACACGAGCGCCACCGAGGAAGCGCCGTGGGCCGCGACGACCGGCGCCAGCACCACCGCCATCGCCCCGGTCGGCCCGGACACCTGGACCGGCGACCCGCCGAAGACCGCGGCGACCACCCCGGCGACGACGGCGGTGACGAGCCCGGCCGCGGCGCCGGCGCCGGAACTGACGCCGAACGCCAGCGCCAGCGGCAGCGCCACGACGCCGACGGTCACCCCGGCGAGGATGTCGGCCCGCACGACCGGCGGGCGGAAGTCGTAGTCGTCGCGGGTGGGGAGCAGGGCCTTGACCGCCGGGAGCCCGCTCACCCGCGCTCCGCGACCGCGTCGAGAACGGCCTGCGGGCTCGCGCCCGGAAGCGGCGGCAGGTCCCGGGCCAGGCGGAGCTGGTCCGATCCCGGGCGGAGACTCGCCAGCAGGAAGGCGCGGGCGACCACGAGCAGCTCGGCGACCACGGGCTGGGCGAGCCAGTACTCCACGGCGTTGCCGGTGCGCGTCGAGGTGACCACGCCGCACCGGCGCAGGACGGCCAGGTGCTGGGAGAGCTGGGAAGCCTCGCACCCGGTCACGTCGAGCAGCCTGGTCACCGGGGCGCCTTCGTCGCCCGCGGCGGCCAGGACTTCCAGCACCTGGATGCGGGTCGGGTGCGCGAGGCACTTGAACAGGTCGGCCTTGATCCGGTAGAGCGGCTCGGTCGTCCGGGACCTCGCGGGCATCGGCTCACCTCCTGGTTTGATGACTATATCAATCCATCAAACCGATGCCGGAGGGGCACTGGTCAGAGCCAGTCGCGGCGTTTGAACAGCGCGTACAGCGTCCCCGAGATGACCAGGATGGCGAGCGTCGAGACCCACACCCCCGAGGCCTGGCCGAAGCCGGGGTAGGGGATGTTCTGCCCGTAGAACCCGGTGATCGCGGTCGGCACCGCGATGATCGCCGCCCAGCTCGTCACCTTCTTCATGATCGTGTTGAGCCGGTTGCCCTGGATGCTCAGCTGCGTCTCGCGGATCGTCGCGATCAGGTCGCGCAACGACTCCGTCCACTCCGTCACGCGCAGGACGTGGTCGTAGACGTCCTGGAAGTACGGCAGCAGCGTGTCGTCGCGGCGCATCAGCGAGGCCACGATCTCGCGCATCGGCACGGCCAGGTGGCGCAGCCGGCTGAGGCTCCGGCGCAGCCGCAGCGAGCGGCGCTGCAGGTCCGTGTGGTCGACGTGGTCGGCGAACACCAGGTCTTCGAGCGCTTCGACCTGCTCGTCCAGCACCTGGACGGCGTCGAGGTGGGAGTCGACGAGGTAGTCGAGCAGACCGTGCAGCAGGAACGCGGCGCCGTTCTTGGCCAGCTCGGGGGTGCTGTCCCAGCGCTCGGTGAGCGCGTCGATGTCGGCGGTGTTGTTGTGGTGCACGGTGATCAGCACGCGCTCGGTGAGGAACGCGTCGATCTCCGACGCCGTGAGCGCGCCGTCGGTGACGCGCACGGTGTACGCGGCGAGGAAGGAGTGCCGGTCGTAGTGGACGAGCTTGGGCCGCTGGTGGTCGTCGTCGAGCACGGACGCCACGGCGAGCGGGTGCAGGCCCAGTTCGGCGGCGAGCGCCGCCAGGTCCGGCGCGGTGGGCGCGTCCAGGTCGAGCCACAGGGTGACCGACGGGTCGGCGAGGTGCCGGGCGGCCTCGGCGGCCGGGAAGTCCTCCCGCTCGAGGACCCCGCTGCGGTAGAGCCGGCTGCGCGTCATCGCGGGGTCAGTGGTCGTACGCGGCGGCCAGGCTCGCGCGGCAGGCGCGGACCAGCTGGCGGGTGGCGCGCGTCGCGGGCGTCTCGCGGCAGGACGGACAGCACACCGAGACGTCGCCGGCCGGCTGGTCGATTGCGACGGTCAGGGCGCATTCGCAGGCGCGGCACCAGCGGGTGCCGGTGACGATGACGACGTGCAGCGGGGAGGCGACGCAGTCGTGCAGCCAGCGGCGGTGGGTGCGGCAGGTGATGCGCTCCAGCGGGTCCAGACCGTCCTCTTCGGACCGGTCCTCCGCGGTCAGCGTCCGCGCCAGCCGACCGTCGGCGACGTCGGCGTAGCGGGGGTCGGTGACGCCGGCGGGGCGCAGGGCCAGCCGGTCACGGCGGTTGCGGAGCGGGGACGTCGGCTCGGCGGTGGTCGCCGGCGCGGATCCGGGCTGGCTGTCCATGGGGGCCTCGCTTTCGTCGGGATCCAGAGTCCGCCGCGCGAGGCCGGGGAACGAGGGCCGGACCGCCCGGTTCCCGGGGCCCGGTGGCCCCGGTCCGGGTGGGGCGAAGGCCCGTCGGCGAGAGGACTTCGGTCCGTTCAGGAGGCGGTGCGCACCAGGTACACCGGGCAGGCCGCGTTGTGCAGCAGCGCCTGTCCGGTGGAGCCCAGCAGCAGGCCGGGGAAGCCGCCGCGGCCGCGGTCGCCGAGCACGACGAGCTGCGCGGCCGCGCTGCGTTCGATCAGCTCGCGACGCGGGTGACCGCGGACCACGACCCGCTCGATGCGGACGCCGTCGGCGTCGTGCGCGCCGGCCAGGCCGGTGAGCAGCCGCTCCCCGGCGTCGGTGGCCGTCCGCGGGTCCACGTGCGGCTCGGTTTCCGGGCGGTGCGGATCGTCGGTCGACGCGTGCACCACGACCAGGCGGGCGTGCCGGGCCCGCGCTTCGGCGACCGCCGCCGCCAGGATCCGGCCGCTCGGTTCGCTGCCGTCGATCCCGGCGACCACCGGCCGGTCCGCGGCCCCGGGCTCGTCCCAGGCGTCGCCGCGGACCACCACGACGTCCGAGCACGCGTGCGCGCCGACGGCCGAGGCGACCGAGCCGGCGAGCAGGCCGGTGAGCCTGCCGCGCCCGCCGGAGCCGACCACGACGAGCGAAGCCTTGCGCGACGCGTCGATGAGCGCCGGCGCGGCCCGGTCGGGGTCGAGCCGGGTGGTGACGGCGGGCGCGCCCTGCGCTTCGGCGATTTCCCGCGCCGCGCGCAGGAAGCGCTGCCCGTGCGCGCGCAGGACGTCCTTCATCTCCTCCGGCGGCGGGACGACGCCGCCGGCGAGCAGCGCCGAGAAGTCGAGGGCGTGCACGATCTCCAGCGGGACGTCGTGCAGGCGCGCGGCCCGGCCGGCCCAGCGGACGGCGTCGAGCGCCTCGCCCGACCCGTCCGCCCCGGCGACGATCGGCTGGTCCGTTCTGGTCATGGAAACTCCTGGAAACGGGGGTCCTGCGCCGAAGGTAGGCCGGCTCCGCGCGCGCGGCTGCGGCCGGAAGTCCCCCGGCGGTGGGACTTCCGGCCGCAGCACCGGGGTACTCCCGGCCCGCATCCTCGGGTGCGTGAACTCCTCCGCCGTGCTGCCCGGGCTCGCCCGCCTGCGCCACTACCGGCGTTCGTGGCTACGCGGGGACGTCGTCGCCGGGGTCACCGTCGCCGCTTACCTGGTGCCACAGGTGATGGCCTACGCCGAGGTCGCCGGCCTGCCGCCGGTCGCCGGGCTGTGGGCGGCGCTCGGCCCGCTGGCGGTGTACGCGCTGCTGGGTTCGTCGGGGCAGCTGTCGGTCGGCCCGGAGTCGACGACGGCGTTGATGACGGCGGCGGTCCTGACGCCGCTGGCGGCGGGCGACCCCGGCCACTACGCGACGTTGGCCTCGGTGCTCGCGATCATGGTCGGCGGCCTCTGCCTGGTCGCCGGGCTGGCCCGGCTGGGGGTGCTCGCCGAGCTGCTGTCGAAGCCGGTGCTGACGGGGTACATGGCCGGGGTCGCCGTGCTCATGATCACCGGCCAGCTCGGGAAGGTCACCGGGGTACCGGTCGGCGGCGGGGACTTCGGTTCCGAGGCCGGCTCCTTCTTCGCCGGGCTCGCGCACGTGCGGTGGCCCGTCGTCGGGCTGGCCGCGGGGGTGCTGGCTCTGCTCTTCCTGCTGGAGCGGTTCACCCCGTGGGCGCCCGGGCCGCTCGTGGCGATGGCCGTGGCGACCGCGGTCGCGACCGGGCTCCCGGACGTCGACGTCGTCGGTGCGCTGCCCGCCGGGCTGCCGCCGCCGGGGTCCGGCGCCTCCGCGGCCGACATCGGGCAGCTGGTGCTGCCGGCGGTCGGCATCGCGATCGTCGGGTTCTCCGACAACGTGCTGACCGCACGGGCGTTCGCGGCCCGCCGCGGCGAGGAGGTCGACGCGGACCAGGAGTTGCGCGCGCTCGCGGCGGCGAACGTGGCGGCGGGGCTCCTGCGCGGGTTCCCGGTCAGCAGCAGCGGCAGCCGGACCGCGCTGGGCGCGGCGGTGGGCGGCCGGACCCAGCTGCACTCGCTGGTCGCGCTGGCGACGGTGGTGCTCACGGTGCTGTTCGCCCGGCCCCTGCTGGCGGCGTTCCCCAAGGCGGCGCTCGGCGCGCTGGTGGTCTTCGCCGCGTGGCACCTGGTGGACGTGCGCGAGCTGCGGCGGTTCGCCCGGTTCCGGCGCAGCGAGCTCGTGCTCGCCCTGCTGACCACCGCCGGGGTGCTCGGGCTCGGGGTCCTGTACGGCGTGCTGGCCGCCGTCGGACTGTCCATTCTGGATCTGCTGCGCCGGATCGCCCGCCCGCACGACGGGATCCTGGGCACGGTGCCGGGCCTGGCCGGCATGCACGACGTCGACGACTACCCGGCGGCGACGACCGAGCCGGGCCTGGTGGTGTACCGCTACGACGCGCCCCTGTGTTTCGCGAACGCGGAGGACTTCCGCCGGCGCGCCTCGGCGGCGGCGGACGACGGGACACGGTGGTTCGTGCTGAACGCGGAGGCGAACGTGGAGCTGGACGTGACGGCGGCGGACGCTCTCGACCGGCTTAGGGAGGACCTGGCGCGGCGTGGGGTCGTGTTCGCGATGGCGCGGGTGAAGCAGGACTTGCGGGACGACCTGGTGGCCGCGGGGTTGGTGGCGAAGGTGGGGGAGGAGCGGATCTTCCCGACGCTGCCGACGGCGGTGCGGGCTTACCGGAGCTGGGCCGCTGCGGGGTAGCCCGGCCGGGAGCGGCCGAAGGTCACTCGGGGCGGGGACGAACGACCGCAGCGGCCGCCTTCGCGGGCGGCCTACCGTCGGCCTCACGAACTTGAACCCCGGAGGGAACGTCATGAGCGCAGCCGGAAATCCGCCGATCGTGGTGGCCGTGGACGGCTCGGAAAGCGCCGCGGCGGCCGCGCTCTGGGCGGCCGCGGAGGCGGCCCGGCGGCACGCTTCGCTGCTCGTCTTCAGCGCCTACGGCTACGAAGACACCGCGTTCGGTGGCAAGGTCTACCCGCCGTCGGACTGGCTCGCCGTCAAGGAAGCCGAAGCCGATCAGCTGCTGCGGCACACCCGCGCCACCCTCGAAGCCGCCGTCCCGGGCTTGGAGATCGCCACCGAAGCCAGCGACCGCGGGCCGGTTCCCGGGCTGCTGGAGGTGTCCGGCCGCGCCCGGCTGCTCGTCACCGGCGAGCCCGTCGGCCCGATCGCCGGACTGTTCAGCGGTTCGCCCGACGTCGACCTCGCCGCCAAGGCGCACTGCCCGGTCGTCGTCGTGCGCGGGAACGAAAGCGTCGACGGCCCGGTGGTCGTGGGCGCCGACGGCAGCCCGCTCAGCGAAGCCGCCATCGCGTGGGCCTTCGAGGAGGCCGCGATCCGCAACGCCCCGCTCGTCGCCCTCTACACCTGGCACGACGGCGACACCGCCGGCCTGTTCAGCGACGGCAACGTCGCCTTCCAGGGCGAATCCCTGCGCGAGTCCGGCCGGCGGCTGCTCGCGCAGCGGCTCGCCGGGTGGCAGGAGAAGTACCCCGACGTCACCGTCGAGCGCCGGGTCGACCACGACAAGCCGCGCTCCCGCCTGCTTTCCGCGAGCCACGGCGCGCAGCTGGTCGTCGTCGGCAGCCGCGGGCGGGGCGGCTTCACCGGCCTCGTCCTCGGCTCGACGAGCCAGGCCCTGCTCCACCACGCCGCCTGCCCGGTGATGGTCGTCCGTACCGAAAACCGCTGAACCACGAGGAGTTGTGCCATGACCACGGTCTCCGCGGTGATGACCGCCGACCCGATCACCGTCTCCCCGCAGACGCCGTTCAAGGACATCGCCGAACTGCTCACCGGCAACGGGATCAGCGCGGTCGGCGTCCTCGGCAAGACCGGCGCGCTCGTCGGTGTCGTCTCCGAAGCCGACCTGCTGCCGCACCTGTGGGAGGACCCGAAGCCCCGGTGGCGGGACCGCCGGCTGGCCCGCAAGGCCACGGCGTGCACCGCCGGGGACCTGATGACCAGCCCCGTCGTGACGATCGACGCGGACGCCCCGCTCGCGGCCGCCGCCGCGAAGTTCGCGCGCACCGGTGTGCGGCGGTTGTTCGTGCTGCGCAACGGGAAGCTGGCCGGCGTGCTGGCCCGCCGCGACCTGGTGCGCGTCTTCACCCGCGGCGACGCGGACCTCGAACGGGAAGTCAGCGACCGCGTGCTGCGCGAGCAGCTGAACCTCGGCCCGGACCGCGTGCGCGTGGAGGTGCGCGCCGGGATCGTGACGGTCGTCGGCCGCGTCGAGCGCCGCAGCGACATCGACCCGGTGACGCGGCTGATCCGGGAGCTGTCCGGCGTGGTGGAGGTGCGCAACCGCCTGGACTACGTCTGGAACGACGTGGCCTGACCGGCGCGGCCGGCCACCGTGCTGCGCCGTTCGACCAGGATGACGTCGCGCCACCGGCCGTGGTGCCGTCCGAGGTGCCGCCGGACGCCGACCTCGCGGAACCCGGCCCGCTCGTGCAGCTTCCGGGACGCCGCGTTCTCGGGAAACAGTCCGCTTTGGACGGTCCACACCCCGGCGGCCTCGGTCGAGTCGATCAACGCCGTGAGCAGCGCCCGGCCGACCCCGCGCCCGCGCGCGGCCGGGTGGACGTAGACGCTGTGCTCGACGACCCCGGCGTAGACGCACCGGGACGAAACCGCGGTGACGGCGGTCCAGCCGAGGACCTCGCCGGCGGCGCCGAGCGCGGTGAACCGGTGCGCGGGCAGGTGGGCGGCGTCCCAGTCGGGCCACCCGGGCGCATTGGTCTCGAAGCTCGCGTCCCCGGTGTCGAGGCCGGCTTGGTAGATCGCCAGGACCTCCTCCGCGTGGGCCGGTGTCAAGGGAACGACCCGGACCGGCGCCGGCCGGGTGGCGCGGATGATCGCCGAGTGCAGGTCGTCCCCGACTTCGTGGGTGGTGCGGACGTCGATGCCCGTCAGCCCGGCGTCGCGCAGCAGCGCCCGGTAGTCCTCCGCGGTGAGCGCGCCGCCGAGGCATTCGGCGGTGCCGGCCGCGCGTTCGGCGTCGGTGAGCGTGGCGGCGGCCAGGAGGTCGGTGATCCCGAGGCGGCCACCGGGGCGCAGGACACGGGCGATCTCGCGGAAGACCGCCGGCTTGTCGGCCGAAAGCGCGATGACGCAGTTGGAGATGACGACGTCGACCGAGGCGTCGGGCAGCGGGATCCGTTCGATGGTGCCGTGGACGAACTCGGCGTTGGCGACGCCGGCCTGTTCGGCGTGGCGGCGGGCGAGGGTGAGCATCTCCTCGGTCGCGTCGAGACCGATGGCGCGGCCGGCGGGGCCGACCCGGCGGGCGGAGAGCAGGACGTCGAGCCCGCCGCCGGAACCGAGGTCGAGCACGGTCTCGCCGGGGCGGAGGTCCGCGACGGCCACCGGGTTGCCGCAGCCGAGGCTGGTCGCGGCCACCGCGGCCGGGGCGTCTTCGCCGGCGTAGTGGACGGCACCGAGCCGGTCGGTGCGGGTGATCAGACCGGGGCTTTCCCCGGCCAGCGCCCGGCGGGCGGCGCCGGCGTAGCGGTCGAGGCTCACGGGCACACCTGCTCGAACGTGACGGCGGCGCGTCCCATGACGACGTCGGCGGCGGTCGGGAAGCCGGACACGCAGCGCTGGTTGACCCGGTAGAGCCGGGCGGTGCCGCGCGGTTCGGCGAGCACGAACCGGGCTTCGGTGAGGATCTTCAGGTGGGCGGAGACGGTGGACTGCCCGACGTCGACGTGCCCGACGATCTGCCCGACCGTCATCGGGGTGCCGGCCGAGGCCAGCAGGGTGAGGATCTGCACCCGGGTCGGGTCGGCCAGGGCCCGGAACCACCCGGCGTAGGTCTCGGCGGTGGCGCGGTCCAGCACGGCACCTCCTTCATCGTTCATCGACGATAGACGATGAAGCGGGCCGGCGGAAGCCTCAGGACGTGGTGGGGACCAGTTCGGCGAGCAGGACGCGGACCCGGCGGTCGATCTCGTCGCGGATCGGGCGGACCCGCTCGGCCGGCAGGCCGGCGGGGTCGTCGAGTTGCCAGTCGAGGTAGCGCTTGCCGGGGAAGACCGGGCACGCGTCGCCGCAGCCCATGGTGATCACGACGTCGGCGGCCTCGACGGCGTCGGTGGTCAGGCGCCGGGGGATCTCGCGCGAGACGTCGATCCCGGCTTCGGCCATGACCGCGACCACGGCCGGGTTGATCTCGTCCGCCGGGGCCGACCCGGCGGAGCGGACCGTGACGCGGCCGGCGGCGTGGTGGTGCAGCAGCGCGGCGGCCATCTGGGACCGGCCGGCGTTGTGGACGCAGACGAACAGGACTTCGGGGGTGTTCACGGGGTGACCTCCACCGGGGAACGGCGGCGCAGCGCCAGGGACACGTACACGAGGGCGACGAGCACGGGGACTTCGATCAGCGGTCCGACGACCCCGGCCAGCGCCTGCCCGCTGGCCGCGCCGAAGGTGGCGATGGCGACGGCGATGGCGAGCTCGAAGTTGTTGCCCGCCGCGGTGAACGCGAGCGTCGTGGTGCGCTCGTAGGACAGCCCGACGGCCCTGCCGAACGCGTACGACCCGGCCCACATCAGTCCGAAGTAGCCGAGCAGCGGGACCGCGATCCGGGCGACGTCCAGCGGCCGCGCGGTGATCTGCTCTCCTTGCAGGGCGAAGAGAACCACGATGGTGAACAGCAGTCCGTAGAGCGCGGCCGGGCCGATCTTCGGCAGGAACGCCGACTCGTACCACGCGCGGCCCCTGGCGCGTTCGCCGAGCCGGCGGGTCAGGTAGCCGGCCAGGAGCGGGATGCCGAGGAAGATCAGCACGCTTTTCGCGATCTGCCAGCCCGAAACCGTGAGGCCGGCTTGGGGGAGGCCGAGCCAGCCGGGCAAGATCGCCAGGTAGAACCAGCCGAGCAGGCCGAACGCGAGCACCTGGAACACCGAGTTCAGCGCGACGAGCACGGCGGCGGCTTCCCGGTCGCCGCAGGCGAGGTCGTTCCAGATGACCACCATGGCGATGCAGCGGGCGAGGCCGACGATGATCAGCCCGGTCCGGTAGTCGGGCAGGTCGGGCAGCAGCAGCCACGCCAGTGCGAACATCAGTGCCGGGCCGATCAGCCAGTTCAGCGCCAGCGACGGCCACAGCAGCCGCCGGTCGCGGGTGACGGTGCCGAGCCGGTCGTACCGGACCTTCGCCAGCACCGGGTACATCATGACCAGCAGCCCGAGTGCGATGGGCAGCGAAATCCCGTCCACGCGCACCGCCGACAACGCCGTGTCCAAACCGGGGACCAGGCGTCCGGCCAGGAGCCCGGCGACCATCGCGGCGGCGATCCACACGGGCAGCAGCCGGTCCAAGGTGGACAGCCGGCCGGCGACCGGGCCGGTCACGCCGGAACCGGGACCAGGACGGCCGAGAGCCGGGCCAGCACTTCGGGGTGGACGCGGTAGTAGACCCAGGTGCCCCGCCGCTCGCCGGTGATCAGCCCGGACTCCCGCAGGACCTTCAGGTGGTGGGAGATCGTCGGGCCGGTCAGGTCGAAGGCGCCGGTCAGGTCGCACACGCACGCCTCGCCGCCCGTGTGGGAGGCGATCAGCGACAGCAGCCGCAGCCGGACGGGGTCCGCCATCGCCTTGAACAACCTGGCCAGCTCCGCGGCCTGGTCCTCGGTCAAGGGCTCGCGCGCCAGCGGGGAGCAGCACGCGTCCAGTGCGGTGATCGGCAGCTGTTTCGGCATGCGTCTATCTTGACAGGCTTCTAAGTAGAGAGCAATCTAAGTCTCACGTTGTTTAGATGAACGTCTATCCAAGGAGGATGCGATGTCACGGGTACAGCTCGCGCTGCGGGTCGGGGACCTCGAGGGCTCGATCGACTTCTACTCGAAGCTGTTCGGCACGGAGCCGGCCAAGCGCCGGCCGGGGTACGCCAACTTCGCCGTCGCCGAGCCCGCGCTCAAGCTCGTGCTCCTGGAGGGAGAGCCCGGTCAGGCGACGGTCATGGACCACCTCGGCGTCGAAGTCGAATCGACCGACCAGGTCGCCGAGGCAGGCAAGCGCCTCGCCGGCGCGGGGATGCAGACGCGGACCGAGGACGACACCACGTGCTGCTACGCCGTACAGGACAAGGTGTGGGTGCACGGTCCCGGCCGGGAACCGTGGGAGGTGTACGCGGTCAAGGCGGATTCGCCGACGTTCGGCGCCGACAGCGCCGCGCTCGCCACCCCGGCCACCTGCTGCACGTCCGGCGCCGAGGCCGGCCGAGCCGCCCGGCCGGAGGGGTGCTGCTCCTGACCGGTCTTCACCGGCCGAGCGTCAGCTGACGGCGGTGGAAGTCGAAGTGCTGCGTCGGGAAGCGGTACACGTCGGCCAAGGTCATGTAGTCCCGGAAGAACGGGTCCCACCGGGTCGGGTAGTGCATGCCGCGGGCGAGTCCGACGTCGGTTTCGCGGTCCAGGCGGCGGTGCAGCGCCGCGATCGTCCGATCGCACAGCGCCCGCATCCGCCGCCGGGGCAGCAGCGTGCCGCCGAGCCAGGACCCGGCGAAGTTGACCGCGTCGAACGGTGCCGTCCCGGCGTTCAGCAGCCGCGCGTAGCCGCGGCTCACGCCGTCGGGCAGGCGGCCGAACAGCCGCACCAGCCCCGACAGCGCGCGGATGATCAGGTAGCCGAGCAGCATGTGGAAGAGCAGCTGGCGGTTGGTCCACCGCGTGCCCGCGCTCGGCCGCCGCAGGTCGCCGCCGGTCGCGCCGTCCAGCAGCTCGTGGAAGGTGGCGCGGGCCCGCTCCAGCTCTTCGTGAACCGCCGCCTTGTCCATCGGGACAGTGTCCCCCCTTCAGGTCCCTCCCTTAGCGGCCGCGCAGCTGCTCCGGGATCGGCAGCCCCGAGCCGTACGGGTGGGGGAGCGGGCGCAGGATCTCGCCGATCGGCCGCCGGGGCGTCGCCGGGAGCGGGGCCGCACCCGAGGGCAGGTAGCCGACGCGGACCACCAGCTGCGGTTCGAGCCCGCCGCCCAGCACGCAGTCCCGTATCAAGCCACGCGTGCTCGTGAGCTCCACCGGCTCGGTGTAGACGCACGACGCGAGGTTCAGCCGGGTCGCGGTGAGCACGACCGCGCTGGCGGCCTCACCGGCGCGAAGCCGGTCGAGCGGGGTGTCGCCGGCCGTGGCCAGCACCGTCAGGAGCGCGCCGTCGGGACCGCCCGTGTCGGGCAGCCGCGCGCCGGCGAACTCGCGCACCCGCAGTTCGTGCGGCGAGACGGGCGCGAGGACCGCGTTGCGGGCCGGCACCCCGTCCGGCGCGTAGGTCCGGCCGCTCCACGCCGCCAGCTCGATCTCGTAGTCCGGGTCGGCCCGGTGCAGGCCGGAGGCTTCGGTGGCCGCGCCCGTGAGCGCCGAGCGGTGCGCGGCTCCGGTCACGATCCGCAGCACGGCACCCTGGTCGGACGCGCTCTTCTGCAGGAACACCTCGTCCCGCACCGGCACGCTGCGGCCGGCGAAGCGGCGGCGGTCCGAGCGGCGCCGGGGGATGGCCGCGGCCAGGGCGATGTCGCCGTCGCGGGTGTCGTGGGGCACCAGGTCGATGCCGGCGAGCACGTCGGGCCGGGGAAACCGGCGGACCTGCGCGGCCCAGCCCAGCGCGGCGGCGGCGACCGTGAAGTGGTGCAGCGCGGCGCCGCAGCTGAGGAGCAGGTCGCGGCCGTCGGGGTCGGCGTGCCGCAGCCGGCGGCGCGGGTCGGCACGCAGCTCGACCGTACGGCCGTCGAACTGCCACTGCCACGGCTGGGAGTTGTGCACCGAAGGGGCACGCACCGCGAGCGCGACGGCCGCCCTCACGGTGTACGCGTCGGGCATCGTGTGGTCCATCGCTCCTCCTCGGATCGCTTGCCCCCCATGCTCACTCCGGGCCAGCGGCGGACCCAGGGTCCAAGGGCTTCGCCGAAAGGACCCGGCCGAGGCCCTTCGGCCCTTTCCGGGCCCGGTCCGGCCGCGCACCCTGGGCCTTCCGACCGAGCGGGAGGTGCGCATGCGGTACCCGAACATCCCCTTCGCCGGCGATCGCGCGGAGGCACCCCGTGCGTGGTGACCGGCTGCGCGAGGCCGGGCTGCTGGCCGCGGTGCTGGCGCTCGTCGCGGCCGGCGGCGTCGCGTGGTGGCTGGACGCCGCGACCACCGCGGCCGTCGTCTGGGCGGCCGCCGACGTCGTCACCCTGGTCCCGGCGGTCGTCTGGGTGGCCGCCGACCTGCGGGCCCGCCGCTGGGGCGCCGACCTGCTCGCGGTGCTCGCCCTGGTCGCCACCCTCGCGGTGGGGGAGTTCCTGGCGGGCGCGATCGTCGCGGCGATGGTCGCCACCGGGCGCGTCCTCGAAGCCGGGGCCCAGCGCCGGGCGAGCCGGAACCTGACGGCGTTGCTCGACCGGGCCCCGCGGGTGGCGCACCTGCGGACGCCGGCCGGCCAGGAGACCGTGCCGGTCGACGCCGTACGGCCCGGGCAGCTCGTCGTCGTGCTGCCGGGCGAGGTCGTGCCGGTGGACGGCGTGCTGCCGGACGGCGGCACCTTCGACGAGTCCGCGCTGACCGGCGAGCCCCTGCCGGTCGCCCGGCCCGCGAACGACACCGTCCACAGTGGAGTCGTCAACGCCGGCGCGGCGGTCGACGTCCTGGCCAGCGCGGCCGCGGCCGACAGCGCCTACGCCGGTGTCGTGCGCCTCGCCGAGCAGGCCGCGGCCCGCACCGCGCGGGTGGCCCGGATCGCCGACCGCGTCGCGGTCTGGTTCCTGCCGGGGTCCCTGCTGATCGCCGCCGTCGCCTGGCTGCTGACCGGCGAGGCCGGGCGCGCGGTCGCGGTGCTGGTGACCGCGACGCCGTGCCCGCTGCTGCTGGCCGTCCCGATCGCGGTGACCGGCGGGATGTCCCGGGCGTCGAAGGCCGGCGTGGTCGTCAAGGACGGTGCCGCGCTCGAGGCGCTCGGCGGGGCTTCGGTGCTGTTGATGGACAAGACGGGCACCGTGACGCGGGGCCGGCCCGAGATCACCGACGTCGTCTGCGCGCCGGAGCACGACCTGGCCGAGGTGCTCGCCCACGCGGCCGGGGTCGAGCAGTACTCGCCGCACGTGCTGGCGGCGGCCGTCGTGCGCGCCGCCGCCTCGGCCGGGGTCGCGGCGGCACCGGCCCGCGACGTCACCGAGGAGGTCGGGTCCGGTGTCCGCGGCCGGGTCGGCGACCGCACTGTGCGGGTGGGGCGCGCCCGGCGGACCAAACTGCCGTCGTGGGCGCGGGGCGCCGCCCGGCGGGGCCGGCTGGACCTCGCTTCGGTGCTGTGGGTGGAGTTCGACGGCGAGCCGGTCGCGGCGCTGCTCGCGAAGGACCCGATCCGCCCCGACGCCGCCCGGACGATGCGGCGGCTGCGCGCCGCCGGGATCGGCGAGGTCCGGCTGCTGACCGGCGACCGGGTCGACAACGCCCGGGAAGTCGCCGCGATGCTGGGTCTGGACGACGTCCACGCCGAGGTGACGCCGGCGGCGAAGGTCGCCGAGGTGGAAGCCGCGTGCGCCCGGGGCGTGACCGTGATGACCGGTGACGGCGTGAACGACGCGCCCGCGCTGGCCGCGGCCGACGTGGGGGTCGCGCTCGGCTCGCGCGGGGCGACGGCGGCCGCGCAGGCCGCCGACGCGGTGATCCTCGACGACCGCATCGACCGGCTCGCGGACGCCGCCGAGATCGCCCGCCGGTCGCACCGCCTGGCCGTGCAGAGCGCCGTGGCCGGGACACTGCTGTCCCTGGTGGCGATGCTCGCCGCGGCCGGCGGGTTCCTGGTCCCGGTGGCGGGCGCCCTCGTCCAGGAGGCCATCGACGTCGTGGTGATCCTGAACGCGTTGCGCGCACTGGGCGACCGGCGGGCGCGGGGGCCGGCCCCGGCGGCGATGGTGCGGCGGTTCGAGTCGGAGCACGAGCGGTTGCTCCCGGCGCGGGCGGCGGTCCGGCAGGCCGCCGACGCGCTGGCCGGGGGCGCGACCCCGGCGGCGGACGCGGCGGCGCGGACGGCCGCGCGGCTGCTGGCCGAGCAGCTGCTGCCGCACGAGGAGGCCGAGGAGACCGAGCTGTACCCGGCGCTGGCCGAGGCGCTGGGCGGCCCGGAGGGCACGGTGACGATGAGCCGCGAGCACGCCGAGATCGGGCGGCTCGCCCGGCGCCTGCAGCGGCACCTGGCTGAAGCGCCGGACGGCATCCAGCCCGACCAGGTCGACGACCTGCGGGCGACGCTCTACGGCTTGGACGCCGTGCTGACCCTGCACTTCGCGCAGGAAGAGGAAGCGTATTTCACGCTGCCGTCCCGGTGAACCCGTGCCGGACCCGAGCGGAACACCGACGAAGATCGCTCACTCGACCTGACCCGGGTGGTGGGCCTTCGCCCCGAGCACCGCCAGTTCCAGCGTGCGGGCGACGTCGCCCGGGCTCACGATGCCCGCGAGCGCGCCGTCGGAGACCACCAGGACGAGGTCCTGGCCCGGTCGCCCGCCGATCCGGCCGAGCACGGCCGTCAACGGGGTCTCCGGGGCCGCGACGAGGCAGGCGGGCGGCCGCGCGCAGACGTCCTCCACCCGCGTCGACGCGCGTGCCTGTTCGGGCACCCGGGCCAGCTGGGCCAGGCTGAGCACGCCGACCGGGTGCCCGTCGAACGCGACCACCGGGTACGTCCGGAACCGCGCCGACGCCGCCTGGTCGATGAACCCCTGCACGGTGAACCAGCCGGGCGCGGTCCGCGGGGCCGTCGTCATGATCTCGCCGAGCCGGATCCGGCCGAGGACCTCGCGCGCCGGGCCCGCCGCCAGCTCGGCCCGGGCGCTGAAGCCCAGGAACCAGCCGATGCCGGCCGGCCAGATCCCGGCGAGGTTGCCGAACCACAGCAGTTCCACCAGCCCGGCGAGCGCCAGCAGCAGCCCGAGGACGCCGCCCGACCGGGCCGCGGCGGCCCGCGCGCGCCGCCGGTCGCCGGTGCGTTTCCAGACGATCGCCTGCAGCACCCGGCCGCCGTCCAGCGGCGCTCCCGGCAGGAGGTTGAACCTGGCCAGGACGAGGTTCGTCCACCCCAGCCAGGACGCGGTGACGCCGGCGATGCCGGGGAGGACCAGTGCGACGCCGAGGAACCCCGCCCCGGCGAGGAGGCTCGCCGCCGGGCCGGCGATCGCGACCGCCAACGCGCTGCGCGGGGTCGCCGGCTCCTCGGTCATTTCCGTGCTGCCGCCGAGCAGCCACAGCGTGACGCGGTCGACCGCGAGCCCGCGGCGCCGCGCGACGAGGGCGTGGCTGAGCTCGTGGGCCAGCAGCGACGTCAAGAAGACCACCGACCCCGCCACGCCCGCCGTCCAGTAGACCGCCGGGGACAGCCCGGGGACGGCTGCCGGGAGCACGGACTGCGCCAGGACCTGGGCCGGCAGCGCCATGATCACCAGCACCGACCAGTGCGCGCCCACGCGGATGCCGGCCGGGCGGCCGAGCGGGAAGGTGGCGTTCATGCTCCGACGGTCCGCCCGCGGGCGCGCGCGGACGAGGGCCGCACCGCCCCGGGGCGAAGGACCAAAGACCCCCGCACCGCCGACGTCCGGCCGCAGCCGGGTCACGGCCGGGGTTCGTAGCGTCGGGGTATGCCCGGACGGAAGAAGATCCCGCGCGCGGCCTATGAGCGCGAGCTGCTGCGCCTGCAGGCCGAGCTGGTGAAGCTGCAGGAGTGGGTGCGCTCGGAGGGAGCGCGGCTCGTCGTGGTGTTCGAAGGCCGGGACGCCGCCGGGAAGGGCAGCACGATCAAGCGCGTCACCGAGCACCTCAACCCGCGCGTGGTGCGCATCGCGGCGCTGCCGAGCCCGACCGAACGCGAGCGCACCCAGTGGTACTTCCAGCGGTACGTCGAGCAGCTGCCCGCCGCCGGCGAGATCGTGCTGTTCGACCGCAGCTGGTACAACCGCGCCGGCGTCGAGCGGGTGATGGGGTTCTGCACGCCCGAAGAGCACCGGCGGTTCCTGCAGCAGTGCCCGATCTTCGAACGCCTGCTCATCGACGACGGCATCCTGCTCCGCAAGTACTGGTTCTCGGTCAGCCTCGACGAGCAGGAGCGCCGGTTCCGCGCCCGCATCGAAGATCCCTTGCGCCGCTGGAAGCTTTCGACCATCGACCTGCAGTCGGTGACGCACTGGGAGGACTACTCGCGGGCGAAGGACGACATGTTCGTGCACACCGACACCGCCGAATCCCCCTGGCACGTGGTGGAAAGCGAGGAGAAGCGGCGCGGGCGGCTGAACATGATCGCGCATTTGCTCTCGAGCGTTCCCTACTTCGAGGTGACGCGGCCGGCGGTGTCGCTGCCGCCGCGGCCCGAGCCGAGCGGCTACTTCCGCACCGACCGGCGGCTGCAGACCTACGTTCCCGACCACGCGGCGAGCCTGGTGCCGCACTGACCAGAGGAGGAACCGTGGACGAGAGAGAGAAAGCCGTCATCGAGGCCGAGGCGCGCCGAGACGTCGCCGAGCGTGGCAGGCACGGCCCGAAGGTGGGCCGCTACCTGCACGCGGTCGAGCACCACGCGGTGAAGGAGAACGAGGAGGACGTCGTTCCGGCCGCCGGGGACGAACCGCGGCGGCACCCGGGTGGACGTCAGGACTGATCGGTGCGCGCGTAGGCCGCGAGGGCCCGTTCGCGGGCCTTCGCGGCCATCGTGCGGATGAGCGCCGTGTGCGCGGAACCGATGGCGGGCCGGAAGAGGCGCCAGTGGCGGCGGAACTTGAGCCAGCTCTCCGGGTCGCTGAGGCGGACCCGCGTGTGCACCGTCAGCACCGTGCGGTGCGGGCCGTACGGGAACGCCGAGACCGCCAGCACGAGCTTCCCGTAGCCCGGTTCGTCGAACGCGGCGAAGTCGCCGGGCTCCACCCGGCGCCAGGTGATCACCGGCTTCCAGAACTTGCCCGCGACGCCGAGCGCGAACTCGCTGCCCGGCCGGTCGCCGAGCAGGGTCCACTCCGACCCGGCGTCGAGGTCGTCCGGGGTCAGCCGGGTCGGCCGGCGCGGTGGGCCGTGGCGGCGGTTGTACAGGCGTTCGGGCAGTAGCCGCAGCCGGCCCGCGGCCGAAGCGACGCCGCCGCGGACGTCGGTGAAGTCGAGCTCGCGCGCCGCCGAGTAGGTCTCCTTGACCGGCGCGTCCACGATGTCGGCCCGCACCACCTCGAAGTGGGGGTGTGGCAGGAAGTGGTCGATGAACAGATCGGGTGCGGTCATCGCTCCAGCGTCGGCCGAGCCGGCCCCCGGTACAGGCGGATTTGGTCCCCGGCGAAAGGGACTTCGTGCTCTGACCGGCCAGTACCCGCCCCGCGCATGCTGGTTTCCCGGACCGCAGGAGGACCCGATGACCGCGACCACGACCCGCCCGGTGCTCGCCGGGGTCGACGCCTCGGCGCCGTCGCTGGAAGCCGTTCGCTGGGCGGCGAGGGAAGCATCGCGCCGCGACACGACCCTGCGGCTCGTCCACGCCTGCGTGTTCGACGACACGCCGCCGCGCGAGCACGACGAGCTGCTGCTCGAACACGTCTACCGCTGGCTGCACCGCGCCGCCGAAGTCGCCCGTGAGTGGGCGCCCGGCGTGCGGGTGGAAACGGCGGTCCGGCTGGGCCTCGCGGTCGACCTGCTGCTCGAAGAGGCGGCCGACGCCGCGCTCGTCGTCCTCGGCTCCCACGGGCTCGGCGGCCTGCGCGGCGCGCTGATCGGCTCGGTGGCCCTGCGCGTCGCGGCGGAGGCGCCGTGCCCCGTCGTCGTGGTCCCCGGTCACCAGCCGGTCCGGACCGGCCCGGTCGTCGCCGGCGTGGACCGGACCGAGTCGAGCGAGCACGCGCTGCGGTTCGCCTTCGAGGCGGCCGCCGCGGCGCGGGCGCCGGTGCTCGTCGTGCACGCCCGGCACGGCGGCGACGGTGCCGCCGACCGGCAGGAGCTCGAAGCGCGGGTGTCGAGCTGGACCGGCAAGTACCCGGACCTCGACGTCTTCACCCGGGTCGTCGAGGACCGCGTGCCGGCGCGCGCCCTGCAGCACGCGGCTCCCGACGCGCGGTTGATCGTCGTCGGGACGCGGGGCCGTGGTCCCGTCGCCGGCGGGGTGCTGGGTTCGACCGGGAACACCCTGCTCGCGCACGCGCCCTGCCCGGTCGCGGTCGTGCACTGAAGATCGTGCACTGAAGATCGTGCACTGAAGATCGTGCACTGAAGATCGGGCACTGAAAGGAGCCGAAGTGAA
The DNA here is from genome assembly GCF_053605345.1 of Amycolatopsis sp. NPDC003865. Classification (NCBI taxonomy): domain Bacteria; kingdom Bacillati; phylum Actinomycetota; class Actinomycetes; order Pseudonocardiales; family Pseudonocardiaceae; genus Amycolatopsis; species Amycolatopsis sp. NPDC003865. The sequence continues at coordinate 176,786 of NZ_JBSGJA010000008.1, read as the reverse complement.
GGCACGCGACATCATGACGAGACCCGTCGTGCGGGTCGGCCCGGGAACTCCGGTCCGGGAGGCGATCGTGCTGCTCACCGAGCACTGCGTCGCGGCCCTGCCGGTGGTGGGGGCGGAGGACGCCGTGCTCGGGATGTTCACCGAAGCCGACGCGCTGCGCAGCGGCGTGGCCGGGGAAGGACCGCCGGCGGAGCTCCTCGTGGGCGCGAAGATGACCACGCCCGCCCAGACCGTCGAGCTCGACACCGACGTCACCGAGATCGCCCGGCGCATGCTCGGCGACCGGCTGCGCAGCATCCCCGTGGTGGACGACGACGGAGTGCTGGTGGGCATCGTCAGCCGCCGCGACATGCTCAGCCCGCTGGTGCGCCAGGACGACACGATCGCCTCGCACCTCAACGCGCTGCTGACCGACTACTCCAGCCACCGCGACCGGTGGACGATCTCCGTCACCGGCGGGATGGTGACCATCCGCGGTGTCTTCGTCGACGAGGCCGAGCGCCGCGTCGTGACCGCGCTGGCGAGGACGATCTACGGTGTCGTCGGCGTCGAGCTGTGGGAAGAAGCTTCGGTGCGGACATGAAGATCCTCGTTGCGGTGGCCACCCGGCACGGGGCCACCAGGGAAATCGCCGAAAGCGTCGCCACCGCGGCCGGCTCCGCGCTGACCGACGCCGGCGTGTGGTCGCTGGTCGAGGTCCGCGACGCGGGCCTGGTGCACTCGGTCGACGGCTTCGACGCCGTCGTCCTCGGCAGCGCCGTCTACATGGGACACTGGCTCGAACCGGCCAGGAAGCTCGCTGAGTCCTTTTCGGACGAACTGCGCCGGGTGCCGGTCTGGCTCTTCTCCAGCGGCCCGGTCGGCGAGCAGAAGCGCCCGGCCGAAGAACCGGTCGTCGTCGAGGACCTCGTGCGGCGGCTCGGCGCCCGCGGGCACCGCCTGTTCGGCGGCAAGATCGACCGCCGCACCCTCAAGTTCCCCGAACGCGCCGTCGTGACCGCGCTGCGGGTCGCCGACGCCGACAACCGGGACTGGCCCTCGATTCGCGCCTGGGGCCGCGAGATCGGGACGAGCCTGGCCCGCGCGGAAAGGACCGTCTCATGACCGAATACCCCGTCCGGGTCGAGGCGACCCTGGACGAGCCGCTGTCGCGCGGGCTCTGGCTGGTGAAGTGGCTGCTGGCCGTTCCGCACTACGTCGTCCTGGCGTTCCTGTGGTTCGCCTACCCCTTCGTCACGATCGCCGCCTTCTTCGCCATCGTCGTGACCGGCCGGTACCCGCGGCCGCTGTTCGCCTTCACCTCCGGTGTGCTGCGCTGGAGCTGGCGCGTGCAGTACTACTCCTACGCCGCGCTGGGCACCGACCGGTACCCGCCGTTCACCCTCGCCGACGTCCCGGACTACCCGGCGCGGCTCGAAATCGCCTACCCCGAACGGCTTTCCCGCGGGCTGGTGCTGGTGAAGTGGTGGCTGCTGGCCATCCCGCACTTCATCGTCGTCGGCCTGTTCGTCGGCGGCGGGAGCTGGCTGCTCCTGCGAGCGAACGGCGACGACACCTTCAACTGGGCCGCCGGCGGTCTCGTCGGCGTGCTGGTCGTCGTGGCCGGCGTCGTCCTGCTGTTCACCGGCCGCTACCCGCGGCCGATCTTCGACTTCGTCCTCGGCATGGACCGGTGGGTGCTGCGCGTCGCGGCCTACGTGTCGCTGATGACCGACGAGTACCCGCCGTTCCGGCTCGACATGGGCGGCGCCGAAGCCGGGCACGAACCCCCGCACCCGCAGCCGCCGCACCCCCGCGCGGCCGGCTGGACCGCCGGGCGGATCGCCGCCGCGGTGACCGGCGCGGTGCTGGTGCTCGGGTCGATGGGCCTGCTCACCGGCGGCGCGGGCGTGCTGTGGGCGGACCGCACCCAGCGCGACGCCGACGGCTACCTCACCGCGTCCCGCACGTTCGTCTCGGCCGGCTACGCGGTCGCCACCGACCCGGTGCGGCTCGAGGGGATCGCCGCGCCCAAGATCACGAGCGTCGTCGGCGACGTCCGCATCCGGGTCACCGGCACCGCCGGCCGCGCGGTCTTCGTGGGCATCGGCCGCACCGCCGACGTCGAGCGGTACCTGGCCGCGACCGAGTACACGACCGCCGGCAACCGGACGCACCCGGGCGGCGCGCCCGCCGTCCCGCCCGGTGACGCCCGGATCTGGATCGCGAGCGCGTCGGGCCCGGGCACGCAGACCGTCGGCTGGCCGGTGCTCGACGGGCAGTGGACCGCCGTCGTGATGAACGCGGACGCCTCGCGCGGGGTCTCCGTCCTCGCCGACGCGGGCGCGACCGCACCCGCCCTCGGCTGGATCGCGCTGGCGCTGCTGGTTTCCGGAGCGGTGGTGCTGGCCGGCGGCGTCGTCCTGATCGGCGTCGCCGCGCACCGCGCCGCCCGGCGCCCGGCGGCACCCGCCGCGCCCGAACCATCCACTGTGGACAGCTGAGAGGAACGGACATGCACGCACAGCCCGGCGATTGGCTCGTGGTCAAGGGACCGCGGGTCGACGCGCCCGAACAGCGCGGCCGGATCCTCGAGGTCCACTCGGCCGACGGAACGCCGCCCTACGTCGTCCGCTGGACGGCCGACGACCACGTGTCGACGGTCTTCCCCGGTCCCGACGCCGTCGTGCTGACCGCCGGTGAGGAGCAGGCGGCCGAGGACCGCGCGCGCACCCGCTTCGACCGGGTGCAGCGGTACATCCACGAGGGGGACGATCATGTCCGCGTTCGGTGACGGCGCGGTCGTCGCCGGGATCGACGGCTCGTCCTCGGCCGTCCAGGCCGCCGTCTGGGCCGGCGGGGAAGCCGCCCGCCGCGGCCGCCGGCTGCGGCTGGTGCAGGTCTACGCCCTGCCCCAGGTGAGCGCCCCGGTCGCGTTCGGCACCCACGAACAGGTCCGCGCCGGTCTCGCGGAACGGGCCGAGGAGTGGCTCGCTCAGGCGAAGGACGCCGTGCTCGAAGCCTTTCCCGACGCCGAAATCGTCACCGCGGCGCGGGAGTGGAGCCCGGTCACCGCGCTGATCCAGGAGTCGCAGCACGCCGACCTGATCGTGCTCGGCTCGCGCGGGCTGGGCGGGTTCACCGGGCTGCTCGTCGGTTCGACCGCCGTGTCGATCGTGGCGCACGCGCACTGCCCGATCGTGGTCGTCCGCGGCCGCACCCCGCACGACCCGCCCCCGGTCACCGGCCCGGTCGTGGTCGGTGCCGACGGTTCGCCGGACAGCGAAGCCGCGCTGGGGTTCGCGTGCGAGGAAGCCCGCCTGCGCGAAACCGGGCTCATCGCGGTGCACACGTGGAGCGACGTCCTCGCCGACGGCATGCTCCGCCCGCACGCGCTGCAGGAGGACCCGGCGGCGATCCAGCAGGCGGAGCGGGACAAGCTCGCCCAGCAGGTCGCGGTCTGGCAGGAGAAGTACCCGGACCTGGCGATCGAGTTCGACGTCACGCGCGGGCGCCCGGTGCGCACGCTGCTGGACCGCGGCGAACGCGCGCAGCTGATCGTGGTCGGCTGCCGCGGCCGCGGCGGGTTCACCGGCATGCTGCTCGGCTCGACCAGCCAGGCCCTGATCGCGCATTCGCCGTGCCCGGTGGCCGTCGTGCGGCCGCCGCGGACCGGGAGCGGGAGGTGACCACGCTGCGGGTGCGCGCGACGATGCGCGTGCTGGCCGCGTTCGAGACGCTGCTCGCCGCGAGCGCGGTGTACGGCGGGATCGCGCTGGCCGCCGGGGCGCCGGGGTTCGCGATGCCGGTCGGCTGGCTGGCCCCGCTGGGCCTGACCAGCTGGGTGCTGCCGGGGATCGCGCTGGTCCTCGTGGTCGGCGGGTCGCTGGGCTGGGCGTCGGTGTTCGCGTGGCGCCTCGACTTCCGCGCCCCGGTCGCCGCCCTGGCGGCCTGCGCGGTGCTCGCCGGCTGGCTGGCGGTCCAGTTCGGCGTGATCGGGATCCGGGCGCCGGTCCAGTGGGTGACCGTGGCCCTGTTGCTGGTGCTGCTCGGGCTGGCGCTGCTGGCCCGCCGAAGGCTGGCGGCGTCGTGACGACGCTGGAGACGGAGTTCTTCGACACCGAGACGCTGGGGCTGTTGCGCAACGGGCTGACGCTGGGCGGCCGGGCCGGGCAGTGGTGCCTGGACACCCCGGACGGCCCGGTCACGGTCGCCGGCTCGGTCCACGGGGTCCCGCCGTCCCTGGTGCGGCTCGTGCGGGCCTGCACCCGGGATGCCGAGCTGGTCCCGGTCGCCCGGATCCCGGGTGGCCCCGCCGAGCTGCGGACGCTGCTCGGCGACCGGCTCGCCGCACCGTCCCGGCCGGCGGACGGCTCGGCGCGGGCAGTGGTGCTGGCGTACGTGCGGACGCAGATCGCCGCGCTCGCCGCCGCCGACCTGGCCGTCCGGCAGGGGAAACCGGACTCGGTGCACCGCGTGCGCGTGGCCGCCCGGCGGCTGCGCGGTGCTTTCTCGGCCTACGCGCCGGTGCTGGGCGGGCGGGAGCTGCTCAAGGAGCCGGCCGGCGCCCTGCGCTGGCTCGGCCGGGAACTGGCGCCCGCGCGGGACACCGAGGTCCAGTGGGCGCGGTCCCGGCCGTGGGCGCGCGGGCGGACCGACGCCTACTTCGGGGAGCTGACCGGGCAAGCGGCCGCCCGGGTGCGCCGCGCGCTGGACAGCCATCGGTACGCGCAGCTGCTCAACGCGCTCGACGTGCTCGAAGTGGTGCTGAGCGAGCAGCCGCGGCGCGAGTGGCCGAAAGCCGCCCGCCGCCCGGCCGCGAAGGTCCTGACCCGCCTCGCCCGCGCCGTGGCCGAAGACGTCGACCGGCGGGTGGCCGTGCTGCCCGCGGCGCCGGACCGCGACCGCGGGGTCCACGAGGTCCGGAAGGCCGCCAAGCGGCTGCGGTACGCGCTGGAGGCCGGTGCCGGGGTGCTGCCGGTCGAGGCGAAGCCCCTGCGGGCCTTCCAGGACCTGCTCGGGGAGTTCCAGGACGCCGTCGTCGCCGGGCAGCACTTGCGCGTGCTCGAAGCGCGTGACGGCGGGTTCGCCACCGCGCTGGCCGCCGAAGCGGCCGCGGCCGAGCGCTGCGCGGCGGCGGTGCCCAGGGCGTGGCACGACCTCCGGCGGGACCTTCGTCCGTTGTGGACACCGGCAGCCGAGAGGACGTAAGTCCCCACGACCGGTGACCGACGCCAGCGGCCCGCGGGGCACCGCCTTCCTAGGTTGGGAGGTGACCCGAAAGGCAGGAACCCGATGCGAGCACGCGACCTGATGACCGCGCCGGTGATCACCGTGCACCCCTGGACGTCCGCGAAGGAAGCGGCCGAACTGCTGTCCGCGCACGGCTTCACCGCACTGCCCGTGGTGGACGACGACGACCGGCTGATCGGCATCGTCACCGAGGCCGACCTGATCCGCGGCCGCATCCCGGCCGACCCCCGCTACGTCCACGAGCCCCGCGAATCCGCGGCCGGCAAGACCGTGGGCGACCTCATGACGACCCCCGTCACCGCGATGGACAGCGGCACCGACGTCGCCGACCTCTGCCAGGCGCTGGTGGACGCCCGGATCCGCGCGATGCCGATCGTCGACGGCTCGGCCGTCGTCGGCATCGTCACCCGCGGCGACGTCGTCCGCGTGCTCGCGCGGGAGGACGCCGAGATCGCCAGGGACGTCAAGCACCGCTTGGAGATCTACGGCGGCGGTGGCCGCTGGCGGGTCGAGGTCCGCGACGGGTTCGTCCACATCACCGACCAGTTCGACGACGACACCGACCGGCACGTCGCCCAGTTGCTGGCGCTCGCCGTGCCGGGCGTCGTCGCCGCCGAAACCGCGTACGCGGGTGAGGAGCAGACACGATGACCGCCATCGACCCGAGGATCACCGTGGGCGTGGACGGCTCGGCGGGTTCGGCCGCCGCCGTCACCTGGGCCGCGAAGATCGCCTCCCGGCGGCACCTCGAACTCAGGATCGTGCACGGACTCCAGGTCGCGGGCCTCTACTACGGTGGCGGCCTGACCGGCGTCGGCGCGGAGCAGCTGTACGACGCGGTCGTGGCCGACGGGCAGCGCGCGGTCACCGACGCCCGCAGCCTCGCCGCGTCGGTCGACCGGGAGCTGGTCATCACGACCGAGGTGCCCAACGAGCCGCCGGTACCGCTGCTGATCGACGAGTCCCGGCACGCCCGGATGCTCGTCGTCGGCCACACCGGCACCGGCGGGTTCGCCGGGATGCTGATCGGCGGCACGGCGGCCTCGGTCGCCAGTCACGCGCACTGCCCCGTCGCCGTCGTCCGCGGCCGCGACGGCACGACGACCATCCCGGACACCGGTCCGGTCGCGGTCGGCATCGACGGCGGCCCGAACAGCGAGCCGGCCATCGCCGTCGCGTTCGAAGAGGCGTCGCTGCGCGGCGTGCCGCTCGTCGCGGTGCACGCGTGGAACGACATCACCTACGAAGACACCCGCGGCACCGCCCGGATCCTGACCCAGCCGGAAACCCTCGAGCAGGACGAAGACCGGCTGCTGACCCAGCGGCTCGCGGGCTGGCAGGAGAAGTACCCCGACGTCGAGATCCGCCGGGTGCTCGTGCGCGACCGGCCGCGGCACGCGCTGCTGGACGCCTGCGCGGACGCCCAGCTCGTCGTCGTCGGCAGCCGCGGCCGCGGCGGCTTCTCGGGCATGCTGCTCGGCTCCACGAGCCAGGCCCTGGTCCAGCACGCCGGGTGCCCGGTGCTCGTGGTCCGCCCGGAGAAGAAGGCGTGACCGCCGTCGACGCCCGCCCGGCCGTGCTCGGCGAAACCGAGCTTGCCCAGGTGGATGCCCTCTGGCGAGCGGCGAACTACCTTTCCGCGGGCCAGATCTACCTGATGGCGAACCCGCTGCTGCGCGATCCGCTGCGCCCCGAGGACGTCAAGCCGCGGCTGCTCGGCCACTGGGGGACCTCACCCGGCCTCAACTTCGTCTACGCCCACCTCAACCGCGCGATCCTGGCCCACGACCTGAACGCCATGCTCGTCACCGGTCCCGGCCACGGCGGCCCCGCCCTGCTGGCGAACACGTGGCTGGAAGGCAGCTACACCGAAGCCTGGCCCGAAGTGACCCGGGACGCCGCCGGGATGGCGGAGCTGTTCAAGCAGTTCTCCTTCCCCGGCGGGGTCCCCAGCCACGTGGCGCCGCAGGTGCCGGGCTCGATCCACGAAGGCGGCGAGCTGGGCTACTCGCTCGCGCACGCCTTCGGCGCCGCGTTCGACAACCCCGGCCTCCTGGTCGCGTGCGTGGTCGGGGACGGCGAGGCCGAGACCGGCCCGCTCGCGACGTCGTGGCACGCCAACAAGTTCCTCGACCCGGTCCGCGACGGCGCCGTGCTGCCGATCCTGCACCTCAACGGCTACAAGATCGCCAACCCGACCGTGCTGTCGCGGATCCCGCCGGCCGAGCTGGACGCGCTGCTGCGCGGGTACGGCTACGAGCCGCTCTACGTCGAGGGCAGCGACCCCGAGCCGATGCACCAGGCGATGGCCGCCGCGCTCGACTCGGCGGTCGCCACCCTCGCCGAGCGCCGCGGGGTGTGGCCGATGATCGTGCTGCGCAGCCCCAAGGGCTGGACCGGACCGTCCGTCGTGGACGGCAAACCGGTCGAAGGCACCTGGCGGGCGCACCAGGTGCCGCTGGCCGAGGTCCGGCACGACCAGGGCCACCTGAAGCAGCTGGAAGACTGGCTGCTGTCGTACCGGCCCGCGGAGCTGTTCGACGAGGCCGGCCGCCCGGTCGCCGACGTCACCGCGATGATCCCGGCGGGGGAGCGGCGGATGGGCGCGAACCCGCACGCCAACGGCGGCGTGCTGCTGCGCCCGCTCACGCTGCCGGACACCGCGTCCCACGCCGTGCCGGTCGCCTCGCCGGGTGCCACGCGGGCCGAGCCGACCCGCGTGCTGGGCCGGTTCCTGCGGGACGTCTTCGCGCTCAACGCCGACCGGGCGAACTTCCGCCTCTTCGGCCCCGACGAGACGGCGTCCAACCGGCTCGACGCGGTCTACGACGTCACGGAGAAGGAGTGGCAGGCGGCGGTCGAGCCGGTCGACGAGCACCTGGCCCCGGACGGGCGCGTGCTGGAAGTGCTGTCGGAGCACCTGTGCCAGGGCTGGCTCGAGGGCTACCTGCTGTCGGGGCGGCACGGGCTCTTCTCGTGCTACGAGGCGTTCGTGCACATCGTCGACTCGATGGTGAACCAGCACATCAAGTGGCTGCGGGTGCACCGGCAGATCCCGTGGCGGCGCCCGGTCGCGTCGCTGAACTACCTGCTGACCTCCCACGTGTGGCGGCAGGACCACAACGGGTTCTCCCACCAGGACCCCGGGTTCGTCGACCACGTGGCGAACAAGAGCTCCGAGGTCGTGCGCGTCTACTTCCCGCCGGACACCAACACGCTGCTCGAGGTCGCGGCGCACTGCCTGCGCAGCCGCGACTACGTGAACGTGGTGGTGGCGGGGAAGAACGACACGCCCGACTGGCTCGACGCCGAGCAGGCGGCGCTGCACTGCGCTCGCGGGGTGAGCATCTGGGAGTGGGCGAGCACCGGGACCGACCGGGAACCCGACGTCGTCCTCGCGTGCGCGGGCGACGCCCCGACGCTGGAAGTCCTGGCCGCCGCGAAGATCCTGCGGGCGGAGCTGCCGTCGCTCGCCGTGCGCGTGGTCAACGTCGTCGACCTGATGCGCCTGCAGCCGGCCGACGAGCACCCCCACGGGCTCTCGGACCGGGAGTTCGACGCGCTGTTCACCCCGGACCGGCCGGTGATCTTCGCCTACCACGGGTACCCGTGGCTGATCCACCGGCTGGCCTACCGCCGCACCGGCCACCACGACCTCCACGTGCGCGGCTACACCGAGCACGGCACGACGACCACGCCGTTCGACATGCTGGTGCTCAACCACCTGGACCGGTTCCAGCTGGTGATCGACGTGATCGACCGGGTCCCGGGACTCGCGGCGACGGCGGGCGTGCTGCGGCAGCGGATGACCGAGGCCCAGGGCCGGCACCGCCGGTGGATCCGGGCCCACGGCGAGGACCTGCCCGAGGTGCGCGACTGGACCTGGGAGGGCTGAGGCGCTCGCGATCACCCTGGTCTTCGACTTCGCCAACGGGCTCCACGACTCGGCGAACTCGGTGGCCGCGCCGGTCACGACCCGCGCGGCCACCCCGGGCGCCGCGCTGCTGCCTGCGGCCGATCGCCCGCGCGGCGGTGTCCTCTTTGGACACCGCGGAACACGCGTACCGGCGGGCGATCGCGAGCTTCACCGCGGAGCCGGCCACCTCGCATCGGCCGTGCAACGATTGGGGCGGCGTACCTGGTACGCGGTGGGCAGAATCTCCTGACCGGCTCCGTGAACCATTTACCGAAACGACGTGCACCACGGCTTGACCGGGGTCCGGCCGGGAGCGGGACACTGTTTCGCGTGAGCTCGTCGGGTGAGGAGCAGGACCGGCTGACGTTCCCGGACCTGCCGCGGATGGAACTGGACCAGTTGCTGGGTCAGCTCGTGGAGCGGGCCCGGGAGGTCATGGGCACCCAGGGCCGGCTGCGCGGCCTGTTGCGGGCGAGCCAGGAGGTGACCGGCGACCTCGCCCTGCCGACGCTGCTGCGCCGGATCGTGGAGGCGGCCCGCGAACTGCTGGGCGCGCGGTACGCGGCGCTCGGCGTGATCGGCGCCGACGGGCAGCTCGCCGAGTTCGTCCACGTCGGGATGGACGACGAGACCGTGGCGCGGGTCGGGCAGCTGCCCGAAGGGAAAGGCCTGCTCGGGGCCGTCGTGGAGGACCCGCGCCCGATCCGGCTCGCGAACATCACCGACGACCCGCGCTCGTCCGGGTTCCCCGCCGAGCACCCGCCGATGCGCAGCTTCCTCGGCGTGCCGATCCGGGTGCGCGGGGTCGTGTTCGGCAACCTCTACCTCACCGAGTGCCGGCACGGCGAGTTCACCGCGGACGACGAGCAGCTGGCGCTGGCGCTGGCCGCGACCGCGGGGCAGGCGATCGACAACGCGCGGCTCTACGAGACCGCGCGCAAGCAGCAGGAGTGGCTGGGGGCGTCGGGGGCGATCATGCGCGAGCTGCTCGCGACCCGGTCCGGGCGGCCGCTCGAGCTGATCGCCGAGCACACGCTCGACCTCGCCGACGCCGACGTGGTCACCGTGGTGCGCCCCGACGGCGAGCGGCTGCGCATCGAAGTCGCCGTCGGCCTGGGAGCCGAGGACCTGGCCGGAACGGTGCTCGAGCCCGCCGGCACGATGTCGGGGCAGGTCTTCACCACCGGGGCCCCGCTGCTGGGGTCGTGGCTCGACCGGCAGGCCCGGTCCGACGCGGCCGTCCCGCTGCGCGCCGACCTCGACGCGGTGCTGGTGGTTCCGCTGACCGGGGGCGGTGAGGTGAACGGGGTGCTCACGGCGGCCCGGAAGATCGGCAGGCCGGGGTTCACCAGCGACGACCTCGAGATGGCGGCCGGGTTCGCGAGCCAGGCGTCGGTCGCGATCGAGCTGGCCGACGCCCGCGCCGAACAGCAGCGCAACGAGCTCTACGACGAGCGCGACCGGATCGCGGCGGAGCTGCACAGCGACGTGGTCCAGCGGCTGTACGCGATCGGCCTTTCGCTGCAGACGACGGCGGGAGCGGCCCGCTCGGAGGTGGTCGCCCGCCGGGTGCGCACGGCGATCGCGGACCTCGACGCGGTGATCACCCGGATCCGCGACACGGTCTTCGAGCTGGACGACGTGCTGCCCCGCGGCACGGCCAGCGTCCACGACCGGGTGCTGGAGGTGCTGTCGGAGGCGGGCGCGGAATACGGCCTCACGGCGTCGACGGAGTTCTCCGGCAAGCTGGACGCGATCGCCTCGGAGGGCTTGGCCGACGAGCTGGTCACGGCGTTGCGGGAGGGGCTGGCGCTGGTGGCCCGCCACGCGGGCGCGGGATCGGTCCGGGTGGCGGTCCGCTCCGGCGAGGAGCGGCTGAGCGTGGTCCTGGTCCACGACGGCACCCCGCTCGGCGCGACACCGGAGGAGGAGCTGGCCCACCTCGCCGCCTTGGCCCGCCGGCGCGGCGGGGTGTCGGAGGTGCGCGAGCGCGAGCTGTCCTGGTGGGTGCCGATTTCGTAGGGCTGGTCTCGTGGCCGCCGGTCTCGTCGCGCGCCTGGCCCGCGCCGGCCTCCCTTTCGGCGCCCGCCCGGGCACCGATCCACCGCCCCCCCGCGCGGCGGCTCCGCCGGCCCACGGTGCTGGACCGGCGGAGCCTCGGTCCCCGCCTCCTGCGCGCCGAAGGCGGAACCTGAAGAACCGGCTACCCACGTTCGCGGACTTTCACGCCATCCGGCGGCCGCCGATCCGCCGGACGGCGCAATGGGGCCGGTGGTGGCGCGCGCATCCCGGCGGCCGGACCGGGCCACCCGACCCGGGACCGGCGGGCGCCGGTGCCTGGGCTTCGCTTGGGCGCGCCGGTGCTTGTGGTTCGCGCCTGCCCAGCCGGAGGGGTCTCGGCGCACCGGCGCCCGGGGTTCGCGGGCCCGCCCGACCGGAGGGGGCTCGGCCGGTGCCGGCGACCGGTCCGGGCCGGTGGGCTCGGCCCACCGGCGCCCGGGGGCCCACTCCGCCGGAGCGGAGGACTTCGGCCACGGCCGTGAGGACTTTCGTCCCTAAACGCGGCGACGGCGTTCACGATCCACTGTGCCCGGCTCACCCACCGGAGACAGGAGCGTTCGTGGCGGCGACCGTACCGAAGCCGATCGTCCTCAGCGAGTTCCCGGCGCGCCGCCGGCGCAAAGGCGCGTGGCTGCTGCACGTTTTCCACACCACCGACCACAAGCAGATCGGCGTGATGTACCTGGTCGCCACCTTCGGGTTCTTCCTGATCGGCGGCGCGATGGCCATGCTGATCCGCTCCGAGCTCGCCCGGCCCGGCCTGCAGTTCCTGTCCCAGGAGCAGTACAACCAGCTGTTCACCATGCACGGCACGGTCATGCTCCTGCTCTACGCCACCCCCAGCGTCTTCGGCTTCGCCAACTTCGTCCTGCCGCTGCAGATCGGCTCGCCGGACGTGGCGTTCCCGCGGCTGAACGCGTTCTCCTTCTGGCTGTTCCTCTTCGGCGGGCTGCTCATGCTGTCCGGGTTCCTCGTCCCCGGCGGCGCCGCCGACTTCGGCTGGTTCGCCTACACCCCGCTGTCGAACGCCATCCACTCACCCGGCGTCGGGGCCAACCTCTGGATCGTCGGCGTCGCCGTCGGCGGCCTGGGCACCATCCTGGGCGCGGTCAACATGGTCACGACCGTGGTCTGCCTGCGCGCGCCCGGCATGACGATGTGGCGGATGCCGATCTTCACCTGGAACATCCTGGTCACCAGCATCCTGGTGCTGATCGTCTTCCCGATCCTCACCGCGGCCGGGTTCGGCCTGCTCGCCGACCGGCTCATCGGCGCGCACGTCTTCGACCCGGCCAACGGTGGAACCGTGCTGTGGCAGCACCTGTTCTGGTTCTTCGGCCACCCCGAGGTCTACATCCTCGCCCTGCCCTTCTTCGGCGTCGTCTCCGAAATCCTGCCGGTGTTCAGCCGGAAACCCCTCTTCGGCTACCGGAGCCTGGTGTGGGCGACGCTGTCCATCGCCGCGCTGTCGGTCGCGGTGTGGGCGCACCACATGTACGCCACCGGCGCCGTGCTGCTGCCGTTCTTCTCCTTCATGACCTTCCTGGTCGCCGTGCCCACCGGGGTGAAGTTCTTCAACTGGATCGGCACGATGTGGAAAGGACAGCTGAGCTTCGAGTCCCCGATGCTGTTCTCCGCCGGGTTCCTGGTCACCTTCCTCTTCGGCGGTCTCTCCGGGGTGCTGCTGGCCGCGCCGGTGATCGACTTCCACGTGTCCGACACCTACTTCGTCGTCGCGCACTTCCACTACGTGCTCTACGGCACGATCGTGTTCGCCACCTTCGCCGGCATCTACTTCTGGTTCCCGAAGATCACCGGCCGGATGCTCGACGAACGCCTGGCCCGCTGGCACTTCTGGACCACGTTCCTCGGCTTCCACACCACGTTCCTCGTCCAGCACTGGCTGGGCAACGAGGGTATGCCGCGCCGCTACGCGGACTACCTGACCAGCGACGGCTTCACCACGCTGAACACGATCTCCACGGTCGGCGCGTACATCCTCGGCGCCTCGGTCCTGCCGTTCCTGTGGAACGTCGTGAAGAGCTACCGGTACGGCGAGATCGTCACGGTGGACGACCCGTGGGGCTATGGCAATTCCCTCGAGTGGGCGACGTCCTGCCCGCCGCCGCGGCACAACTTCACCGAGCTGCCCCGCATCCGCTCCGAGCGGCCCGCGTTCGAGCTGCACTACCCGCACATGGTCGAACGCCTGCGCGCGGAAGGCGACATCACCTTCACCGGCAAGCCGAAGCCACGTGCTGGCTCCGGCTCGCGGGAGGGGTGAACGCGCTCAGTGGATCCGGTACGGCTGGACGACCTCGGTCCGCCAAGCGCCGGGGTCCGGCTGCGCTTCCGGAGACGTCAGGTAGACCTCCCACGCCGCACCGGCGAGCTCGCCGTCGTGCTCGTGCACCCAGCACGCGAGAGCGCCGTAGGCGGGCTCGATGACGTCGTACGAGCCGGCGTGGACCGTCTCGACGACGGGGCCGCCGGGGAGCGTCGACGGGTGGACGCCGCGGGCGGGGGCGATCGCGGTGGCGACCGGGAACCCCGCTTCGACGCGGAAGCGGCCTTCGGACTCGTGGTGGTACCGCGCGAACGGCGGGCCGGCCGGCGCCGAGCCCTGGGCGGCCAGGACTTCGGCGACCGCGCCGTACTGCCGGCCGAGCCAGGGACCGATCTCCGAGACGTCCAGGGACGCCTCGGCCACCGCGGTCGGCTGCTCGTTCCGGTTCCGGAGCTGGATTTCGTAGGTCCTCATACCGGCAGCTTCCCGGCGGGCGCGAAGGGCGGTCCAGAGTCCTCCGGCCCGGCTCGGCGGGCCGATGGTCACCGGCGCGGATGCCCGCCGCCGGCGCCGGGCAGCTCGTCCACGTCGGCTACCGAGCCGTGCTGGTGTCGGTCAGGGCCAGCACCGGGAGCCCGGCGAACTCCGCCGGCCGGTGGGTGACCACCAGCGCCGACCGGCCTTCGGTCGCCGACAGGACGTCCGTGGCCAGCGCCGCCGCCGTGGGGGCGTCCAAGTGGGCCGTCGGCTCGTCCAGGAGCAGGATCGGCCGCTCCGACAACACCGCCCTGGCCACCCCGATGCGCTGGCGTTCGCCGCCCGACACCGGGGTTCCGTGGGCGCCCAGCCGCGTGTCGAGGCCGTCCGGCAGCCCGGACAGCCACGGCCCCAGCTGGGCCAGCTCCAGCGCCGCCCGCAGGCCGGCGTCGTCCGCCGACGGCCGCGCCAGGCGGAGGTTCTCCCGCAGCGTGCTGTCGAACAGGTGGGTCTCCGGGCCGCACCAGGCGATCTGCTCCCGCACCGAATCCCCGTCGTAGCCGAGGGTGTCGGTGTCGTCGAGCCGGACCCGGCCCGCCGACGGGTCCAGGTAGCGCATCAGCGCCGCGAGCACCGTGCTCTTGCCCGCCCCCGAGCGGCCCGTCAGCGCGATCCGGCGCCCGTAGCCGATGCCGAGGTCCACCTCCCGGACCGCGTCGGCCGGGGCACCCGGCCAGCGGACCGCCAGGTGCTCGGCCGCCAGTTCGGTCGCGGCGGGCGCGAGCGCGGTGGCGGGGCTGTGCGGTGCGGGCAGGGCGTCCAGCTCGGCGAGCCGGCGCGCCGAACCCGACGCGCCGAGCAGCCGCTGGGCCGCCTCCGGCAGCCCGGCCACCAGCTCGGCCGTCGCCAGCGGGGTCAGCGCGAGCACGGCCAGCGCGGGACCGGGGACCGCCGCCAGGATGCCCAGCACCAGGCACGTGACCGACGTCAGCCCGACGCCCAGCGTGGCGAGCCCGCCACCCAGGCCGCGCCAGGCCGCCGACCGGCGCTGGAGGGCGGTCAGGGCGGAGTCGAGTTCGCGCAGCCCGCCGTGCCGGCGGGTGGCGGCGTCGTGGGTGATCAGGTCCGCCGACGCCTGCAGCAGCTCGACCGTCCCCGCGGTCAGGCCCGCGCGCAGCCGGGCCGTTTCGCGCTGCGCCCGGCGAGCCGCCACGGCGGCGGTGACCGGTGCCACGACGCCGGCCACGGCCAGCCCGAGCGCCGCGGCGAGACCGGCGGCGGGCAGGACGATGCCGAGGGTGACGGCGGTCGCCGACAGGACCAGGAACGTCGAAACCCCCGGGACCAGGCCGCGGACCAGGACGTCCTGCTGGCTGTCCACATCGGACACCAGCCGGTGCAGGAGGTCGCCGCGGCGCAGCCGCGCGGTACCCGCCGGGCCGATCCGGACCAGCTGCGCCCACACCCGCACCCGCAGCCCGGCCAGCGCGCGCAGGGCGGCGTCGTGGGACAGCAGCCGCTCGACGTAGCGGAAGATCCCCTTGGCCAGGCCGAACGTCCGCACCGCGACGATCGCCACCATCAGGCTCAGCACCGGCGGGTGCAGGGCCGCGCTCGCGATCAGCCACGACGACGTCGCCGTGAGGGCGACCCCGCAGCCCAGCGCGGCCGTCGCGGCCAGGCAGGCCAGCGCCAGCCGGAACCGGTGGGGCCGGACCGCCTCGCGCAGCGGCCGCCATCTCGGGACGTCCACAGTGGACCCAGTGGACACAGTGGACACAGTGGACCCGGTGGGCTCGGTGACGGCCGGCGCGACCGGCCGGGAGATCGGCCGTGGGGGCACCGTGGCGGCCGGCGTGGGACCGGCGACCGGCTCGCCCAGGGAGATCACGCGGTCGCAGCGGGCCAGCACCGCCGGGTGGTGGCTGACGATGACCGCGGTCCGTCCGGCGAGCACCTTCGGCAGCCGCTCGAGGATGGCGGCCTCGGTTTCCGCGTCGACGCCCTCGGTCGGTTCGTCCAGCAGGATCAGGGGCCGGTCCAGCAGCACCGCCCTGGCCAGCGCGACGCGGCGGCGCTGCCCGGTCGACAGCCCGGCGCCCAGCTCACCGACCACAGTGGACAGTCCGACGTCGAGGGCCGCGGTGTCGGCGGCGGCGAGCACGGCGTCGTCGGTGGCGTCGGGCAGGCCCAGCCGGATGTTCTCGGCCACGGTCCCGGCGACCAGGTGGGGCTGTTGCGGCACCCAGGCCACGTGCCGGTGCCAGGTGGCCCGGCCGATGCCGGCGAGGTCCGTGCCGCCGACGAGGATCCGGCCGCGGTCGGGCCGGCGCCAGCCGAGCAGGAGGTCGAGCAGCGTCGACTTGCCCGCCCCGCTGGGCCCGGTGACCCCGACGACCTCGCCCGGCGGCAGGCGCAGGCCGAACCCGTCGAGGACGGGCCCGGACCGGCCCTCGACCGTGACGTCTTCGCAGCGCAGCGCGGTGCGCGTCAGGTCGGGCACCACGCCGGTGCCGTGGTCGCCGGACGGCGTCTCGGCGAGCGCGATGATCTCTTCGGCGGCGGCGAGGCCTTCGGCGCTGTCGTGGAACCGGGCGCCGACCGCGCGCAGCGGCAGGTAGACCTCGGGGGCGAGGATCAGCACGACCAGCGCGGTCCGCAGGTCGAGCCCGCCGGCGAGCAGCCGCAGCCCGATCGACACCGCGACGAGCGCGACCGACAGGGTGGCCAGCAGTTCCAGTGCGAGCGCGGACAGGAACGCGACGCGCAGGGTCCGCATGGTGTGCGTGCGGTACGCGCCGGTGATCTCCCGCAGCGACCGGATCTGCGCCCGCGCGCGGCCGAACGCCGTCAGCTCGGCCAGCCCGGCGACGAGGTCGAGGAAGTGGTCGCCCAGCAGCGAAAGCGTCTTCCACTGACGCCGGACGTCGCGCTCGGTGTAGCGCCCGATGAGAATCATGAAGACCGGGATGAGCGGCACCGTCACGCCGATGGTGACCGCGGCGACCCAGTCGGCGAGCAGGATCCGCGCGCCCACGACGAGCGGGACCACCGCCGCGATCAGCAGCTGCGGCAGGTACCGCGAGAAGTAGCCCTCCAGCCGGTCGACGCCGTGGGTGGCCAGGGCGGCGACCTCGGCGGGGGACCGTTCCGCGCGGCGCGGCCCGATCCGCAGCGCGGCCGCGACGACGGTCTCCCGCAGCTGGGAAAGGGCCCGGGCGGCGGCGCGGTGCGCGGTCGTCTCCGCGAGCCAGCTCAGGCCGGCCCGGGCGAGCACGACCAGCAGGAGCATCCCCAGCGGCACCAGCAGGTTCCGGACGCCGAGACCGTCGAGGAACGCCCAGGTGATCGTCTTCGCCAGCAGTTCCGCCTGGGCGAGCACCAGCATCGCGGTGAGCACGCCCAGCGCGGCGCAGGCCAGGACGAACGGCCGGACCGCGCTCGCGTGGCGCAGCAGCCGCGGGTCGAGGGGCTTCACCGGCGGCCCGCGGGCAGGCCGCCGCCGGCGGGGATCGAGGCGCGGCTGATCCGCTTGCGGAACACCCAGTACGTCCAGGCCTGGTAGGCCAGCACGATCGGGGTGAACGCGACCGCGACCCACGTCATGATCCGCAGCGTGTACGGCGTCGACGACGCGTTCGTCGTGGTCAGGCTGAACGCGGCGTCGGTCGTCGAAGGCAGCACGTCCGGGTACAGCGACCAGAACAGCGTGACGGTGACCGCGATGATCGCGCCGGCCGTGCTCGCGAAGGCCAGGCCGTCCCGCTCGCCCGCGGCGAACAGCACGCCCGCGGCCAGCAGCAGCGCCGCGACCAGCGAGGTCGGCCAGGCCCAGCCGCCGTGCTCGATCGCGGTGTAGGCGAGGAACGCCCCGCCGAACACGATCGCGGCGCCGCCGAGCGCGCGGCTCAGCGTCCGGGCGCGGTCGCGCAGCGCGTCGGTCGTCCGCAGGGTGAGGAACACCGCGCCGTGGAAGGTGAACAGGCTGAGCGTGGCCAGCCCGCCGAGGAGCGCGTATGGGTTGAGCAGCGTGAAGAACGTGCCGGTGAAGTGGTGCTGGGCGTCGAGGGGGACGCCGTGGACGATGTTGCCGAACGCGACGCCCCACAGCAGCGCGGGCGCGGCGGAGGCGAAGACGATGATCCAGTCCCAGGTCTCGCGCCAGCGCCGGCTGTCGATCTTGCCCCGGAACTCGAACGCGACCCCGCGCAGGATCAGCGCGACGAGCACGAGCAGCAGCGCCAGGTAGAAGCCGGAGAACAGGCTCGAGTACCAGAGCGGGAACGCCGCGAAGGTGGCGCCGCCGGCGACGAGCAGCCAGACCTCGTTGCCGTCCCAGACCGGGCCGATGGTGTTGATCAGCACGCGGCGGTCGGTGTCGTCGTGGCCGAGGACGCGCAGCAGCGTGCCGACGCCGAAGTCGAAGCCTTCGAGGACGAAGTAGCCGGTCCAGAGGACCGCGATGAGCAGGAACCAGATGTCGGTGAGGGCCATGGCGGTGCTCCGGCGTCAGTAGGCGAAGGCCGCGGGGCGCGGCTCGTCGGAATCGGTGTCTTCGGAGGGCGCCTCGGGTGGCGGGGGACCGGCCTTGGCGTAGCGGACCATCAGGACACCGTCGACGACCGCGAGGACGCCGTAGAGGACGGTGAACACGATCAGCGAGGTCAGCACGTTCCCGGCCGACACCGTGGGCGACACCGAGTCGGCGGTCTTGAGGACACCGAACACCGACCAGGGCTGGCGGCCCAGCTCGGTGAAGATCCAGCCGACGCTGTTGGCCAGGAAGGGCAGGGCGATCCCGAGGGTGGCGGCGGGGAAGAACCAGGGGGCGCGTGGGGTGCGGCCGCGGCGGAACAGCCAGAGCCCGGCCAGGGAGATCAGCAGGCACAGGAAGCCGAAACCGATCATCAGGCGGAAGGTCCAGTAGGCGACCGGGATGTCGGGCCGGTACTCGCCGGGTCCGTACTGCCGTTGTTCGGCGGCCTGGAGGTCGTTGACGCCCTCGACCCGGCCGTCGAAGCTGCCGGTGGCCATGAAGGAGAGCACGCCGGGCACGCGGATGCTGAACTTCTCCTGCGAGCCGTCGAGCGAGCCGATGGTGAACAGCGAGAACGACGCGGGGGCGACGGTGTCGTAGAGCGCTTCGGCGGCGGCCATCTTCATCGGCTGCTGCTCGGTCATCAGCCGCGCCTGCAGGTCACCGGTGACGATGACGCCGAGGCTGGCGATCAGCACGGTGACCAGGGCGAGCTTCATCGACGGCCGGAAGACGTCGACCGAGCGCTGCCGCTTGATCTGCCAGGCGCTGATCCCGACGACGACCATGCCGGCGGTGAGGAAGCAGGCGGTGATGGTGTGCGCGAAGGCGCCGACGGCGGTCGAGTTGGTCAGCACGGCGCCGAAGTCCTTCAGCTCCGCGCGGCCGGTCGCGGGGTTGACCGCGGAGCCGACCGGGTGCTGCATCCAGGAGTTGGCGGCGAGGATGAAGTACGCCGAAAGCAGGGTGCCGATCGAGGCGAGCCAGATGGTGGCCAGGTGCAGCTTCTTCGGCAGCTTGTCCCAGCCGAAGATCCACAGGCCGAGGAACGTCGACTCGAGGAAGAACGCCAGCAGGCCCTCGATGGCCAGCGGCGCGCCGAAGATGTCGCCGACGAAGGTGCTGTAGTCCGACCAGTTCATCCCGAACTGGAACTCCTGCACGATGCCGGTCGCCACGCCCATGGCGAAGTTGATGAGGAACAGCTTCCCCCAGAACTTCGTCATCCGGCGGTACTTGTCGTTCCCGGTCCGCACCCACGCGGTCTGCATCCCGGCGACCAGGAAGGACAGCCCGATGGTCAGGGGGACGAAGAGGAAGTGGTAGACGGTGGTGATCCCGAACTGCCATCGGGCGAGGTCCAGGGCGTTCATCCGGTTCTCCTGCTCGCGCGGACGCTGGTGACCGGTGCAGCATCGGGTCCGGGGGCCTCCCGGCGAGAGGGTCCTTGGTCACTTCCCGGACGGTCTCGGGTCCCTGCCCCCGCGGGCCCTGTGGTCGTACCCTGATCTCCGTCGAACCGTTCCCGGGAGGTTGTCCATGCTTCGCGTGTTCCTGGTCGACGACCACGAGGTAGTGCGTCGTGGCGTCGCCGATCTGCTGGACGAAGACGAGAACCTGACGGTGGTCGGGCAGGCGGGCAGCGTGTCGCAGGCGCTGGCGCGGATCCCGGCGCTGAACCCCGACGTGGCGGTGCTGGACGTGCGGCTGCCGGACGGCAACGGCATCGAGCTGGCCCGGGAACTGCGGTCCAAGCTGCCCGAGCTGAAGTGCCTCATGCTGACCTCGTTCACCGACGAGCAGGCGATGCTGGACGCGGTGATGGCCGGGGCGAGCGGGTTCGTGATCAAGGACATCAAGGGCATGGACCTGGTCTCGGCGGTGCACGAGGTCGGCGCGGGCAAGTCCCTGCTGGACGCGCACGCGGCCGCCGCCCTGATGGCGAAGCTGCGCGACAGCCAGGTGAAGAAGGGCCCGCTGGCCGACCTGTCGGAGCAGGAGCGGAAGCTGCTGGAGCTGATCGGCGAAGGGCTGACCAACCGGCAGATCTCCGAGCGGATGTTCCTGGCCGAGAAGACGGTGAAGAACTACGTTTCGCGGTTGCTGACGAAGCTGGGGATGGAGCGGCGCACGCAGGCCGCCGTGCTCGCCACCGAGCTGCGCAACCAGGGGCAGTGAGGCCCGGCCGGGGCACGCGGCCCGGGGCTCAGGCCGTCTGCTCGGCGGGTTCCAGCATGACGTCGTCCAGCGAGCGCCGCGGGGTCCACGGCACCGGGGTTCCCTTGCCCAGCCGGAGCACGATCTGGGGCCACAGGCCGCCGCCCAGCAGCTGACGCAGCTCCGCGCGCACCGGGGCCACCTCGACCGGCTGCGAGATGAACGACGCGTCGAACCCGGCCGCGGTCGCCGTCAGCAGCACCCGCTGCATCGCCTGGCCCGAGCGGATCCGGTCGAGGGGACCGTCGTCGAACGAGCCGATGACCACGACCAGCGGCTCGGAGTGGTCGGTCCGGCCGCGCGGCCGCGAGCCGAAGTCGCGCAGGATCCAGCCGCCGTTGTTCGACGGCATCGCGCCGGCCGCGTATTCGGGGACGCCGTCGCGGCTGCCCGGGGTCCGCGCCGTCCAGTGCTGCCACTCCGCGAGGAAGGCCGGGTTGCCGAGCTGGACGTGGTGGGCCTTGTGCACCAGCTCCCGCAGCCGTTCGAGCTGGTCCGTGCCGAGCCGGGGCAGCCACGCCTGCTCGATCTCGGCGGCGTGGCGCAGGTCGGCGAGCACGGCGGCCGGGACCGCCGCCGCTTCGAACGGCGTGCGGTTGGTGTGGCGCCGGGGGATCGCGTCGGCCAGCCGGCCCACCCGCGGATCCGCACGGCGGGCCGCGAACGGGCGGACCACGGCCAGCAACGTCGGATCGTCGCGGCGGGGCAGCAGCGTCGTGGCCGGGTGGGCGCCGAGCGCCTGGATCGCCGTGCGCAGGTTGAACAGCGCGGCACCGCACGACAGGAGCAGTTCGCGCCGGTCGGCGTCGGCGACCGGCAGGGCGCGGTCCGGATCGGCGTGCAGCTCCAGGCCCGCGGACGTGCAGCGGAACCGCCAGGGCTGCGTGTTGTGCGTGGACGGAGCCAGCACCGCCGCCCCGATCACGGACTTCACCTGATCGGAGTCCAGCAGGCCGATCGACGTGATCGGTAGTGTCATGGATTCCCCTTGGTGCCGTCGGGCGGCACACTGTCGTTCCGGAAGCTTCCAGAGACGGTCTCGCGCGCCGCCGTGCCGCGGAAAGGGGACAAAGTCACCGATGATGCGGAGGTCGTGGTGAGCGGAGCGGAGCAGGAACCGCGGCGGATGGCCGGGACGCTGTCCGGGCTGCGGTTGCGCGAGCTGCTGCGGGATCTGCAGGACCGGATCGAGCTGCTGATCGGCACCCGGGACAAGATGGACGGTCTGCTCGACGCCGTGCTGGCCGTCGCGTCCGGACTGGAACTGGACACGACCCTGCGGCGGATCGTGCAGGCGGCGATGGAACTGGGCGAGGCCAGGTACGGGGCACTGGGCGTGCTGGCCGAGGACGGGACGCTCGCGGAGTTCGTCTACCTCGGCATCGACGACGAGTCCCGGCGGCTGATCGGCGACCTGCCGGAGGGCCACGGGGTGCTGGGCGTCGTCATCGACGAGGCGAAACCCCTGCGGCTGGAGGAGATCTCCGAGCATCCGGCGTCGGTGGGCTTCCCGGCGCACCACCCCCCGATGCACTCCTTCCTCGGCGTGCCGGTGCGCGTGCGCGACGAGGTGTTCGGGCGGCTGTACCTGACCGAGAAGAAGAACGGTGAGCCGTTCACCGACGACGACGAGGTCGTGGTGCAGGCGCTGGCCGCGGCGGCCGGGATCGCGATCGAGAACGCGCACTTGTACGAGCAGGCGCGGGTGCGGCAGCAGTGGCTGGCCGCCACGAGCGAGGTGACCACCGAGCTGCTGGCCGGCGAAGACCCGGCCGAGGCGCTGACGCTGATCGCCAGCCGGGCGCTGGAGCTGACCGGTTCGGAGGTCACGATGCTCGCGTTGCCGAACTCCGGGCGCCTGGACGTGGACGAGGACTGGGGCGAGGACGTCGGCGACCTGACGGTCACGGTGTGCGCGGGCGTGCGGGCGGCGGAGCTGTCGGGCACGCACGTCGACCTGGAGGAGAGCGTGCCGGGCGCGGTGTACCGGGACCGGACGCCGCGCAGCGTGCCGGAACTGGCCCTGCGGGAGCACCGGTTCGGGCCGGCGCTGGTGGTGCCGCTGCGGGCCGGGGACCGGACGACGGGGGTACTGATCGCCGCCCGGGAGTCCGGGGCCGCGGGGTTCGAGTCGGCGCAGTTGTCGGTGGTGGCGTCGTTCGCCGACCAGGCGGCGCTGGCGTTGCAGCTGGCGGCGCAGCAGCGGGCGGCGCGGGAGCTGGACGTGCTGGGCGACCGGGACCGGATCGCCCGCGATCTGCACGACCACGTGATCCAGCGGTTGTTCGCGGTCGGGTTGTCGATGCAGAGCACGCAGCGGCGGACGAAGTCCCCGGAGCTGCAGAAGCGGCTGGGGGACAGCATCGAGCAGATGCACGAGATCGTGCAGGAGATCCGCACGGCGATCTTCGACCTGCACGGCGGCGCGGCGGGCGAGACCGGGGTGCGGTTGCGGCACCGGTTGCACGACGCGATCGCGGAGCTGACCGACGACGCGCCGGTGCAGCCGACGGTGAGCATGTCGGGTCCGATCGACACGGTGCCGACGCAGCTGGCCGAACACGTCGAGGCGGTGGTGCGCGAGGCGGTCAGCAACGCCGTGCGGCACGCGCAGGCCACGTCGGTGACGGTGTCGGTCGCGGTGAAGGACGAGGCGATCCGCGTCGTGGTGGCCGACGACGGCAAGGGGCTGCCGGCGGGGGTCACGCCGAGCGGGCTGGGCAACCTCCGGGACCGGGCCGAAGCCACGGGCGGCTCGTTCACCCTCGAAAGCGGCCCCGAGGGCGGCGTCCGGCTGGAGTGGACCGCACCGGTCGGCTGACGTTCCCCGCCTCCGATCGGCGGCACGGGTGACGGTCGGATAACGTCTGTCACGCGGGCCGGTGCGCTACCTCCCCCCTCGGCTCGCCGGCCCGCACCTCTCGCCGGTCACGGGCTCCAGGCCTGCCTCGCTTCGGCTTCGAGCTCGGCGCTCGCCGCCTCCACCAGCTCCTCCGTCAGGTCGGACATCGCCCGGCCCAGCGCCAGGTAGCCGGACACGTGGTCCGGGCCGTCGGCCAGCGCCACGCCGACACCGGAGAACTCGTGCCCGTCCGGGGTCCGCAGGACGATCTGGGCCCGGGTCCGCCGCGGCCCGGGGTGCACGGCGACGTCGAGCCGCCAGCTGCCGCTTCCGTCGGTCATGGTCGCTCCCTTCCGCCCCCGGGAGGTCGAGGCTGGCACCGGCGCCGAGGGGGAGCACAGGGCCATTGGTCCCCGGCGGGAGACCGGTGACGAAGGTCCTCCCGGTTCGGGTAGTCCGGCCGCGTCGCCGGAGCCCGCGGCCGAGGTCTGCTTGTCCTGCGACGCTCCGTCGTCGCGGAGAGGAGAGAACGGATGACTGCCTTGGTGCCGGGCTCACGCCTGGCGTTGCCGAGCATCGCGGCGTGGCTGGAGAACCCCTGGCCGTTCGCCGAGCACAACCCGGTCCGGATCGAGGAGTCCACTGAGGACGGCAAGTACCTCGTGCGGGCCGAACTGCCCGGCTTCGACCCGGAGAAGCACATCTCCGTCACCACGCACAACGGGCTGCTGACCATCTCCGCCGAGCGTGAGGCGAAGGAAGTCGCCGAAGGCGGCCGTAGCGAGTTCTACTACGGCACCTTCAGCCGCACGGTCAGCCTGCCGGCCGGGGCCGACCCGGCGAAGGTCAAGGCGACGTACGCCGACGGCATCCTCGAGATCTCGATGCCGGTTTCGGAGCACCCGCGCGACAAGCACGTCAAGATCCAGGTCACGAAGGACTAGTGGCCCTTCCGCGGTGGGCGCGGTCCCTTGGTCGGCCGCGCCCATCCTTGTGCCGTAAGGAGAAGCGATGACCCGCGCCCTGCTCGCCGGTGGCGACGTGGTGCTCGTGCGCCCGCTGCACCCGGCCGACACCGACGAGGTGCTGGCCCTGCACACCCGGCTGACCCAGCAGGACACCTACTTCCGCTTCTTCGGCGCCCCCTCGGGGCTGGCCAAGCTGGCGGCGGAGATCGCCGCCGAGCCGGGCCCCGGCCACTACGCCGTGGGCTGCTACCGGCGCGGCGAGCTGCTCGGGGTCGCGAACTACGAGGTCCTGGACGGCTCGGCCGACGCCGAGGTCGCCCTCGTCGTCGACGCGGCCGTGCGCACCCAGGGCGTCGCGACCCTGCTGATGGAGCACCTCGTCTCCCACGCCCGCAAGACCGGCCTGCGCCGCTTCCTCGCCGAAGTGCTCGCCGAGAACGCCAAGGTGATCCGGGTCTTCAGCGACCTGGGCCTCAGCTTCGAGGCCAGTGTCGGCGGCCCCGAGCGCGACGTCGTGATGAACCTCGACGACGACCCCGCCTACCTGGACGCCGTCCTGAAGCGCGACTCGGTCGCCGACGCGGCCAGCCTGGCGCACCTGTTCCGGCCGTCGTCGATCGCCGTGATCGGCGCGGGACGGCGCCCGGGGTCGGTGGGCCACGCGGTGCTGGCCAATCTGGTGGGGTCCGGGTACCGCGGCCCCGTCGAGGTGGTGAACCCGCACGCGAAGGTGATCCTCGGGGTGCCGAGCGTCCCTTCCGTCTCGGAGCTGACCCGGACGCCCGAGCTGGCGGTGGTCTGCCTGCCCGCGCCCGCCGCGGCCGAAGCGGTCGAAGCGTGCGGCAAGCGCGGGGTCCGGGCGGTCGTGATCATCTCCTCCGGGCTCACCGGCACCGGGTTCGGCGACCGCGTGCGCGCGGCCGCCCGCGAGTACGGCATGCGGCTGGTCGGGCCGAACTGCCTCGGCGTCGTCTCGACCGACCCGGCGTGCCCCTTCGACCTGACCTTCCTCGCCACCCCGGTCCGCCAGGGCAACATCGGCGTCGTCACCCAGTCCGGCGGCGTCGGCATCGCCCTCGCCGAATCCCTCGGCGACCTCGGCCTCGGCGTGTCGACGCTGGTCTCCACCGGCGACAAGTACGACGTCAGCGGCAACGACCTGCTGATGTGGTGGACCGCCGACCTCCGCACCGAGCTGGCCGTGCTCTACCTCGAGTCGTTCGGCAACCCCCGCAAGTTCGGCCGCCTCGCCCGGCAGCTCGCCCGGACGCGGCCGGTGCTCGCCGTCCGGTCCGGCAGCGGCGACACCGCCCAGCGCGCGGCGGCTTCGCACACCGCGGCGGCCGCGACCCCCGCCGTCACCCGCGACGCGCTCTTCGAGCAGGCCGGGGTGATCGCCGTGGACACGGTCGCGGAGCTGGTCGACGTCATCGCCGGGCTGTCCTGGCAGCTGCTGCCGGGTGGGCCCCGCGTGGCCGTCGTCAGCAACGCCGGCGGCGCCGGCGTGCTGGCCGCCGACGCCTGCGAGCGCGAAGGCCTGGTGATGGCCGGCCTGGCGGAGGAGACCCGGGCCCGGCTCGCGAAGCTCCTCCCGGCCGAGGCCGCGGTGCGGAACCCGGTCGACACGACCGCGGCGGTCGCGCCCGAGGTGTTCGCCGACGCGCTGCGCGTGGTCCTCGACGACGACGGCGTCGACGCGGTCATCGCGGCGACCGTCCCCACCGCGGTCGGCGACCCCGGCACGTCGCTCGCCGGCGTGCTCCCGCCCGAGTACAAGACCGTCTTCGCCGTGCGGCCCGGGCAGCGCGCCCGCGTCGAGCCCCTGGTCCCCGGCCGCGGTGTCACCGCCTGCTACGACGATCCGGCCGCGGCCGCCGCCGTGCTGGCCCGGCTCGTCCGGTACGAACAGTGGCTGAACCGGCCCGAGACCGACAACCCCTTGACCGCGCTGGCGAACCCGGACGCCCTGCGTACCTTCGCCGCCGAGCGCGAAGGCTGGCTCCCGCCCGCCGACGCCGTCGAACTGCTGCGCCTGGCCGAGATCCCGATGGTGGAGACCCGTTACGTCGAAGCGGGCGACTCGATGGCCGCCGCGGCCGCCGACCTCGGCTCACCGGTCGTGCTGAAGGCCGACGCCGACGGCCTGCTGCACAAGACCGCGGGCGGCGGCGTGCTGCTGAACGTGCACGGCGCCGACCGGATCCTGGAGGCGTTCCGCACCCTGCGGTCCCGCTTCGGCCCGGCCCTGCGCGGCGTGACCGTCCAGCCGATGGCCGAACCCGGCCGCGAACTGCTGGTCGGCGTGCGCTCGGACCCGGTGTTCGGGCCGCTGGTCGTGTTCGGCCTCGGCGGCGTCGACACCGACCTCATCGCCGACCGCGCCGCCCGGCTGGCGCCGCTCACCACCGCCGACGCCGACCTGCTGCTCGACGGGCTGCGGTCGTCGAAGGCGCTCTGGGCGTCCGGACTGGACCGGGCGGCGATGCGGGAGCTGCTGCTGAAAGTCAGCAGGCTGGCCGAGCTGGTGCCGGAGCTGGCCGAACTGGACCTCAACCCGGTGCGCGTACGGGTGGACGGCTGCGTCGCGCTCGACGTCCGCGCCCGGCTGGAGCCACCCGCGGCCGCCGACCCGTTCCTGCGCGGACTGCGCGACTGAAATCCCCTGAAGGAGCGATCGTGCGTGTGCTGACCCTCAACCCCGGCTCGTCGAGTGTGAAGGTGTCGCTGGTCGACGACGGCACGGGCGTCGGCTGGGCCGCGTGGGACCTGACCGACCCCACGGCGGTGGGCCACGCGATCCGGCGGTGGTCCGATGTGGACGCGGTCGCCGTCCGGTTCGTCCACGGCGGATCGCAGAAAGCCCCGGCGCGCGTCGACGACGCGCTGCTCGCCAACCTCGAACGGCTGACCTCACTGGCGCCGAACCACCAGCCGCTCTCGCTCGAGGTCACCCGCGAAGTCCGCCGCCTGCTGCCGGACGTCCCCGTGGTCGCCTGCTTCGACACGGCGTTCCACGCCCGGATGCCCGAAGCCGCGGCCCGGTACCCGCTCCCGCGGTCGTGGACCGCGCAGAACCGGTTGCGCCGCTACGGTTTCCACGGTCTGTCGTGCCAGTACGCGCTGCACCGCACCGGTGAGCTGCTGGGCCGGGCACCGGCCGGGCTGCAGATCGTGTGCGCGCACGTCGGCGCCGGGGTGTCGGTGACCGCGATCCGCGACGGCCACGGCGTCGACACCAGCATGGGCTTCACGCCACTCGAAGGCGCCATGATGGCGACGCGGTCGGGCTCGGTCGACCCGGGCCTGCTGCTGCACGTCATGCAGACCGCGCCGATGAGCGCCGCGGAGATGGCCGACGCGCTGTTCCACCGCTCGGGCCTGGCCGGGATGACCGGCACCAACGGCGACCTGCGGCGGGTACTGGCCGCGGCCGCGCGCGGCGAGGGGGACGCGTCGGTCGCCCTCGACGTCTACCGGCACCGCCTCCGCCGGGAGGTCGGCGCGGCCGCGACGAGCCTGTCCCGGCTGGACGCCGTGGTGTTCACCGGCGGCGTCGCCGAGCACCAGCCGGAGCTGATCACGTCCGTCGTCGACGGGCTGGGCGTGCTCGGCCTGCGCGCCGGGAAGGTGCCCCACACCGACGTCGACCGGGTCGTGACCCGTGCGGATTCCCCGGTGCCCGCGCTGATCGTCCTGCCCCGCGAAGACCTGGAACTGGCCCGCGGCGCCGAGGAGGCGCTCGCCCGAGAGTCCGTGAGGTGACCCCGTGCACGTCCTGCTGACCGAAGCGTCCTTCGGCGACGCCGACTTCCTCGTCCAGCCCCTGCGGGACGCCGGCTGCCTGGTCAGCCGCTGCCACAGCCGCGCGGGCCTGTGCCGCGCGATCGCGGTGGGCGGGCGCTGCCCGCTGGACGAGCCGTTCGCCCAGCCCGACCTGGTCGTCGACGTCCGCGGCCGGGAGGCCGAGCTGACCGCGCGGGAGTTCGGCGTCGTCTGCGCGGTCCGCGACCACGTGCCCGTCGCGCTGGTCTCCCCGGACCCGGACGTCCGCGCGGAAGTGCCGCCGGGCCTGGAGAACCGGGTCACGGTGATCGACGTCGACGGCCTGCTGGCCACCTGCCGGGCCGCCGCCAGACACCTCGGCGTGCCCGTCGCGGGCGGATGACCCGGCCCGGGTTCCGCTGGGACTCCTCGGCCCGGGCGGTCCTCGGCGACGCCCTGGAGCGGCTGGGCCCGAACCGGTGCGTCGCCGAGGTGCGGCCGGACGAGGTCGTGCTGACCGAGCCGCTGTCCCGGCGCGAACGGGCGGGCAACGCGGCCCTGCTCGAATGCGGAGCCGCGTTGTCGACCGTCTGGACCGTCGTGCGGGTGCTGGGCCGCGACCCGGTCGTCACCTTCCCGGCGGACCCGGACCGGCCCGACGTCACCGCCGTCGTCCGCGCCGGCGGCCCGCACGCCCCGACGAGCGGGGAGTGGGCGCGGTACACCGCGCTGCGCGAACTGGACGACCCGGGCCACGGGACGGTCCTCCGCCCGGTCAGCCTCGCCGTGCTCGGCGCGCTGGCCGCCGACGACTTCTGGCCGGACACCGAAGTCCGGATCGTCCGGCCCGGCTGGGTCCCGGCGCTCGAGCGGCTCGGCGCCGACCTCGCCGGCCGGTCCTCGCTGCTGGTGCTCACACCGGCGGACAGCCGCCGCCACCACGTCCTCGCCGGCGCCGCGCTCCACGCCACCCGGCTCGCCGCGGCGGTGCGCGGGCTCGCGTCCGAACACGGCCGGCTGCCCCACCCGGCGCACGCGGAACAGGCGCGCCACGCCGGGGTACTGCCCGGCATCCCGCAGGGGCTGCTGCTCGTCGGCCTCGCCACCCCGAAGCGAAGGAAGGCATGATGACCACCCACCTGAGGACGAAACCGGCCGCCGCCGAGGAGCCGCCGGTCGACGCCCGCGAGCCGGTCGCCCGGCTGCTGCGGGACCTGCGCACCGCCCGGACCGGCCTGACGGCCCGGGAAGCCGCCCGCCGGCTGCAGGTGAGCGGCCCGAACGCGCTGCCTTCGCACGGCGGTCACCGCTGGCCGCTCGCCCTGCTGCGGCAGCTGATCCACCCCCTCGCGCTGCTGCTGTGGGTCGCGGGCGGGCTGGCCTGGATCGCCGGGACGACGAACCTGGCGATCGCCATCGCCGGCGTCATCGTGCTCAACGGGCTGCTGGCGTTCGTCCAGGAACAGCAGGCCGAGAAGGCCGTCGAGGCACTGGGCAGGTACCTGCCCGACCGGGCGCCGGTGCTGCGTGACGGCCAGGTGTGGCACGTGCCGGCGACCGAGCTGGTCCCCGGCGACGTGCTCGTGCTCGAGGAAGGCAACCGGGTCCCGGCCGACGCCCGCCTGATCGACGGCACCGTCGACGTCGACGCGTCGATGCTGACGGGGGAGTCGGTGCCGGTGACGCGGATGGCCGACGCGCACGACGACGCGACGCGCGCGCTCGACTCGCCGGTGCTCGTGTTCAGCGGCACGGTGTGCGTCGCCGGCGCCGCGCACGCCGTCGTCCACGCCACCGGCCGGCACACCGAGATCGGCCGGATCGCCTCCCTTTCCTCGCGGGTCGGGCGCGAGGAAAGCCCGCTCGAACGGCAGGTGCGGCGGGTCGCGTGGCTGATCGCGCTGGTCGCCGTGGTCGTCGGGATCGGGTTCCTGCCCCTGGGCTGGCTGGCCGGGCTGTCGTGGTCGGCGGCGTTCGTGTTCGCGATCGGCCTGCTGGTGGCGAACGTCCCCGAAGGTCTCCTGCCGACGATCACGCTGGCCCTCGCGGCGGGCGTGCGGTCGATGGCGAAGGCGGGCGCGCTGGTCAAGCGCCTCTCGGCGGTCGAGACGCTGGGCTCGACGACGGTGATCTGCACCGACAAGACCGGGACGCTGACGCGCAACGAGATGCGCGTCGAGGAAGTTCTGCCGCTGGGGGAGCCGGAGCCGCTGGTCGGGGCGCTGGCCCGGTGCAGCACCGCGGACGTCGGCGGCGCGAGCGGCGACCCGACCGAGCTGGCCCTGGTGCGGTACGCGCAGGCCCACGGCGCGGATCTGTCCACCCGGGACGCGCACCGGAAGGCGTTGTACCCGTTCGACCCCCGGTTGAAGCGGATGTCCACTGTGGACCTGGTCGGGGACGGACTGCGGGTCTCGGCCAAGGGCGCCCCGGAGCAGATCCTGCCGCGCTGCGTGCTGCCCGCCGAAGAGCGGACCCGCCTCCTCGGGCTCGTCGACGAGATGGCGGGCCGGGCGCTGCGGGTGCTGGCGATCGCGGGCCGTCCGCTGGCGTCGATGCCGGCGGACCGGGCGGAAGCGGAGACCGACCTGCGCCTGCTGGGGCTGGTGGGACTGGTCGACCCGCCGCGGCCGGAGGTCGCCGCGGCGGTGGCGGACTGCCACTCGGCCGGGATCAAGGTCCACGTGGTGACCGGCGACAACGGCCTGACCGCCGCGGAGATCGCGCGCCGCGTCGGCATCGGCGCCGACCGGGTGATCAGCGGCGAGGACCTGGCCGGCCTGCCGGAACCGGCCCTCGACGAGGCGCTGACCGCCGACGGCGAAGTGGTCTTCTCCCGGGCCGCGCCCGAAGACAAGCTACGCATCGCCGACGCGCTGCGCGACTGCGGCGAGGTGGTCGCGATGACGGGCGACGGCGTCAACGACGCACCCGCGCTGCGCCGGGCCGACATCGGGGTGGCGATGGGCGTGGGCGGCACGGACGTCGCGAAGGAAGCGGCGACGGTGGTGCTGACGGACGACAACTTCGCGACGATCGTCGCCGGGGTGCGCGAGGGGCGCCGGGTCTTCGACAACGTCCGGAAGTTCGTGCTCTACATCTTCGCGCACGCGGTGCCGGAGGTCCTGCCGTTCCTGCTGTTCGCGGTGTCGGGCGGGATGATCCCGCTGCCGCTGACGGTGCTGCAGATCCTGGCCATCGACCTGGGGACGGAAACGTTGCCGGCGTTGGCACTCGGCCGCGAACCCGCCGAGCCGGGGCTGATGTCCCGGCGCCCGCGCCGCCGGTCGGAGGGCGTGGTGACGGGCCGGATGCTGCTGCGCGCGTGGGGGATCATGGGCCTGGTGTCGGGGGCGCTGGTGCTGGGAGCGTTCTTCGCGGTGCTGTCCGCGGCGGGCTGGCACCCGGGCGCGGACGTCTCGACGGGCAGTCTGCACGAGGCGTACCTGCAGGCGACGACGGCGAGCTTCGCGGCGATCGTGTTCTGCCAGGTGGGAACGGCGTTCGCGGCCCGCACGGAAAGGGTGTCGCTGCGCTCGGTGGGCTTGACGACGAACCGGCTGCTGCTCGGCGGGATCGCGTTCGAGCTGGTGTTCGCGGCGGCGTTGATCTACCTGCCGCCCCTGCAGTCGCTGTTCGGAACGGCGGCGCTGCCGGCCTGGGTGGTGGCGATGCTGCTGCCGATGCCGGTGCTGGTGTGGGGCGCGGACGAGCTGTTCCGCTGGGCCACCCGGCGGCGCTGAGCGGCCGGCCCCGGAAACCGGGCTGCCCCCTCGCCGGCGTCAGTCGCCGGAAGGGGGCAGCCGGGACCCCGGCTTTTCACGCCGGGGTGAGGCGGTGTGCGGCCTCCGGGGTGATGACCACGACGGGGCACCGCGAAAAGCGCACGCACTCCCGCCCCACGCTGCCCAGGACCAGATCCGCCATCGCGCCGCCGCGGTGGGTGCCCAGTACCAGCAGGTCCGCGTCCGCCGATGCCGTCACCAGTTCCGTCGCCGGGTCGCCGTGGACCGTCCGGGTCTCGAGCGTCGCCTCCGTGGCGATGTCCAGGCTCGCGATGTGCGACTCCAGCGAGAAGCCCACCTCGGGGACCCGGCCGTGCGGCTGGATGGTGAACGACGCTCCCGGCAGCAGCGAGTCGCGGGGGCGGACCAGCATCGCGCGGACCGTGTCGCCCGCGTGCGCGCCGATCTCCAGCGCCCAGCGCAGTGCCGCGTCGCCGCGGGGCGAACCGTCCGTTCCGACGACGATCACGCGTCCGATGCTCATGGCGTCCTTCTTTCTCTCCGGCGTTGCCCCGATCGTGCGGTCGGGCGCGGACGGCCGGTAGGGGACGAATTCCGCCGGACCGAGGGACTTTGTGCTCCGGTGCCCGCCGGGCGGCCGCGGCGACCATGACGGTCGGCGGAGCGTCCGGTCTCCGCGCGAGGGAGCGAGGAGGAGTGAGCGCGATGACCGCCGCCGCACCGGCCGCACTGACCTCCGACCAGATCGGGGTCCTCGCCCGGGCCGTGAGCCGGGCGCCGTCGGTGCACAACAGCCAGCCCTGGCAGCTGCTCGTCCGCGGCACCGAGGTCGACCTGCTGGAGCGGCGGGAGGTCCGGCTGCGCCGGCACGACCCGTTCGGCCGGGACCGGCTGCTGTCCTGCGGTGCCGCGGTGACCAACCTCGAGCTGGCCGTCCGGGCGCTCGGCCGGGACTGCCACGTCGACCTGCGCGACCGCGGTGACGTGGTGGCGACGGCGACGATCGGCCGCCCGCGCGCGGCTTCCGCCCGCGCCTACGCGCTGTACCAGGCGATCGGCCGCCGGCGCAGTCACCGGCACCGGTTCTTCCACGGCCGTGTCTCGGCCGAGGTGCGCGCCGCGGTGGCCGCCGCGGGCGAGACGGCCGGCGTGCACGTCGTCGTCCCGGGACACCTGGACAAACTGGCCGAACTCCTCGGCTTCGCCACGCGCGTGCTTCGCGCGGACCTCGGCTACCAGCGCGAACTCCGGTTGTGGATCGCCCACACGCACGGCTGGGACGCCATCGGCGACGGCATCGCGGAGGAGGCGCTCAGCGCCGAGGCCCTGCCGGTGGCCGGGCTCGTCCGCGAGGACACACCGGTCCCGGACGACGCCGTCCTCGCCGACCGGCTCGCCGCGGAGAACCTGCTGGTCTTCTGCACCGACGACGACAGCAGGCTGGACCGGCTGGCCGCCGGCGCGGCCCTGGAGCGCAGCTGGCTCACCGCGGCGTCCAAGGCGCTCGCCGGCTCGGTGCTCACGCAACCGTTGCAGCTCACCGGCTTCCGGGCGCGGCTCGTCTCGGAACTGGCGTTGCCCGGGCTGCCGCAGGCGATCTTCCGCTTCGGCTACCCGGCCGTCCCGGCGGCACCCTCACCCCGGCTGCCGCTCGGCGAGCTGTTCCCACCCCCAGGAGGACCCCGATGACCTACGTACGCGACCTGTCCGAGATCCGGCTCGCCGACGACGAGACCGTCGGCGGCAAGGGCGCCAACCTCGGCGAGCTCATCGCGGCCGGCTTCCCCGTACCGGGCGGTTTCGTCGTGTCCCGGGACGGCTACTGGGCGGCGCTGGAAAAGGCCGGCGTCCGTGCCGAGGTGGCCGACCTGCACGCCAAGGCACTGGCCAATGTGGACGACGCCGAGTTCCTGGCCGAGCAGTGCGATCGCATCCGCGACCTCGTCCGCCTCGCCGGCCTCACGGGCGAACTGCGGGAGGAGATCGCCCGTGGCTACCGCGCGCTCGGCGCGTCGACGCCGGTCGCGATCCGGTCCTCGGCCACCGGGGAGGACGGCGCCGAAGCCTCCTTCGCCGGGATGAACGCCACCTACACCAACATCTGGGGCGACCACGCGGTCGCCGAGCACGTCATCGACTGCTGGACCTCGCTGTTCAGCCCGCGCGTCGTCAGCTACCGGGCCAGCCGGGGCTTCACCGGCGAGCCGGCGATCGCCGTCGTCGTGCAGCGCATGATCCACTCCGAGCGCTCCGGGGTGATCTTCACCGCCGACCCGCGCAGCGGCGACCGGGAGCGCCTGGTCGTCGAAGCCGTGTTCGGCCAGGGGGAAGCGATCGTCAGCGGGGCGGTCGAGCCCGACACCTACGTCGTCGGCAAACGGGACCTGCTGATCCTGTCCGTCCGCATCGGCAAGCAGACGCACAAGATCATCGCGGACGAAGCCGGCGGTGACGTCACCATCAGGCTGCCGGAGCCCGCGGGCGGGCGCCGGGTGCTGAGCGACACCGCCGTGCTCGAACTGGCCCGGATGGCCGGCCGGGTGGAGGAGCACTACGGCGTCCCGCAGGACATCGAGTTCGCGATCGCCGACCACGAGATCTTCCTGGTGCAGTCACGGCCGATCACGACGCTGCCGCCGGCCGCCCCGGCGAATTCCACGGCGCTGGTGACCGGGCTCGGGGCGTCGCCGGGCGAAGGCAGCGGCGCGGTGCGCGTCCTGCACGACCCGGTCGAGGCGAGGCACCTGCGCGACGGCGAGATCCTGGTCGCGCCGATGACCAACCCCGACTGGGTGCCCGCGATCCGCCGGGCGGCCGCGGTGGTCACCGACGGCGGCGGGATGACCTGCCACGCGGCCGTCGTCGCCCGCGAACTCGGGGTGCCCGCGGTCGTCGGCACCGGCGACGCGACCCGCGTCCTGGCCGACCGCAGCCTGGTCACCGTCGACGGCACCCAGGGCGAGGTCCGCCCCGGGGCGGCCGGGCACGAGGCCGCCCGCACCGCCCCGGTCGTGGCTCCGGTGACGCCCGAAGCGATCGGCACCAGGCTGTACGTCAACCTCGCCCTGCCCGAGCACGCCGAAGAGGTCGCCGCGCAGGCGGTCGACGGTGTCGGCCTGCTGCGCGCGGAGTTCCTCCTGACCGAAGCCCTCGGCGGCCGGCACCCGCGGGACCTGCTCGCCAAGGGCGAAGAACGGTCCTTCGTGGACAAAATGGCCGAGTCGCTGCTGAAGATCACCAAGCCCTTCGGCACGCGCCCGGTCGTCTACCGGGCGACCGACCTGCGCACCAACGAGTTCCGCGGCCTGGCGGGCGGCGAAGCGTTCGAGCCGGTCGAAAACAACCCGATGATCGGCTACCGCGGCTGCTACCGGTACGTGCGGGAACGCGACTTGTTCGCCCTGGAGCTGGAAACCCTGGCGCGGGTGCGCGAGCAGTCGCCGAACCTGCACCTGATGATCCCGTTCGTGCGGACCAAGTGGGAGCTCGAGCGGTGCCTGGAGCTGGTCGACGCGAGCCCGCTGGGCCGGCAGCGCGGCCTGCACCGCTGGGTGATGGCCGAGGTGCCGTCGGTCGTGCACTGGCTGCCCGAATACGCGGGCATGGGCATCGACGGCGTCTCCATCGGCAGCAACGACCTCACCCAGCTGATGCTGGGCGTCGACCGCGACTCCGGCGAGTGCGCGGAACTGTTCGACGAGGCCGACCCGGCGGTGCTCGACGCCATCGAGCGGATCGTCCGCGTCGCGCGGCACCGCGGGATCACCTCGTCCCTGTGCGGCCAGGCGCCGTCGACCAAGCCCGGCTTCGCCGAGCACCTGGTGCGCTTCGGGATCACGTCGATCTCGGTCAACCCCGACGTCATCGGGACCGCCCGCGCGGCGATCGCTTCGGCCGAGCGCCGCATCCTGCTGGAGGCGACGCGATGAGCGCGGCGATCGAGATCCGGGGGCTGCGGAAGTCCTTCGGCCGCACCCGCGCGCTCGACGGGCTCGACCTCACCGTCGAAACCGGCGAAGTGCACGGCTTCCTCGGGCCGAACGGCGCCGGCAAGACGACCACCCTGCGGCTGCTGCTGGGGCTGCTGCGCGCCGACGCCGGCGAGATGCGGCTGCTCGGCGGCGACCCCTGGCGCGACGCCGTCGCGCTGCACCGGCGGCTCGCGTACGTGCCGGGGGAGGTCTCGCTGTGGCCGAACCTCACCGGCGGGGAGGTCATCGACCTGCTCGGCCGGCTGCGCGGCGGCCTGGATCCCGTGCGCCGCAAGCGGTACCTGGACCGCTTCGAGCTCGACCCGCGGATCAAGGGCCGCGCCTACTCGAAGGGCAACCGGCAGAAGGTCGCCGTCGTCGCGGCCCTCGCCTCGGACGTCGAGCTGCTGCTGCTCGACGAGCCGACCGCGGGCCTCGACCCGCTGATGGAGGAGGTCTTCCGCGAGTGCGTCCGGGAGGAACGCGAGCGGGGCCGCACGATCCTGCTGTCCAGCCACATCCTCTCCGAAGCCGAAGCGCTGTGCGACCGGGTCGGCATCATCCGCGGCGGCAGGCTGGTGGACTCGGGCAGCCTCGACGACCTGCGCCACCTGACCCGCACCACCATCACCGCCCGGCTCGCGGGCGCACCGGACGGCCTCGCGAAGCTGCCCGGGGTGCACGACTTCGCCCTGGACGGCGCCGACGTCCGGCTGACCGTCGACACCGCCGCGTTGTCGCCGGTGCTCGCCGCGCTCGGCAAGTGCGGCGTGCACAGCCTGGTCAGCCGGCCGCCGACCCTCGAAGAGCTCTTCCTGCGGCACTACCGCGCCGAACCGGCCACGGAGGCGGTGCCGGTATGAGCGGCGCCTTCACCGGCACCGGCGCGCTGGTCCGGCTGGCGCTGCGGCGGGACCGCGTCCGCTTGCCGGTGTGGATCGCCGTGTTCGCGGCGACGGCGGCCTCCTCCGCCGCCGCGACGATGGCGGTCTACCCGACCGACGCCGACCTGCGGGCGGCGGCCGCGAGCATCAACGGCGTGCCGTCGCTGCGGGCGCTCTACGGTCCGGTGCACGAGGCGACCCTCGGGGCGACCTCGGTGTTCAAGCTGACCGCGTTCGGAGCCGCGCTGGCCGGGCTGCTGATGATCTTCACCGCGGTCCGGCACACCCGGGCCGAGGAGGAAGCCGGGCGCCGTGAGCTGCTCGGGGCCACGGTCGTGGGCCGGTACGCCGGCCTCGCCGCCGGGCTGGCCGTGACGGCGGGGGCGAGCGTCTCGCTCGGCGTGGTCACCGCTGCGGCCCTCGCCGCGACCGGGCTGCCCGTGTCCGGCTCGCTGGCCTTCGGGCTCTGCTGGACGGCCGCGGGCCTGGTCTTCGGCGCCGCCGCGGCGGTGACCGCCCAGCTGACCAGAAGCGCCCGGTCCGCCTCGGGCCTGGCCGTGCTCGCCCTGGTCGTGGCGTACTTACTGCGCGCGGTGGGCGACTCGTCGGGACCCGGCCGGCTGACGTGGACCTCGCCGATCGGGTGGAGCGAAGAGGTCCGCCCGTACGCCGGCGACGTCTGGTGGGTGCTCGTGCTCCCGGCCGGCACGGCCGCGCTGCTCGGCGGGCTGGCGATCGCCCTCGCCCGGCTCCGCGATCTCGGCGCGGGCCTGCTGCCCGACCACCCCGGTCCGGCCGGAGCGGGGAAGTCGCTGCGCAGCCCGTGGGCGCTGGCGTGGCGGCTCAACCGCGGCACCCTCGCCGTCTGGGCGAGCGCATACGTGCTGCTCGGGATGGTGTGCGGCAGCCTGGCCGGCACCGTCGGCTCGATGCTGACGAACGCGCAGGCGCAGGCGATGATCACCGCGCTGGGCGGCGAGAAAGGCATCTCCGACGCGTTCCTCGCGGCGGAACTGGCGATGGCCGGCGTGATCACGTCCACCTACGTGATCGCCGTGCTGGCCCGGCTGCACGCCGAGGAGCGGGCCCTGCGGGTGGAACCGCTGCTGGCGGCCGCGGTGGACCGGCGCCGGCTCCTGGGCGGCTACCTCGTGTTCGCGGCGGTGGCGCCGGCGGTCCTGCTGGCCGCGCTCGGCCTGGCGGCCGGGCTGACCAACGGCGCGCACACCGGGCGGGTCGGGCCCGAGGTGGCCCGGCTGACCGGCGCGGCGCTGGGGCAGCTGCCGGCGGTCTGGGTGCTGACCGGGATCGCGACGGTCGTGGCCGGCCTGTTCGGTCGCGCGCTGACCGCGGCGTGGATCGCGCTGGTGGCGTTCCTGCTGCTCGGCGAGTTCGGCGCGCTGCTGAAGCTCGACCAGTGGGTGCTCGACCTGTCGCCGTTCACGCATTCGCCGAAGCTGCCGGGCTCGGTGCTGCACGCGGCGCCGTTGCTCTGGCTCACCGCGCTCGGGGCCGCGCTGGTCGCGGCCGGCGTGGCGGGGTTCCGCCGGCGGGACATCGCCGGCTGAGCACAGAAAGGGGACGAAGCGATGTCCGAGGGTTCCCGCGCCGCCGCGCTCAGCGCCGCCCGGCGGGCGTCCGCCCGCTACCGCACCAGCCCGTGGCCGGGCGGGCTCCACGTGACCGGTCACCACACGGCGTCCCACCCCGACCCCGTGCTGACCTTCCTGGGCGGGATCGGCTGCGCCCGCTACCTCCTCGAGACCCCGGACACGAAGCTCGTGGTCGGGTGCGGGCTGTTCGCCGGGCCGGGCGCAATGTGGCGCCGCAACTTTTCGCCGTGCCCGGACGAGCTGCACGCGGCCGACGCGGTCATCCTGCCGGGCGCCGGCCTCGGGCACGCCGGGTTCCTGCCGCAGCTGGTCGCCGAAGGCTGGCACGGCCCGGTGTTCGCGACCCCCGGGACGGCCGCGCTGCTGCCGGTGGCGCTGTCCGATGCCGCGAAGCAGTTCGCGGAGGACGAGCACCCGTTCGGCGTCACGCTGCCGCCGTTCCGGCCGGAAGACGTCACCCGGGCCGTCGCGCTCGTGCGGCCGGTCGAGTTCGGCTCGCTCCGGCGGCTCGAAGGCGCCGAATTCGAGTTCGGCCGCGCGGGCGGCCGGCTCGGGGCGGCCTGGGTGCGGATCCGCGCCGGCGGCCGGTCGGTCGTGTTCGCGGGCCCGCTCGGCGCCGCCGGCCACCCGCTGCTGCGCCCGCCGGACCCGCGGCCGCGCTCGGACGTCCTCGTGCTCGCCGCCGCGCAGCCGCCGGGGGACGGGCACCTGGCGGGCCGGTTCGCCGCGGCCGTGCACCGCGCGGTGCGCCGGGGCGGCAGCGTCGTGGTCCCGGCGTCCGCGGTCGGTGGCACCGAGGTGCTGCTGACGATGGTGCGGGACCTCCTGGACGCAGGGGAGATCCCGCGGCTGCCGGTCGTCCTGGACGGTGGCGCCGGGCTCGACGTCCACCGACGGGCGATCGCCGGGCGCTGGCACGAGCTGCGCCGTGACGGCCGGTTCGAGCTGCCCGAGCTGCTCCCGGAGGTGCCGGACCGGCCGTCGATCATCGTGGCCGGGCTGGAGACGGCGGATTCGGGCCGGGTGCTGCGGCACCTGGCGGCCCTGGTGCCGGACGCGCGCAACGGCGTCGTGCTGCTGGGGCACCCCGCGCCGGGCACGCGGGCCGCGCGGCTCGCGGAGGGCGCGCGCCAGCTGAAGATCCACGGGCGGTACGTACCGGTCCGGGCCGAGGTGACGGCGCTGGGCGGCACGGGCGAGTTCGCCGGCCCGGCCGAGGTACTGGAGTGGGCGAGGGCGACCCCGGCCCCGGAGACGGCGTTCGTCGTCGAAGGGGAGGAGCGGCCGTCGCACGCGCTGGCGAAGGCGCTGCACGCCGAGGCGGGCTGGTGCGCGGTGGTGCCCGGGGACGGCGAACGGGTCCTGTGCTGAGTCACGCGTGCTGCGCGCGCAGCACGTCCTGGAAGGTGATCATGCCGATCACCCGCCTG
This sequence comes from Amycolatopsis sp. NPDC003865, assembly GCF_053605345.1. Taxonomy (NCBI): domain Bacteria; kingdom Bacillati; phylum Actinomycetota; class Actinomycetes; order Pseudonocardiales; family Pseudonocardiaceae; genus Amycolatopsis; species Amycolatopsis sp. NPDC003865. The sequence goes on along the minus strand of NZ_JBSGJA010000008.1, from coordinate 136,843 downwards.
CCTTCGACGACCGGCGCCGAGCGGACCCCGGCGTCGGTCATCCGCCGCGCCAGCTCGCGCACGTCGGTGTCGGCCGGCACGGCCAGGCCGGAGGTGCGCATGACCGACGCCGCGGTGCGGCCGCGATTGTCGAGCATCACCCCGGTTTCCGGGTCGCCGGCGGGTTCGGGCACCCGGAGGATGTCCACTTCGGACACCAGGCCGAGCAGCCGCCCGTCGGCGTCGACCACCGGCATCGTGGTGAACCCGTGGCCGGTCATCGTCGCGGCGGCCTCGTCGAGCGTCGCCGACGGGCTCAAGGCGAACGTCGGGGAGGTCATGATGTCGCGTGCGCGCATGGTCGGAGCTCCGTTCCGGTCGGCTGGTCCGACCATCCCCGGCGCTCGCCCGGCACGCACAGGGTCCTAAGTCCCCAGGCAGGCTGCCGACGGGCTCCGGGCCGGGGTCCAAGGCCTCTTCGGACGGGCCGGGAAACCGGCGATGCTGGACGCGGAAAGGACCACCGGCACCGAAAGGGCGGATACCATGAGCACGTCGTCGAGCCCGCTCGCGCGGATGTGGCACACCGTCGCGCCCCGGCGCGGTTCGGTGGCGCGCGTGTCGGACCGGATCCAGGCCGGGATCGCGATCCTGGTGGCGCTGCTGGCTTTCGTCGCGCTGCCGGTCGCCGCCAGCTTCGGCTCGGAAACCTATGTGCGGCAACAGGAGCAGTCCACCCAGCAGCTGGGGGAGCGCACGCGGACGACCGCGACCCTGCTCGCCGACGGGCCGGCCATCACGGTCAGCTCCCGCGCCGGTGTCGTCGGCAGCGGGGAACCCACCGACGCGACCTGGACGCTTCCGGACGGCACCCGCCGCGTCGGCAAGGTCGTCGCCGACCAGGGCACGCTCAAGGGGGACACGCTGACCGTCTGGGTGGACCGGGACGGCACCGTGGTGGACCCGCCGCTCAGCGGCGCCGGGGTGGTCATCGACGCCGTCGGGGTCGGGCTGGGCCTGTGGGTCGCGACGCTCCTGCTGCTGGTGGCCTGCTACCGGGTCGTCGTGTTCTCCCTCGACCGCGTCCGCTACGCCCGCTGGCAGCAGGAGTGGTTCGCCGACCAGGACCGCAAGACCCATTCTTGAGAACGAGGAGAAGGTGAAACCGATATGACCACGGCAAACCAGGGCGACATCGTCGTCGGTGTCGACCATTCGGCGGTCAGCGTGGCCGCCCTGCGCTGGGCGGCGGCGGAAGCCGCGCAAAGCGGCCGCGAGGTCGTGGCCCTGCGGGCGTGGACGTTCGAACCGGTCTACGACCTCGGCGCGGCCGTCGCCGGGACGCCGCAGACGGTCGCGGAGCGGGAGCGGCAGCAGCTCGACGACGTCGTCGGCGAGGTGCGCGCCGAGCACCCGGGCGTGGCCATCCGGGCCGAGCTGGCCGAGCACTCGGCCACGGTGGCGCTGGAGGAGGCGTCGAAGACCGCGGCGATGCTCGTGCTCGGCAGCCACGGGCGCGGCCGGCTGCTGAAGCTGCTCGTCGGCTCGGTCGCCGAGCACTGCCTGCGCGAGGCGAGCTGCCCGGTCGTGGTCATCCCGGCGCGGACCGTCCCGGAGCCGGAGAAGAGCACGGTGCCGGACGCGGAACCCGCGGCCACGTACTACCCCGGGCCGCTGCTGTGAAGGAGATCGAGATGCCCAGTCGTCGCAAGGTGGGCTCGGTCATGACGACCGACGTCGCCACCGTCGGCCCGGACACGCCGTTCAAGGCGGTCGCCGTCCTGCTGGCCTCGTGGAACATCAGCGGCGCTCCGGTGGTGGACGACGACGGGCTCGTGCTCGGCGTCGTTTCGCAGGGCGACCTGCTCGAGCGCGAAGCTCCGCACGGGCTGCTCCAGCCCGGCGCACGGCAGGCGAAGCGGAAGGCGGGGGCGGCGTTCGTCGCCGACCTGATGACGAGCCCGGCGATCACCGTGCGGGCCGAGGACGACGTCACGGTGGCCGCGAAACTGCTGGAGCAGCACCACTTCCACCGCCTGCCGGTGGTCGACGGGGAAGGGAAGCTCGCCGGGGTGGTGTCCCGTTCGGACCTGCTGCGGGTGTTCCTGCGCACGGACCGGGAGATCCGCGACGAGGTCCGGGACGAGGTGCTGCTGCGTGACATGGCCCTGGATCCCTCGGCGCTGTACGTCGCGGTGCACAACGGGATCGTGACGCTGAACGGCACGGTCGAACGGGAGAGCATGGTCCCGGTGATCACCGCGCTGGTCCGCCGGGTCGACGGCGTCGTGGAGGTGCGGCAGAACCTGAAGGGGCACTTCGACGACCGCGGCGTGTCGCCGCTGCCGCCGGGCCCGGTCGGCGTGCTCAGCCCGCACAAACCGCACAACTGAAGCGAGCACGGCAAAACGGGTCACCGTCCACATCGGACGGTGGCCCGTTTCGGTGCGGGCTCAGCTGCGGAACAGCGCGACCTTCAACGCGTTGCTGTCCTGCGGGTGGGCGAAGACGTCGTACGCCTCGTCCATCTCGTCGAGGCCGAACCGGTGGGTGACGAACCGGCTCGTGTCCAGGCGGCCGGCCGCGAGCATCCGCAGCAGCATCGGGGTGCTGGACGTGTCGACCAGGCCCGTCGTGATCGTGACGTTCTTGATCCAGAGCTCCTCCAGGTGCAGCGTCGCCGGCGCGCCGTGCACCCCGACGTTCGCGACGTGCCCGCCCGGGCGGACCAGCTTCGTGCACAGCTCGAACGTCTCCGGGACGCCGACCGCCTCGATCGCGACGTCCGCGCCGAGCCCGCCGCTCGCCTCGGCGACCGCGGCCGCAGCCTCGCCCGGCGGCACCATCAGGTCGGCGCCGAACGACTTCGCCGCGTCGAGGCGAGCCGGTTCCTGGTCGACGACGATGATCGTGCTGGGCGCGAACAGCTGCGCGTTCGTGATGGCGGCCAGCCCGATCGGGCCGGCACCGATGATGACCACGGTGTCGCCCGGCTTGACGGCGCCGTTGCGGACGCCGACTTCGTACGACGTCGGCACGATGTCCGCGAGCATCAGCGCCGACTCGTCGCTGACCCCGGACGGCAGCACATACGTCGAGGTGTCGGCGAACGGGACCCGCGCGAACTCCGCCTGGACGCCGTCGGTCGTGTGCCCGAGGATCCAGCCCCCGCCGCCGAGGCACTGGCCGTAAGAGGCCTTGCGGCAGTATTCGCACCGGCCGCACGCGGAGATGCACGACACCAGGACCTTGTCGCCGGGCTTGACGGCGGTGACGGCGGCGCCGGTCTCGACGATCGTGCCCACCGCTTCGTGGCCGAGGATCCGGCCGCGCTCCACCTCGGGCACGTCACCCTTGAGGATGTGCAGGTCGGTGCCGCAGATGGTGACCGCCTCGACCCGCACGATCGCGTCGGTCGGCGCGGTGAGCTCGGGGTCGGCGTGGCCGGTCCAGCTGCGCCGGCCGGGGCCGTCGTACACGAGTGCCTTCATCTTTCCTTCTTCCTCGAGACAGGAAAACGGGCGCCCGCCGGCCGGCGGGCGCCCAGGGAACGGATCGGTGTCAGCGCAGCCACTTGCGGTCGCCGACCAAGGCGGCCCAGCGGTGGCCGAGTCCCCACGTGTTCCCGGCCGACGCGGCGGCCAGCGCGATGAGGACCAGCGCGTAGATGATGTGGTAGTCGACGATCGGGTTCGTCGAGTGCGTCGCCTCGCCGGTGCTCATGCTCTGCGCGAGCGGCCATTCGGCGGCCCACATCATGAGCATCATCAGCGAGCCCGCGGCGGCGCTCAGCCGCAGCCCGACGCCCGCGATCACGGCGATGCCGATGCCGCCGAGGCCGAGCATGAACAGCCAGTCGGCCCACCAGGTGCCGGCCCAGGAGTGGAACATCGACTCGAACGGGCCGACGTGGACGCTGCTGAGGAAGCCCTTGGTCGGCGAGCCACCGTTGATCCAGGCGCCCTTGGCCGGGGTCGCGTAGCCGAGGCCGAACAGCTTGTCCAGGAACGCCCACAGGAAGATGAACCCCGTGGCGACCCGCAGGACGGCCAGGGACTTCCCGGCGACGGTGGGTCCGGCGACGAAGTCGGGGACCGGCGCCGGTTCGGTGGCCCGGTGGTTCGGAACCTGGGCCGAGGTGGTCTTCTTTTCGTCCGGTCGGATGGACATAGGGAAACCTCCGTTCGTTTCGGTGCTGCGATCAGTCTCGGCCGCGGCAAGGGCCGTAGCTGGGGCCGAAGGTCACCGGGCGGGAGGCCCTTGGGCGCCGCTTCACCGGGAGTGCGCGGAATGGACCGAAGTCCTCGCGAAAGGGGGGCCGAAGCCTCGCGCCTCCGGCGGCTTCCGCCGGTTGACTCCCGGTGTCGAAAGGGGAAATCCGATGAGTGGCTCGGAACTCGTGGTCGGCGTCGACGGCTCGGCCAGTGCGCTCACGGCGGTCCGGTGGGCCGCGGGCGTCGCACGGGAACGGAATCTCGGGGTACGGCTGGTCCGCGCGCTGCCGGGACTGCCCGCGCCCTACCCGAGGGCCGATCCGATGTACGAGCAGCTGCTGGACGCGGCTTCGGCGCAGAGCCGGGTCATCCTGGACGAGGCTCGCGACGCCGTCACGGACGTCCGCGTCCGGACGGTGCTGCGCCCCGAACAGCCGGCGGATGCCCTGGTCGCCGAATCCGGTGACGCCGCGATGCTCGTGCTGGGCACGCCGGGACTGCGCCCGCTCGGCCGGATCCTGCTCGGGTCGGTCACGGTGGCGCTCGCGGCGCACGCGCACTGCCCGGTGGCTCTGGTCCGCCCGCACCCCGGCGAAGACGAGCCCCCGGCCGAAGGACCGGTGGTGGTGGGCGTCGACGGCAGCCCGGCGAGCGAGGAGGCCATCGCGATCGCCTTCGAAGAAGCGTCCTGGCGGAAGGCGCGGTTGCTGGCGGTGCACTGCTACCACGACGGCTGGTGGGGCGAAGGCGAGCCCTACGCGCGCGAACTGCTGGCCCAGCGGCTCGCCGGCTGGCAGGAGAAGTACCCGGACGTCGTCGTCGACCGCGAGGTGGTCGCCGGGCGGCCCGCCGAGCGGCTGCTCGACTTCGCCGACCGCGCGCAGCTCCTGGTGGCCGGCAGCCGCGGCCGGGGCGGGCTCGGCGGCCTGGCCCTCGGTTCGGCGAGCCAGGCACTGATGTCCTACGCGCTGTGCCCGGTCGTCGTGGCGCGTCCGCGCGCGAAGTAGAGCACCGGACCGACGAAGTTCACCGCGATCGCCAGGGCCCACACCCACTTCGGGCCGCGAACCTGCGTGGCGGGCCGGTGAGCCAGGTCCCACCACGCCGCCGCGGCGAGCATCAGCTGGACGCTCGCCGCGAAGCGGATCCGGCCGCGCTGCCGGGGGCTCAGGTCGCGCCACCGCTTGTGGTCTGTCATCTCGCGCCTCCTTCGGTCCGGCTTTCCAGGCAAGTGCGGCCGCGGGCGGGCGCAAAGGGGCCAAAGGCCCCCGGACCGGGGACCGTCGCCCACTTCGGGGGGTGCGGCCCGTTCCTACCGTGGGGTCAAAGCCTGTGACGGAGGTGTGCCATGCGCGGTCCGCTGGTGTCCGACCTGATGACCCGGCCGGTGGTGTCCGCCGGCCCCGGGACGCCGTTCAAGGAGCTGGTCTCCCTGCTGGCCGAGAACGGCATCGCGACGCTGCCGGTGGTCGACCAGCACCACCGCCCGATCGGCGTGGTCGACGAGGCGGATCTGCTGGCCCGCCACCGCCACGAGGCGGGCCGGCCGGAGCCGGTGCTGTGGAAGCGCCGGGTGTGGACCAAGGCCCAGGGGCTGACCGCGCGCGAGCTGATGACCCGCCGCGTGCCCACGATCGCCAAGGACGAGCCGGTGACCGGCGCGGCCCGGCGGCTGGTCGAGGCGAACCTGCGGTGCCTGTACGTGGTCGACGGCTCGGGGCGGCTGGTCGGCGTCCTCGCCCGGCGCGACGTCCTGCGCGCCTTCCTGCGCCCGGACGAGGAGATCAAGGAAACCGTCGAGCGGGACGTGCTCCGGCGGTCGATCTGGGCGGACCCCGCGACGGTCACCGTGCAGGTCGACGACGGCATCGTGACGTTGAACGGCGTGATCGACCGGCGCAGCGAGGTCGAGCGCGCCGAATGGCTGACCGGATCGGTGCCCGGCGTCGTCGCGGTGCGCAACCGCCTGAAGTACGCCCAGGACGACGGCACGGCCGCCGGACTGCGCTGATCGGAGCGAAGTGATGAAACGCATCGTCATCCTGGGCGGGGGAACCGGTGGGACCCTCGCGGCGAACCGCCTGCGCCGCGACTACGGCGACGGCGCGGAGATCACCGTCGTCGACCGCGACGACCACCACGTGTACCAGCCGGGGCTGCTGTTCGTGCCGTTCGGCATGGCCGACGCCGAGGAGCTCGTCCGCTCGCGCCCGCGGCAGCTGGCGGCCGGGATCGGCTACCACCGCGGCGAAGTCGAGCGGGTCGACGTCGAGGCCGACCGCGTGCACCTGGCCGACGGGACCGTCCTCGGCTACGACGCCCTGGTGATCGCCAGCGGCGCCCGGCTGCTGCCCGAGGAGACCGAAGGCCTCACCGGACCGGGCTGGCGTTCGCACGTCGACACCTTCTACGACCTCGACGGCGCGGCCGGGCTCGCTTCGGCACTCGCGGGGTTCGACGGTGGCAGGCTGGTGGTGAACGTGGTCGACCTGCCGGTCAAGTGCCCGGTGGCGCCGCTGGAGTTCTGCTTCCTCGCCGACTGGTTCTTCACCGAACGCGGCATCCGCGACCGGGTCGAGCTGGTCTACGCGACGCCGCTCGACGCCGCGTTCACCAAGCCGGTGGCCGCGCGGGCTCTCGCCGGGATCCTCGAGGCCAAGGGCATCAAGCTGGTGACCGAGTTCACCACCGGCGAGGTCGACGGGGCCGCCGGCAAGCTCGTCTCCTTCGACGGCCGGGAGATCGGCTTCGACCAGGCGGTCGTCGTCCCGCTGCACGGCGGAGCGTCCTATGTGGACCGATCGCCGGGCCTGGGCGACGAGCTCGGGTTCGTCCGCGCCGACGAGCACACGTTGCGCGCCAAGGTCAAGGACAACGTCTTCGTCCTCGGCGACGCGGCCTCCGTGCCGGCGTCGAAGGCCGGCTCGGTGACGCACTTCGAGGGCGAGGTGCTGGCCCGCAACGTCGGGCAGTTCCTGGACGGCAGGCCGCTCGACGCGAGCTTCGACGGGCACACGAACTGCTTCATCGAGAGCGGGTTCGGCAAGGCCCTGCTCATCGACTTCAACTACGACACCGAACCGCTGCCCGGCCACTACCCGGCCGAAGCCGGTCTGCCGCTGCTCAAGGAGTCGCGGCTCAACCACCTCGGGAAGCTGATGTTCTCGTGGTTCTACTGGCACAGCCTGCTCCCCGGCCGGGACCTGCCCGGCGTGTCGAGCGCGATGCCCCGCGCGGGCAAGCGCTTCCCGGTTCCCGTCGAACGATAGGAGCGACCATGGCCACGAAGGTCTACGCGGGCACCGAAGTGCCTGTGAACGACGAAGGCTTCTTCACCGAACCCGCGCTGTGGCGCGAGGAGATGGCGCCGGAGATCGCGGCCGACGCCGGCGTCGGCGAGCTGGGCGAACGGCACTGGCAGGTGCTGAAGTTCGTCCGGGCCGAGTTCGCGGAGAAGGGCACCGGCCCGACGGTCCGCGTCCTGGGCAAGACGTCCGGCGTGGCGGTCAAGGAGCTGTACCAGCTGTTCCCGAAGGGGCCCGCCAAGCTGGCGGCCCGCATCGCCGGGATCCCGAAGCCGCGTGGCTGCATCTGAGTCCGGAGGGACGTCATGACCGAAAAGATCGAAAAGATCTCCATCATCGTGTCGAAAGGCTCCCTGGAAGGGATCTACCCGGCGCTGATCATGGCCAACGGCGCCCGCGCCGAAGGCATCGAGGCGAACCTGTTCTTCACGTTCTTCGGACTGGACGCGATCCACCAGGCCCGCCACGAGCACATCAAGCTCGCCACGGTCGGCAACCCCGGCCTGCACCTGGCGACGTGGGCGGGCGGCCTGCCCGGCCTGTCGTCGGTGCTGACGCACTACCTGGCGCGCAAGATGGAGGCGCTGGACATCCCGTCGATCCCGGAGTTCGTCGAGATGATCGCCGACACCGGCGCGGGGCTCTACGCCTGCCAGGCGTCGGTGGACCTGTTCGGCATGGAGAAGTCCGACTTTGTCGACCAGGTCGCGGGCATCATCACCGTGGGCGAGTTCTACGACCTCGCGGCGGGTGGCCAGATCATCTTCACGTGACCGGGGGGCAAGGGGAGGACCGGTCATGGCCGGGTGGTCTCGCGACGACCGGTGCCGACGTCGGCCGGCTCGCGCCGGGCGGCCGGCGCCGGACCTCGCCCCTCCGAGGACACGATCACCCGCGGTGAGAATCAGCTAACCCGCGGGTGATCGTGTTCTTACGCCGAGGAAACCCCGGAACGCTTCCCTGGTCGTCACCACCACGATCGGGAGGCGGAATGACGAACGTCTACGAGCAGATCGGCGGCCGGGAAGCCTTGGCCGCCGTGGTCGACGACTTCTACGAACGCGTCCTGGCCGACGCGGAACTGGCGGTCTTCTTCACCGGGACGAACTTGTCCCGGCTCAAGGGGATGCAGGTCGAGTTCTTCACGGCCGCGCTCGGCGGCCCCGACGAGTACCGCGGCCGGTCGATGGCGGACGTCCACCGCGGGCGGGGCATCGCGCAGCACCACTTCGACCTCGTGGCGAAGTACCTCACGGATTCGCTGCTCGCCGCCGGCGTACCCGAGGCGACGGCGGAAACGATCATCGGGGCCATCGCGCCCTTGTCCGCGGACATCGTTTCGCCGGGCTGAAGGACGGGTGCCCGCCGGGCCGCACCACCGGCGGGCACCCGGGGCCCTACGCCAGCGAACGCCCGATCAGCTCCACCAGCTCGACCGTGCGGGTCGCGTAGCCCCACTCGTTGTCGTACCAGCCGAACACCTTCGCCAGGTGCGAGTCGGTCTTCGTCAGCTCCGCGTCGAACACGCACGACGCCGGGTCGCCGATGATGTCGCGGGACACCACCGGTGCCTCGGTGTAGCGCAGGATGCCCTTGAGGTCGCCGTCGGCGGCCTCGGCGAACGCGTGGTTGACCTGCTCCGCCGTCACCGGGCGGTCGAGCTCCACGGTCAGGTCCGTCAGCGAACCGTCCTCGACCGGCACCCGGACCGCCACGCCGTCGAGCCGGCCGGCCAGTTCCGGGAGCACCAGCCCGATCGCCTTCGCGGCGCCGGTGCTGGTGGGCACCACGTTGACCGCGGCCGACCGGGCGCGGCGCGGGTCCTTGTGCGGCCGGTCCAGCAGGGCCTGGTCGCCGGTGTAGCTGTGGATCGTGGTGAGCAGGCCGCGGCGGATGCCGAACGTCGAGTGCAGCACCTTCACCATCGGTGCCACGCAGTTGGTCGTGCAGGAGGCGTTCGAGATGACGTGGTGGTTCGCCGGGTCGTAGTCGTCCTGGTTGACCCCGAGCACGATCGTCGCGTCGACGTCCTTGCCCGGCGCGGAGATCACGACCTTCTTGGCGCCCGCGGCCAAGTGGACGCCGGCGGCCTCGCGGGTGCGGAACTTGCCGGTCGACTCGACGACGACGTCGACGCCGTACTCGCCCCACGGCAGCCCGGCGGGGTCCGCGGAAGCGGTCACCTGGATCAGGTGGTCGCCGACGCGCAGGGCCTCGCCGTCGACGACCTCGACGGGGATGCGCAGCCGCCCGTAGGTCGAGTCGTGCGCGAGCAGGTGCGCCAGCATCTCCGGCGACGTGATGTCGTTGACCGCGACCACTTCGATCGGGCTGTCCGGCGTTTCCAGCACGCACCGGAGGATGTCCCGCCCGATCCTGCCGAAGCCGTTGATCCCGAGCCGTACCGTCATGGGTCTCTCCCTGTCGTCTTCGCTTTGCCCCGATCGTCGGCGACCGGTCGACCCGCTCGTAGAGCACAAGTTCCCCGGGTCGGGAGCCGAACTTCCCCGGTCGGTGACCTTCGGCCCTAGGACCCCGCGCCGGGACCCGCTTCCCTGGAACCCGGCGAAAGGGGAGCCGATGACCTCCGGCGTCCGCGTGCTCGACCGGTCCGGGCTCGACCGGCTGATCGAAACGCTGCAGAGCGAGGGCTACCGGGTCGTCGGCCCGGTGGCCCGCGACGACGCGATCGTGCTCGCCGAGCTCGGCTCGGGCGCCGAGCTGCCCGCGGGCTGGGGTGTGGAGACCGCGCCGGGCCGCTACCGGCTGCGCCGCCGGGCGGACGCCGCGGTCTTCGGCCATTCGGCGGGACCCCAGTCGTGGAAACGCTTTCTGCACCCGCCGCACCGGCCGCTGTGGCAGACCGGTCCCGGCGGGGAGTACGTCGCAGCGGTGGAAGAGGTGCCGCGGTACGCCTTCCTGGGCGTGCGCGCCTGCGATCTGGCCGCGATCTCCGTGCTCGGCTCGGTGCTCGCGGCGAGCGGGTCGTTCGCGCGGCGCCGGCAGGGATTGTTCACCATCGCGGCGAACTGCACCGAGCCCGGCGAGGTGTGCTTCTGCGCCTCGATGGGCACCGGTCCCGGCGCGACCGCCGGTTACGACCTCGCGTTGACCGAACGGCTGGACGACGACGGCCACCGGTTCGTCGTCGACGTCGGATCGGCCGAAGGAGAACGGATCCTCGCGCTGGTCGCCACCCGGGAAGCGAGGGACGAAGACGTCGCCGCCGCCCGCGCGGACGTCGAGGCCGCCACCGCGAAGATGGGTCGCGCGATGCCGCCGGGCGACCTGCGGACGCTGCTGCGGGAGTCACGCGAGTCGCCGGTCTGGCCGGAGATCGCGAGCCGGTGCCTCACCTGCGGCAACTGCACCATGGTCTGCCCGACCTGCTTCTGCACGACGACCGAAGACGTGACGGACGTGACCGGCGAGCACGCCGGGCGGGCCGAGCGCTGGGCGTCCTGCTTCGAGCTCGACTTCTCCTACGTGCACGGCGGCAGCGTGCGCGAGTCCGGGGACAGCCGGTACCGGCAGTGGATGAGCCACAAGCTGAGCACCTGGCACGACCAGTTCGGCACTTCGGGGTGCGTCGGCTGCGGGCGCTGCATCGCCTGGTGCCCGGCCGGGATCGACATCACGGCCGAAGCCGCGCGGCTCGCCGGGGAAGGAGCCGGCCGTGTCGGCGGTTGACCGGTTCACCGCGTTGCCCCCGTTCTCGCGCCTGACGCCCGCGGAGACCGCCCAGCTGACCCGTGCCACCCGCGAAGTCGCGTTCGCCGCGGGCGAGCGGCTGTGCGAGGAAGGCCGCCCGGCCGACCGGCTCTGGGTGCTCGAGAGCGGCCGCGTCGAGGTCGGCACCGCGGTGCCCGGGCGCGGCGAGGTCGTCGTGCAGACGCTCGGGGCGGGCGAACTGCTCGGCTGGTCCTGGCTCGTCCCGCCGTACCGCTGGGACTTCGGGGCCCGCGCGGTCACCACGGTGACGGCGGCCGAGCTGGACGGGCGCCTCCTGCGCGAGCTCGCCGACGAAGACCCGGCGTTCGGCTACGCACTCACCAGCGCGATGGCCGAGGTGCTCGCGCACCGGCTGCGCGGCACCCGGGCCCGCCTGCTCGACCTCTACCGGAGTGGTCGTGACTGAGCCGATGCTGCCGGTGCCGTACCGGGTCGAGCGGCGCACGCCGCAGACCCGGGACACCGCGACACTGCGGCTGGTGCCCGTCGCCGCGGCGCTGCCGGCGTTCCGGCCCGGGCAGTTCACGATGCTCTACGCGCGTGGCGTCGGCGAGGTCGCCATCTCGATCAGCGGCGATCCGTCCACAAGGGACGGTGTGCTCGAACAGACGGTGCGGGACGTCGGCGCGGTCAGCCACGCGCTCTACGCGGCGGAACCGGGCACGGTCCTCGGCGTGCGCGGGCCGTACGGCCGCGGCTGGGACGTCGAGCCCGCCCGGGGCGGCGACGTCGTGATCGTCGCCGGGGGAGTGGGGCTGGCGCCGCTGCGGCCGGTGGTCCGCGCGGTGCTCGCCGACCGGGCCGCCTACGGCCGGGTGGTCCTGGTCGCCGGCGCGCGCACGCCCGGTGACTTCCTCTACCGCGACGAGTTCGCCGGCTGGGAGACCTCGATCGAGGTCCGCCGCACCGTCGACCGGCCCGCCGCCGGCTGGACCGGCGAAGTCGGCTTCGTCACCGAACCCCTGGCGCGGGTCAGGCCGGTGCCCGGCCGGACCACGGCGTTCCTCTGCGGCCCGGAGCCGATGATGCGCTTCAGCGCCCAGGTCCTGCTGCGGGACGGCATCGCGCCCGAAGACATCCGCGTCTCCCTCGAGCGGAACATGCAGTGCGGGACGGCCCTGTGCGGGCACTGCCAGCTCGGCCCGCTGCTGCTGTGCCGCGACGGCCCGGTCGTGTCCTACGCCGAAGCCGAGCCCCTCCTCCTGGTCCGGGAGCTGTGACATGAGCCTGCCCACCCTCGCCGTCTGGAAGTTCGCCTCCTGCGACGGCTGCCAGCTGACCCTGCTCGACTGCGAGGACGAGCTGCTGGACCTCGCCGGCCGGGTGAAGATCGCCTCCTTCACCGAAGCGACCAGCGCGGTGCTGCCCGGCCCGTACGACGTCTCGCTCGTCGAAGGCTCGGTCACCACCCCGGCCGACGAACAGCGGATCCGCGAGGTCCGCGCGCAGTCGCGGGTGCTCGTGACGATCGGCGCCTGCGCGACCAGCGGCGGCATCCAGGCGCTGCGCGACTTCGGGGACGTCGCCGAGTTCGCCGCGTCGGTCTACGCGAGCCCGGAGTACCTGTCCACTCTGGACACCTCGACGCCGATCAGCGCCCACGTGCCGGTGGACTTCGAGCTGCGCGGCTGTCCCATCGACCGCGGCCAGCTGCTGGAGACGCTCACCGCGGTCCTGGCCGGGCGCAAGCCCGACCTGCCGGACACCAGCGTGTGCACCGAATGCAAGCGCCGCGGCCTCACCTGCGTGACGGTCGCCGACGGCACGCCCTGCCTCGGCCCGGTCACCCACGCCGGGTGCGGCGCGCTCTGCCCGGCGCACCGCCGCGGCTGCTTCGGGTGCTTCGGCCCGATGGCGCGCCCGAACACCGCCGCCCTGCTGCCGGTCCTGCGGACCTGCGGCATGGGCGAGGACGCGATCGGCCGCGTCTTCTCGACCTTCAACGCGGCCGCCCCCGACTTCGCCGCCGTGTCCCGGGAGCGGCGGCCGTGACCGCGCGGCGGCTGGCGGTCAACGCGATCGCCCGCGTCGAAGGCGAAGGCGCGCTGCGGCTCGTCGTCGAGGACGGCCGGGTGCGCACCGCCGAGCTGAACATCTACGAACCACCCCGGTTCTTCGAGGCCCTGCTGCGCGGCCGGGCGTACACCGAGCCGCCGGACATCACGTCGCGGATCTGCGGGATCTGCCCGGTGGCCTACCAGACGAGCGCGTGCAACGCGCTGGAAGCGGCGTGCGGGGTCGAGCTGGACGGGCCGCTGGCCGACCTGCGGCGGCTCGTCTACTGCGGGGAGTGGATCTCCAGCCACGCGTTACACATCCACCTGCTGCACGCGCCGGACTTCCTCGGCTTCCCCGACGGCATCGCCATGGCGGCCGAACACCGCGGCGCGCTCGAACGCGGCCTGGCCCTCAAGAAGACCGGCAACGCGCTGATGGAACTGCTGGGCGGCCGCGCGATCCACCCGGTGAACGTCCGGGTGGGCGGGTTCTACTCCGTGCCGGCCCCGGCCGATCTCGCGCCGATGCGCGAACGGCTGCGCGGCGCGCTCGACCAGGCCCGCGAAGTCGTGCGCTGGGTGGCCGGCTTCGACTTCCCCGACTACGAGACCACGCACGACCTGCTGTCGGGGCGCGAGCCAGGGCGGTACCCGATCGACCGGGGGAGCGTGGTCACCAGCACCGGGCTCGAGTTCCCCGCGGCCGGGTTCCCCGAGCACGTCGTCGAACGGCAGGTGCCGCACTCCACGGCGCTGCACGCGAGCCTCGACGGCCGCCGCTACCTGACCGGTCCGCTCGCCCGGTACTCGCTCAACTCGGCGCTGCTCGGCCCGGCCGCACGCGCGGCGGCCGCCGACGCGGGACTGGGTGCGGAGTGCCGGAACCCGTTCAAGTCCATTGTGGTCAGAGCGGTCGAGGTGGTGTACGCGGTCGAGGAGGCGATCCGGCTGATCGACGGCTACGAGCGGCCCGGCCGCCCGTGCGTCGAGGTGACGCCGCGCGCGGGCACCGGGCACGGCGTCAGCGAGGCACCGCGCGGCCTGCTCTACCACCGCTACACCCTCGACGAAGCGGGGCTGGTCACCGCGGCGGCGATCGTCCCGCCGACGTCGCAGAACCAGGCGGCGATCGAGGACGACCTGTGCCGGCTCGCGAGCACGCGGCTCGGCCTCGGCGACGACGCGCTCGCGCTGTTCTGCGAGCGGGTGATCCGCAACCACGACCCCTGCATCTCGTGTGCCACCCACTTCCTCGACCTGACGGTCGTCCGCCGGTGACGGACGTGGTGCTCGGGCTGGGCAACCCCTTGTGCGGGGACGACGGGATCGGCCCGGCCGTCGTGGCCGCGCTGCCGGCCCTGCCCGGGGTGCGGGTGGTCCCGAGGATCACGGATCCGGCCGAGCTGGTCGACGCCTGGGCCGGGGCGGGTCTCGCCGTGGTGGTCGACGCTCTGCGCGGTCCGTTCCCGGCCGGCGAGGTCGTCCGGTGCACCGGCGAGGACGGCTGGCCCGGCGGTGCCGGGCGGACCGGGCACGCCCTGGACGTCGCGGCGGTGGTACGGCTGGGCGAGGTCCTGGACCGGCTGCCGCGGCGGCTCGTGGTGATCGGTGTCGCGGGCACGGATTTCGCGCCGGGGCACCGGGTTTCGGCTCCGGTGGCCGCGGCGGTCCCGGCGGCGGTGCGGGCGGTGCTCGCGGAAGGTCTTTGGTCCCCGCAGGTCGGGTAGAACGCCCGCGTTGCCGCGCGCCCCGGCGGGGTTGGCTGAAGGTCGAGGGGGTCTGCGACCCGAAGAGGAGCAGTGATGACCGAAGCAACCGGGAAGGGCCGGATCGTGGTCGGCGTCGACGGTTCGGACGCGGGCCTGGCCGCACTCCTGTGGGCCACCGGCCAAGCGGCGGCCGGTGGCGCCGAGCTGGAGGTCGTGACGGTGTGGACGCACGACGCCATGCTCGACGACGCCTCGGTGAACCGGACCCTCGAAGAGGCCCGGCGGGTGCACTTCCACGAACTCGAGAAGCTGGTCGCGTCGGTGACGAAGGACCGCACCGGCGTCGACGCTCGGTGCCTGGCCCCGGACGGCGATCCCGCCGCGATCCTGACCGACCGGGCGAAGGACGCGACGATGCTGGTGGTCGGCAGCCACGGCAAGGGTAAGCTGCACGCGGCGCTCACCGGCTCGGTGAGCGGTGCCTGCCTGCGGCACGCGACCTGCCCCGTGGCCGTGATCCCGCCGCCCGCTCGCACGCCGGAGAGCCCGCTGGGCCGCCGGCTGGCCGAGCTCGCGCCGGAACGGGCCTGACGCCGCCGTGACCACCGCACCGCTGCTGGGCGTCCGGGGCGTCACCAAGAAGTTCGGGCCCGTGCAGGCGCTGGCCGGGGTCGACCTCGACATCCCGGCCGGGCAGGTGACCGCGCTGGTCGGGGACAACGGCGCGGGCAAGTCCGTGCTGATCAAGTGCATCGCCGGCATCCACGTGCCGGACGCAGGCGAGTTCACCTGGCAGGGGCGGGCGGTGCGCATCCGCAGCCCGCGTGACGCCGCCGCGCTCGGGATCGAGACCGTCTACCAGGACCTCGCGCTCTGCGACAACCTCGACATCGTGCAGAACATGTTCCTGGGCCGGGAAAAGGTCCGGCACGTGTCGCTCGACGAGGACGCCATGGAGCGGGCCGCGAAGGACACCCTGCACAGCCTCGGCGTCACGACGGTGACGTCGGTCCGCCAGCCGGTGGGCTCCCTCTCCGGCGGGCAGCGCCAGGCGGTCGCGATCGCCAAAGCCGTGCTGTGGCACTCGAAACTGGTGATCATGGACGAGCCGACCGCGGCGCTCGGCGTCCAGCAGACCGAGGTCGTGCTGGAGCTGGTCGGCAGGCTGGCCGAACGCGGTCTGGGCGTGGTCGTGGTGTCGCACAACATGAACGACGTCTTCGACGTGGCCGACCGCATCGCGGTGCTGTACCTCGGCCGGCTGGCGGGCGTGCACGCCACCGGCGAGCTGACCAGGGAAACGGTCGTCGACCTGATGACCGCGGGCCGCTCCGGGCGCTGGAGCGGACGAGTGGAAGGAGTGGCGTCATGACTGTCTGGCTGATCGTCGCCGCGGTCGTCATCGTCGTGCTGGCGCTGTCGATCCGGATCGTCAAGCAGTACGAGAAGGGGGTGCTGTTCCGGCTGGGCCGGGTCGTCGGGGTGCGCGAACCGGGCCTGCGGTTCATCATCCCGGTGATCGACGTGCTGCGCCGGGTGTCCCTGCGGATCGTCACGATGCCGATCCAGTCGCAGGGCATCATCACGCGCGACAACGTGAGCGTCGACGTCTCGGCGGTTGCGTACTTCCGCGTGGTCGACGCGACGAAGTCGGTGGTGGCGATCGAGAACGTCTACGCGGCGATCGACCAGATCGCCCAGACGACGCTGCGCAAGGTCGTCGGCCAGCACACGCTCGACGAGACGCTCGCGGAGACCGACAAGATCAACTCCGACATCCGGCAGATCCTCGACGTCACCACCACCGAGTGGGGCGTCGACGTGACCCTGGTGGAGCTGAAGGACATCCAGCTGCCGGAGACGATGAAGCGGGCCATGGCCAAGCAGGCCGAGGCCGAGCGGGAGAAGCGCGCCAAGATCATCAACGCGGAGGGCGAAGCCCAGGCCGCGGCGGCGCTCGGCTCGGCGTCGGACACGATGATGGCGCACCCGCTGGCGTTGCAGCTGCGCAACCTGCAGACGCTCATGGAGATCGGCGTCGACCACAACAGCACGGTGGTGTTCCCGGCCCCGCTGATGAGCACGATCGGCGAGCTGGGCACGTTCCTGGCCCGCGAGGCGGCCGCGGCCGCACCCGCCGAGGTGGTGCCCGCCGCCGCCGAGGTGGTGTCCGACGGCGAACCGGCGGTGCTGGCGCCTCGCTGATCCGGTGACCCGTGGGGAGGCCACGGGGCCCGGTCAGAGGGTCCCGGTCAGCGCCTGCAGGCCGAGGCTCGCCGCCGCGACGGCGAGCCACAGCAGGCCGCCCAGCAGCAGGGGCCGGGGCCCGGCCCGGCGCATGTCGGCCACCCGCATCGAAAGCCCGATGCCGGCCAGCGCGGTCGTGATGAGGAACGCGCCCAGCGCCGACAGCGCCGGGTGCCACGCGGCGGGGACCACGCCGAGGCTGTTCAGCGTGGCCGCGGCGATGAACCCCAGCAGGAACAGCGGCACGATCTTCCGCCACGGCAGCGCGGGGACGCCGGAGCCCGGCCGCCCGGCTTCGCGGCGGGCCTTCAGCACCGCCAGCGTCATGACGATCGGGATCAGCGTCAGCGTGCGGGTCAGCTTGACGACGAGGCCGTACGCCCCGGCGTCGCCGCCGTAGGCGTAGGACGCCGCGACCACCGACGAGGTGTCGTTGATCGCGGTGCCCGCCCACAGGCCGAACGCGTGGGCGTCCAGCCCGAGCAGGTGCCCCAGCGGCGGGAAGAGCAGCACGGCGGCGATGTTGAAGGTGAAGATGGTGCCGATGGCGTAGGCGACCTCCGCCTGCCGCGGCTTGAGGACCGCGGTGGTCGCCGCGATCGCGGACGCGCCGCAGATCCCGGTGCCGACGCCGATGAGGGTCTGCGTGTCGCCGCGGACGCCGAGCCGCCGGCCCAGCAGCCACGCGCCGCCGAGGGCGACGGTCAGCGTGCCCAGCATGACCGGCAGCGACTCCCCGCCGACCTTCAGCACCTGCGTCAGGGACAGCCCGGTGCCGAGAACCACGATCGAGGCCTGCAGCACGGGCTTGGCCGCCACGGCGTAGCCCGGCGCCCACCGCTCGCCCCGCAGGCCGGGGACGACCGCGGCGGCGACGGCGCCGAGAGCGATGCCGAACACCGGGCCGCCGACGACCGGGACCAGTTCGCCGAGCGCGGTCGCGACCGCCGCGACCGCGACGGCGACCAGCAGGCCCGGCAGCGCCCGTGCCCCGCGGGCCGGTGGCGCCGGCGTCTCGGCGGGCGCTTCCCGGAATGTGGTCACCGGCTCCTCCAGAGGTAAATGTACGTACAATCAAAGTAGATGATGTGCGGACATTTGGCCACGGGTAGGGTCGGGCGCGACAGCCGGGAGGGAGCCATGCCGCCGCGGACGCTCAGCCGCTCGGGCACCGAGCCGCTCTGGAGCCAGCTCCGGCGCGAGCTGCTGACCAGGCTCGACGCCGGCGAGTTCGCCGACCGGTTCCCGGGCGAGCTCGCGCTGGCCGACGAGTACGGCGTGAGCAGGCACACGGTCCGGCAGGCGCTGCGGGAGCTGCGCGCGGACGGCGTGGTGGTCGCCGAGCGCGGCCGTCAGCCCCGCGTGGCCCCGCCGGCGGAGATCGCCCAGCCGATGGGCGCGCTCTACAGCCTCTTCGCGTCGGTCGAAGCCGCCGGCCTGTCCCAGCACAGCGTCGTGCGCACGTTCGACGTCCGGGCCGACGCCCTCGTCGCCGAGCGCTTGGACTTGGAAGCCTCCACCCCGCTGATCTACCTCGAACGGCTCCGCCTCGCCGGCGAGGAGCCCCTCGCCCTCGACCGCGTCTGGCTCCCGGCCGACGTCGCGAAACCGTTGCTGGGAGCCGATTTCACGCACACCGGCCTGTACGCCGAACTGGCCCGGCGCACCGGGGTCAAGCTGGACACCGGCCGCGAAGAGGTGCGCGCGGTCATCCCGACCGCGGCCGAACGAGCCCAGCTCGCCTGCGCGCACGACGTCGCGGCATTCGCGATCAACCGGCTCAGCCACGCCCGCGGGCGGCCGGTGGAGTGGCGCCACACCCTGGTCCGCGGGGATCGGTTCGCGCTCACGGCGGAGTTTTCGGCGGCGGGTTATCGGCTGGTCGGCCGGGCTTGAGCGACGTGCCGCGGGGCGGTCGGGCCGCCTCTGAGGTGGCTGGGTGGGTGAGCCGTGCGCGTGTAGCTCGATGTCGCGGCGTTCGCGGTCAACCGGTTCAGCCACGCCCGCGGTTATCGGCTGGTCGGCCGCGTCTGAGCGGCGTCCCGCGCGCCGGTCCGGCCGCCTCTAAGCTGGCCGGGTGGACGAGCCGACCCCGCCGCGCATCCTGGTGATCGAGGACGCCGAAGCGATCCGGGTGCCGGTCGAGTCCGCGCTGGCGGGCGCCGGGTTTTCGGTCCGGTCCCTGCCCGACGGCACCGGGCTGGAGGCGGAGTTCGCCCGCGCCCGCCCCGACCTGGTCGTGCTCGACGTCATGCTTCCCGGCAGGGACGGTTTCGAGCTGCTGCGGGTGATCCGGCGCGCGTCGGCCGCCGGGGTGGTGATGCTGACCGCGCGCGACGGCGTCGAGGACCGCCTGCGCGGACTGGGCGACGGCGCCGACGACTACGTCGTGAAGCCGTTCGTCCTCGCCGAACTGGTCGCACGGGTGACCGCGGTGCTGCGCCGGACCGGGCGCACCCGGCCGGCCGTGGAGGTCGGCGACCTCGTGATCGACGTCGAAGGCGGCCGCGCCCGCTACGGCGGCACCGACGTCGAGCTGACCTCCACCGAGTGGAAGGTGCTGCTGTACTTCGCCCGGCACCGCGACCGCGTGGTGTCCAAGACGCAGGTGCTCACCGCCGTCTGGGGCTACGGCGAACTGGCGCCCAACCTCGTCGAGGTCAACGTCAGCACGCTGCGCCGAAAGCTCGAGGCGCACGGCCCGCGCGTGCTGCACACCGTGCGGGGCCAGGGGTACGTGCTGCGCGGTGAGGCGTGAGCGGGCTGCGGACGGCGTCGCTGCGCCGGCGGGTCACCGTCACCGTGCTGGTGGTGCTGGCGGTGGTGCTGGTCGCCGTCGGCCTGGTCGTGGACACGGTGTTCCGGGCGCAGGCCGAGCGGGACGTCAACGCCGTGCTCACCGCCCGCGTCCAGCTGGCGCAGCAGCTGGCCAAGCAGAACACCGCCCCGCAGAACCTGCTGCGGCGCGTCGAAACGCGCGGGGTGCAGGGCACGCTGACCCTGCCCGACGGCACGGTCCTCGGCGGCCCCGGCCTGCCGGCGGACGCCCGGATCCGCCAGGTGCGCGCGACGCTGTCCGGGCCGGCGCGGATCAACGGCGCGAAGCTGACGCTCACCGCGGACGAGTCCCTGATCGCGGCGGCCGAGCAGAGCCTGCGGTGGGTGCTGCTGGCCACCGGCGTCGCCGCGCTGGCCGTGGCCGTGGTCGCGCTGCTGCTGGCCGTCCGGTTCGCGCTCGCCCCGCTGGACGCCATGACGCGGCTGGCCCGCTCGATCGTCTCCGGCGGCCGGGGTGGCCGGCTCGCCCCGGAGAGGCCCGGCACCGAACTGGGCCGCGCGGCGGCGGCGTTCGACTCCGCGCTGGACGCCCTCGAGGGCGCGGAGCGAGCGGCGCGCGAGTCGGAGGAGCGGACCCGGCGGTTCGTCGCCGACGCGGCCCACGAGCTGCGCACGCCGCTGGCCGGCGTGCAGGCGGCGGCCGAAGCGCTGCTGCAGCAGCCGCCGGACGCGCCGCAGGAGCAGCGGGAGCGGCTGCAGCTGCTGGTGGTCCGCGAGTCCCAGCGGGCCGGCCGGCTCGTCGCCGACCTGCTCGACCTGGCGCGGCTGGACGCGGGCGCCGAGCTCGACCGGACGCCGGTCGCGCTGCGGGAGCTGGCGGCCGCGCAGGCCGAGCAGCTGCGGCTGACCACCCCCGACGTCACGGTCGAGGTCACCGGGCCCGACACGGTGGTCGTGGCCGACCGGGCGCGCCTGACGCAGATCCTGGCCAACCTGACCGGCAACGCGGTCCGCGCGATGGCCGGCCGGGGCACGCTCACGGTGGAGATCACCGCCGACGGGTTCACGGTGACGGACACGGGACCGGGCGTACCGGGCCCGGAGCGCGAGCGCATCTTCGACCGCCTGGTCCGCCTGGACGCGGCGCGAGAGCAGGGTGGCTCGGGGCTGGGACTGCCGATCGCGCGGGGTTTCGCCCGCGCCCACGGCGGTGACCTGTGGTGCGAGGCCGCGCCGGGCGGGGGAGCGAGGTTCCGGGTGACCGGCCTCCCGCCGGCCTAAGCGAACAGGCCGTCGATCCGTCCACGGTGGCCTGCCAGCACCTTCCCCGCGTCGGTGCCGAGCACGTCCTCCACCAAAGTCGCATACACGTCACGGAAGTCCGTCGACAGCTTCAGGTCGCCGTCGTCCAGGTCGGTCAGGCTCGGCTCCGCGCCGTGGAAGCCGCCCTTCACGCGGGGGCCCAGGACGAACACCGGGCCCGCCGTGCCGTGGTCGGTGCCCTGGCTCGCGTTCGCCGTCACCCGCCTGCCGAACTCCGAATACACCAGCACCGTCGCCTGCTTGCCGCGGTCGGACTTCGCCAGCCGCTGGACGAACGGCGTCAGCGCGCCGTCCAGCTCGGTCAGCAGCCGCTGCTGGGTGCCGCGCTCGTCGGCGTGCGTGTCGAACCCGCCCAGCGACACCGAATACGCCCGCGTCGGCACGCCGGCTTCGATCAGCCCGGCCACCACGTCCAGCTGGGCCGCCAGTTCGCCCTTGGCCTTCTTGCCCTCCTGTGCGGACGGGTGGCCCAGGGTCTGCACGGCCCGGTGCAGATCGGTGACCGACCGCGCCGCGCGCGCCTGCCAGAACCCCTCGCCGGGCTGGGCGGCGCCGAGGTCCTCGAACGCCTTGCCCAGCGCGCCTTCCGGCAGCTTCAGGCCACCCACCGGCAGGGACGCCGCCGCGGTCCGCTCGCCGGCGAGCAGCGGCGGCAGCACCGGGTCGACCGACACCGCGCGCAGCGGGTCGTCGCCGGTCGCGTCCAGCCAGCGGCCGAGCCAGCCGGTGGGCACGGACGTCTCCGGCGACGCCGTCTGCCAGATCGCCATCGACCGGAAGTGGCTGTGGTCGGGCTTCGGGTAGCCGACGCCGCGCAGCACGGCGAGCTGCCCGCCGTCCCAGAGGCCCTTGAACCCCTTCATCCCCGGGTTCAGCCCGAGGCCCTCGCCGAGATCGAGCACCTCTCCCGGCTGGTACGCCAGTTCGGAGCGCGCGTTCTGGTAGGCCGGGTCGCCCGCCGGGACGACGGTGTTGAGGCCGTCGTTGCCGCCGTAGAGGGTGACGACGACGAGCACACCCGCGTCCGGGTCGAGCGGGTTCTCCACCGCGGCCGACATGAGGTGGCCCCAGTCGACCTGCGTGGCGCCGGCGGCCAAGGCCGCGGCGGCCGTCACGCCGGTCGCGGTGAGGAACCTGCGACGGTTCACCTGCTGCACGATCGTCACCCGCTCACTACGTATTCGGGGGCACAAGCGGCCACTGTGGACAGTTGGCGGACATTGCCGGCGACCCCGTTCAGCGCGGCTCGGGTCCGCTCCGACCACGCGTCGACGCCGAGCAGGTCGCCGATCGCCGCGGCCTTGTCCCGCGCCTTCGCCACCGCGCCGAGGTCGGCGTGCTCGGCGACCAGCTGCGCCGCGTGCAGGCGCGCCACGCCCGCCGACGTCGTCAGCCAGGCTCCGCCCGCCGCCCAGCCGCCGACGCTGGGCGGCTGGAACGGGACCTGGCCCATCCCGCGCAACGCCGCCAGCAGCTGGGTCCGGGTCTTGTCCTCGAGCCCCGACGGCCGCACCCCCAGGGCGCGCAGCAGCCCGGCCAGCCACTCGACGGGCTGCTTGACCAGCGATGTCGCGCTGTCGTGGAACGCCGCTTCGTCGGTGATGGCGCGCAGCAGCGCGCGGATGTCACGGCGGCTCCCGTAGGCGGCGACCAGGCGGTTGAGCACGTCGGCCGGCGGCGGAGCCGCCGACACCAGCCGGAACCAGACGCGGCCGGCGACGAACGGCGCCGATTCCGGCCTGCCCAGCACGAGGTCCACAAAGGACTGCGCGGCGAAGTTCCCGTCGGCGCCCAGGATGTGCTTGACGCCGTCGTCGTGTCGCTTGGCGACCAGCTGCGCGCCGGTGGCGTCGCGCTTGGCGGTCCAGCCGGTGAGCGCGCGGGCGGCTTCGCGGACGTCGTCTTCGGTGTAGTGCCCGACGCCGAGGGCGAACAGCTCCATGAACTCGCGGGAGAGGTTTTCGTTGGGTTTGCCCGCCTTGTTGCTGTTGCCGTCGAGCCACAGCAGCATCGCGGGGTCGACGACCATGGCGCGGGCGAGATCGGTGAAGCTGCCGAGCGCGTGGTCGCGCTGGGCCCGGTTCTGGGCGAGCATCAGCCGCGGGCTGCGCACCTTCTGCTCACCGGTGGCGAAGTGGCCGTGCCAGAACCAGGTCAGCCGCTCCACGGAGGCGAGGTCGGCGGCCGCCATCCGGTCCAGCCACCAGCTCACGGCCTGCGTCGCCTGGGCCTGGGTCTGCTTGCGGGCCTGCTGCTTCGCGGCCGGGTCGGCGTTCTTGCCGGGGTTGTCCGGCGGCGGACCGGGATCCGGCATCGGCGTCGCGGCCGCGCCGGCGTCCGGCCCGGCGCCCAGCAGCCGGTCACGGGTTTCGGCGAACCCGCGGTCGAGGTCGCCGGGCCGCGGCCCGAAGCCGAGGCGGTCGTGCAGCCGCCGGACGGCCGCTCGTTCGGAAAGCACCACCATGCCTCCGATGGTGGGACGCGGGAGCGCACCGCCGCGACCGCCCGGCGCGGTCCTTAAGCCGATCCACAGCTACGGCCGGTCACCGGGCGGCGCCGCGCAAGCCGAACGCCACGGTGTCCCAGGCCGTGCCGTCCAGCACCGGCCGCCCCGCGCGGAAGCGGCCGCGCACGTAGGTGCCGAACGCCTTCTTGCCCAGCCGCCAGGCCGCCGACGTGCCGACGCGGTAGGCGTCGAGCCGCGCCGGGTCGACGACCACCGGGTGCGCCGGGTCCCCGGTCACCGACAGCGGGACCTGTGCGAAGGCGGCCTTGTCGAACATCTCCAGCACGCACGTGCCGACCGGCTCGAACCCCGGGCGAGGCAGGTGCGCCCCGATGTCGGCGGCGATCCGCCCGGCCACCGCCCGCGCCTGCAGCAGCGCCAGGAACTCCTGCTTGACCGGGAAGTCCCCGGCGTCGCCGGGGGCGTGGACGTTCGGGTGCCCGAGCACCTGGCGCGTGCTCTCCTCGCAGACGAGGAACCCGCGCTCGTCGGCCGGGAGTCCCTCGAAGCGCTGGGCGGCGACGTGCGGCGGCGACGCCACGAGCAGCGTGAAGTCCTGCGCGGTGCCGTCGGTGTAGGCGATCTCGAGCTCGCCGACCTTGTCGGGCGAGAGCCCCGTGCGGCCGTCGACGCCGCGTTCGGCGAACTCCGCGGCGACGACGTCGTGCAGCCGGGGCCCGAACGCCTCCAGGTGGCCGCGCTCGGAGGTGGTGAACGCGAGCTGGACGTTGTCGCGGACGTCGCGGCCGCGCAGCCAGGTGTCGAGCATCAACGCGATCTCGTACAGCGGGCCGGCGTACCCGTTGCCCGGCGGCACGAGGAACTGGACCTGCTGCAGCCGCCCGTGGCTCGCGTTCTGCGCGACCCACCGCAGGTCTTCGCCGAGCGCGTGCAGCTGCCCGGGTGTCCCGACGGCGCGCCCGTACTCGGCCAGCCCGGCCACCTCCTCCGGCCGGGTCGCGGCGCCGGTGGCGATGACGAGGTGGTCGTAGGGGACCGGGCCGCGCGAGGTGTGC
Organism: Amycolatopsis sp. NPDC003865; assembly: GCF_053605345.1. Lineage (NCBI taxonomy): Bacteria > Bacillati > Actinomycetota > Actinomycetes > Pseudonocardiales > Pseudonocardiaceae > Amycolatopsis > Amycolatopsis sp. NPDC003865. The sequence goes on along the minus strand of NZ_JBSGJA010000008.1, from coordinate 112,037 downwards.
ACGACGCCGCGGTCGGTGTCGACGCCTTCGGCGGCGGCGATCCGCAGGTCGATCGCCCGGCGGCGCGCCGGTTTCGCGAGCGGCACGTGCAGCGGTGCCTCGGCCGCGCCGAAGGGCAGGTAGACGCCGCCGGGCCGGAAGAGGAAGTCGTCCCGGTCGGTGACCAGGGTCAGCCGGACCTGGTCCGGGTTCGCCAGCGCGCGCAGCGTGAACGCGGTCTCCAGCCCCGCGAACCCGCTGCCCAGCACGACGACGTGGGTGGGGGACATGAGTTCCTCCGATGCTCGAGGGGTCTTGGCGGCCGGGTCCACGATGCGGCCGCCGGGGACGGGCGAGGCAGGGCCCTCGGCCGTGCGCGCGGAGGACTTCCGGCCCTTTTTCGGGTCTCCGGCGCGGACGGACAGTGGAGGCGTGCCGAACACGCGAAGACTCGCCGGGCCGCACCGCCGGATGCCCGCGCAGGACAGCCTGTGGCTGCACCTGGACCGGCCGGAAAACCTCATGGTCGTCACCTCGGTGCTGTGGACGCGGTCGCCGGTGGATCCGGCGCGGCTGCGGTCGGTCGTGTCCGACCGGCTGCTCGCGCGCTACCCGGTGTACTTCCAGCGGGCCGTGCCGCACGGCCGCGGCCTGTCCTGGGAGACCGATCCCGGCTTCGACCTCGGTGACCACGTCGTCGTCCGTGACCTCCCGGCACCGGGGGACCAGGCGGCCCTGGAGGAGTTCGTCGCCGCGCGGCGGAGCGAGCCGCTCGACCCGAGACGTCCACTGTGGACGATCGATCTGCTGCAGGGTTATCGCGGCGGCAGCGCGCTCGTGTGCCGCACGCACCACGCGATGGCGGACGGGATCCGCCTGACCCAGGTGCTGTTCAGCCTCCTGGACCCGGTCGACGGCGAGACCGCGCCGCACGCGAAGGTCGGTGGCGCGGCGCCGCACCGCGAAGACGTGGCCCAGCCGGTGGTCCGGCTCGGCGCCGCGGTGCTGCGCGCGCTCGAGGACACCGGCGCCAAGGCCCAGCGGCAGGCCGCGCGGGTGCACCCGGTGCTGGAGTCCGCGGTGGCGCTGCCGGTGCTCGGCGCGACGGCGGTGGTCGGCGCGACCGGAGCCGTCGCCGGGTTCGTGTCGTCGGCGCTGAGCGGCGGCCCGCGCCGCGCGGTCGACTCGGTCGCCGGCGCGGCGACGACGCTCTGGCACAGCGCCACGGGCACCGGCGAGCTGCTGGGCCCCTCGACCGCGACCGGCCTGTGGGAGGGCGAACCCGGCGTCGAGAAGACCGCGGCCTGGGGAGACCCGGTCCCGCTCGGCACGCTCGCCCGGATCGGCCACGAGACCGGGACGACGGTGAACGACGTCTGCACGGCGCTCGTCGCGGGCGCGCTCGACCGCTACTTCACGGCACACGGCACGGTCCGCCCGGACCCGTCCGACCTCGGCTGGCTGATCCCGGTGAGCCTGTCGTCCTTCGACGACGAGCTGCCGGCGAACCTGGGCAACCACTTCTCACTGGTGCTGGCGCAGCTGCCGCTCGGGCGCCGGACGTTCGCCGAGCGCCTGGCCGAGGTGCACCGCCGGGTCGCCCGGATCCGCGACTCCTACGAGCCGGTGCTGACGTTCGGGGTGCAGTACGCGATCGCCCGCGGCCCCGCGGCGCTGGGCCGTCCGGTGAGCCGGTTCTTCGCGGGCAAGGCGGTCGGGGTGCTCACGAACGTGCCGGGCCCCCGGACCCCGATGACGCTGGCGGGCGCCCCGGTGGCGGGCATCGTGGGCTGGGCACCGTGCAGCGGCCGCCAGGCGATCACGATCTGCATCTTCAGCTACGCCGGCGAAGTGCGGTTCGGGTTCGGCACGGACCGCAAGCTGATCCCGGACCCGGAGACCCTGGTCGACGCGCTGGCGGCGGAGTTCGCGGCCGTCGGCGGCCGATAGCTCAGCGGGCCGCGTCGCGGAGGGCCGGGAGCTCCCGCTCGATCGCCTTGACCAGCACCTCCGTGTCCGGCACCGCGTCGGCGTCCGAAGTGATCCCGAACGTCACCTGTCCCGCGTAGCTGAGCATCGCCACGCCGATCCGCACCCGCAGGGCGATCGGGACGTACGGGTAGATCTCGACGATCGGCCGGCCGAGGGCGGACAGCGGTTCGGCCGGGCCGCGGACGTTCGTCGTCACCGTGACGATGTTGCGCTGCGGCAGGTGGGCGGCCGCCCGGATCGCCCACGCCACCGGGGCGAACGGCTCGCGCGCGGCCGTCGCGGTGAGCAGCGCGCCCGCCGCCGCCTCCTGGCCCGACTTCAGCGTGCCCAGGCGGCGGTGCACCCGGAGCAGGCGCTGGGCCGGATCCGGCAGGTCGACCGGCAGCAGCGGCAGCAGCAGCGAGACCTCGTTGTCCAGGGACGTCCCGGTCCGCACGGACACCGGGACCAGGGACCGCACGCTGTCGGCGGCCGGGGTCTCCCCGCGCTGCAGCAGCAGCTCGCGGAACCCGCCCGTGACGGCGGCCAGCAGGACGTCGTTCACCGTGACGCCGAACTTCCGGGCCACGGCCTTGACCTCGGCCAGCGGCACCGAAGCGGTCGTGTAGCGCCGGTCTCGGCCCAGCGGGCCGGTCAGCGGGGTCGGCGACGCCGGCAGCAGGGCCGAGGTCATCGTCACGAGGCCGCGGGCGACGTCGCTCACGCGGCGGGCCAGCCGGTTCGGGTGCAGCAGCTCGCCGGCCAGCGCACGGGCCTGGTCCCACGGGAAGCGCAGCAGCGTGCCGACCGCGTCCGCCAGCAGCTTCGCGGAGCCGGGGTCGGGTGACTCCCCGGCCGGCTCCGGGCCGGCCTCGGCGGTCCCGAACAGGATCGTCTGCAGCCGGGTCGCCGCGAGCCCGTCGGCGAGCGCGTGGTGCACCTTGGCCAGGATCGCCCAGCGCCCGCCCGGCAGGTCCTCGATCACCCAGAACTCCCACAGCGGCCGGTCGCGCTCGAGGCGTTCGCCCATCAGCAGCGCGACCAGCTCGCCCAGCGCCGCCCGGTCGTGCGGCGCCGGGAGCGCGACCCGCCCGAAGTGCGCGGGCGGGTCGAACGCGGGATCGTCCACCCAGGCCGGCGGCCCGAGGTCGAACGGCACCGTGCGGACTTTCTGGCGGTACCGCCGGATTCCGGCCAGCCGGCCGAGCACGGCGGCGACGAACTCGTCCTGGCCGGGTGCGGGTCCTTCGGCGATCGCCACCGAGGCGATCGCCAGCGACGAGCGGGGGTCTTCGTCCTCGATCTCGAGGAAGGCAGCGTCCAAGGGGCTGAGCCGGTCCATGCCGTCCTCTCAGTGGGCGATGTCGAGGACCACCCGGCGAACCCGGTCCGGCCCGGTCTGGGTGAACACGCGGAACGGCAGCTTCGCGCGCACCCCGACGGCGAACGTGCACTGGCCTTCGAAGGACCCGGCGAAGCGCACGGCCCGCAGGGACGGCCAGCCCGGCGTGCTCACGAGGGTGTCGCCGATCGCGGCGAGCACCCGGCCGGGCTGGTGGCCCGAGTCGTCGGTGCCGAGCGCGGGCGCCCGGACGACGACCTCCAGGGCCGCGCCGCCGGGCACCGGCAGCGGGTCGCCTTTCGGGTCGGTGGTCACGGCCGGGACGTACTGCACGGCGTAGCCGGCCTCCGCCGGGCCGTTGACGTCGAAGACCACGCGGTCGAAGCACGCGTGCCGCCCGGCTCGCACGAGGTAGAGCGCGTCGCGGCTCATCGTGTCCGAACCACGGGGATCCGTGCGCCAGCCCGCGGTCTCCGCGCAGGACGGTCTCGCCGGGGGTGGCGTCGGGACCGCCGGGGCCGGCTTCGCCGTGGTGGCCGGTCCCGGGGTCGCGGTCGTCGCCGTCGCCGGCGGCACCGAGGACGACGCCGAAGACGACGCCGGGGGCGGCGTTCCGGCCGGCGGGGAGGCGACCGGGCCGCTCCCGCACCCGGCGGCCGCGAGCCCGCACACCAGCGCGAGGAGGAGCGTCCGCCCGTGCACGGTCAGCTCGCCCGGTCGAGGGCGTCCCGGCGCAGGTGGTACTCCTCCTGGTCGATCTCGCCGCGGGCGAACCGCTCGTCGAGGATCCGCCGGGCGGTCTCGGCCGACGTCGGTGGCTGCGGCCCTCGCCGGGCGAGGACGACGGCGAGGCTGACGACCGCGGCCAGGACGAGCGCCATCAGCACGAGCATGCCGATGCCGCCGACCCAGCCCATGGTTGCGGGGTAGTGCCAGTACGGCATGACCGGCTCCTTTCCTAGTGGGCCTGGAAGTGCTTCGGGGGAGCGTCCAGCGGCTGCAGGACGTCGGAGAGGTCGCGGCGCGGCGTCGCCGGCACCGGGTCGGCGTTGGCGGGCGCCCAGCCGATGCGCAGCACCATCTGCGGGAACGAGCCCCCGGTGACGCGTTCGATCACGGTCTCCCGGACGTCGCGCAGCTCCAGCGGCTCGGTCAGCGGGCAGGACGACAGGCCGAAGGCGTTCGCCGTCAGCAGCACGGCGCTGGTGGCCTCCCCGGCGCGCAGCCGCGACATCCGGTCGTCGGAGGCGGTGCTCAGCACGAGCAGGACGGTTTCGTCGTCCTCGGCCTTGGCATCGGGCGGCTGGGCCAGCAGCGGGTCCGCGAACGGGCGGGTGCGCAGCGCGCCCGGGGTGTCGTCGGGCGCCGGGGTGTTGCGCGCGGGCACGCCGTCCGGCGAGATGTGGCGGCCGCTCCAGGCCGCCAGTTCCGTGCGGTAGGCGGGGTCCCCGGCGTGCCGCCGCGACGCTTCTTCGATCGCCGTCGCCAGGTAGTAGCGCGCCGAGTTCTCGGCGACCTGCAGCACGGTGCCTTCCAGCGCCGCGGCCTTGGCGAGCGCTTCGACGTGCCCGCGCGGCACGGCCCACGAGCTGTGCCGGCGCCGGTCGGTCCGCCGCCGCGGGATCGCCGCCGCCATCGCGATCTCGTCCTGCTCGGGATCGTGCCGGTGCAGGGTGATCGCGGCGAGGTGGTCGGGCTCGTCCGGGTTGGGCAGCCGGTGCACCTCGGCGCCCCAGCCGAGGGCGGCGAAGCCGATCCGGAGGTGGTGCAGTGCCGCGCCGCAGCTGAGGATCAGGTCGCGGCCGTCGGGATCGGTTTCCCCCAGCCGGCGGCCGGGGTCGGCGTAGAGGTGCAGGGAACTATGCCCGAGCCGCCAGAACCACGGCTGGGTGTTGTGCACCGACGGTGCGCGGACGGCCATGGCGACCGCGGTCCTGACGGTGAAGTCGTCCGGAAGTCCTCGCTCCATCATCGGCCTTCCTCGGGCTCGGGGGTCTGTTCGGTTTCGACCTTCGCACCGCGGCTCCGGCCGCCGGGAGGGCCGGAGTGCCTCAGCCCGAGGGACTTTGGGTGCTCCGGCACCAGGGCCGCGATCGCGCGGGCGAGCGACTCGGCCGGGGTGCCGGTCGTCGGCAGGGGGTGCGCTTCGGGCCACGGGTCGGCGTCCGCGGCCATCCGGTGCGCGATTTCCGGGGTGGCGTCGGACAGGGTGCCGGTCCGGGTGGTGATCCGCCGCGCGGCCGTCTCCTCGGGGACGTGGCACCGCACGGCGACGAGCGGGCTGTCCGTGCGCGAAGCCACGCCGGCCGCGAGCGCGCGGTGCCGGGCGGCGGTCCAGGACGCGTCCAGCACCACCGTCTCGCCGAGGCCCAGCAGCTCGCCGGCCCGGCGGACGAGCTCGGCGTAGGTCGCGTCCGTGTGGGCGGTGTCGTAGAGGCCCTGCCGGTAGCCTTCCGCGGGCCGCCGGACCGGGTCGAGCCCGGCCAGCTCCTTCCGCAGCCGGTCCGACCGCAGCAGCGTGGCGCCGGTCCGGTCGGCCAGCCCGGCGGCGATCGTGGACTTGCCGGTTCCGGGTTCCCCGCCGACGAGCAGCAGGCGCACCCGGCCGAGGCGCAGGTGCCACAGCGCGAGCTCGGCGTAGTCCCGGGCCAGCGCGGCCGCTTCGGCGTCGCCTTGGGCGTGGCGCAGGCAGGCGACCTTGACCCGGACGAACGCGCGGTAGGCGAGGTAGTGGTGCACCAGCGCCGGGGGAGCGGGATCGCCGGTGAACTCACGGTAGCCGGCCAGCAGCCGGGCACCCAGCTCGGGAGCGCCGAGCCGTTCGAGGTCCATGGCGAGGAAGGCGACGTCGTCGAGGACGTCGACGTGCCGGAGGTGGTCGTCGAATTCGAGGCAGTCGAGCACGCGGGGGCCGTCGTCGAGGCAGAAGACGTCGTCGGCGAGCAGGTCGCCGTGCCCGTCGACGACCCGCCCCTCGGCGATCCGGCGGTCGAACAGCGGCTCCCGGCCGGCCAGGAACTCCTCGGCGAGAGCCTCGGTCTCCAGGGCCGTGGCGGGGTCGAGCACGTCGCCGTGGAACGGCCGGACCTGCGCGAAGCTGTCCCGCCACCGGGCGCGGACGGCGTCGCGGGTCTCGTCGGCGTCGATCTCCGGCCCGCGCGCGGCCCGCGAGTGGAAGGCCGCGAGCTGCCGGGCCAGCCGCCGGACCGTCCCGTGCAGGGGCGCCCGCCGGCGGACCAGAGTGGACAGCCGCCGGTCCGCGGGCATCCGGCGCATGACGACCAGGTGGTCGCGGACCTCGCCGTCCGGGCCGGTCACGTCGGCGACGCCGAGGTAGACGTCCGGGGCCAGCCGCCGGTTCAGCTCCACCTCCCGGTGGCACACCCGCTCGCGGGTCTCCCGCGCGGAGAAGTCCAAGAAGCCGAGGTCGACCGGTTTCTTCAGCTTGTAGGCGAGGTCCCCGACGAGGAAGACCGCGCCGATGTGGGTTTCGCGCACCTCGGCCCAGGGTCGGTTCATCCCGCGAGCATCGGTCACCGCGCGGGACTCGCGCCGGGGACGAAAGTCACCGGGGCCGGGGACCGCGGCCACCTGTCGCGGGCCGGGCGGGCGCCCACCATGGACGGGTCGAGGGCAGGAGCGACGGGGAACGGAGTGACTCCCATGTCCACTGTGGAGCTTTCCGGCTGGACGCCCGCCGAGACGGAGGTGCTGGTCCGGTCGATGATGCGCGCGCCGTCGGTGCACAACACCCAGCCGTGGACGCTGGACGTCGCGCCGGGGGAGCTCCTGGTGCGCGAACGCGCCGAGCCGGTCCTCCCGCACCACGACCCGCACGGCCGCGACCGCGCGGCTTCGTGCGGCGCCGCGGTCGCCAACCTCGAGCTCGCGGTCCGGACGCTCGGCCGCACGGCCGAGGTGGCGTTCCTGCCCGAGGAGGACCAGCCGGACCTGGTCGCCCGGATCACCGCGGCCGGCTCCGAAGCACCGAGCGTCGAAGAGCTGCGGCGCTACGGCGCGATCGCGCGGCGGGCCAGCCATCGCGCGCCCTTCGACGGCCTCGCCGTCCCGGCGCCGGTGGTCCGCGGGATCGTCGCGGCGGGCGGCGCACCCGGCGTCGAGGCGCGGCCGCTCCGGCCCGGCCGCGAAGTCGCCGTGGTGACGCGGCTCCTGCACTTCGCCGCGGAAACCTTCCGGCGGGACAGCGGTTACCAGCGCGAGCTGTCGCTGTGGACGATCCGGGACGAACGCGCCCACCGCCACGGCGTGGGCCTCCCCGCCGGCCGCGTCCCGGCCGGCTCGGTGCCCTGGGCCGGGCTGGTCCGCCGGGCGACCGAGCTCCCGGAACCGGCCGAGCTCGAGCGCCGGCTCGCCGCCGAAACGCTGCTGGTGTTCGTCACCGCCGACGATGCCCGGCTCGACCACGTCCGCGCCGGGTACGCGCTGGAACGAGCCTGGCTCGCGGCGGTCGACGTCGGCCTGGCGGCCGGGGTGCTGACCCAGCCGCTGCACCTGGCGGCCGTCCGGTCCGCGCTGTGCGAAGACCTCGGGCTCGGCGGCTTCCCGCAGGCGCTCGTGCGCATCGGCTACGCGGCGGAAGCGGACCCGCTCGGGCCGCGCCGGGCCGTCGAAGAGGTGCTGCGCCACGGCGCCGCACCGGCCGGGCCCCGCGACCCGTGACCCCGCGGACGCGCCCGGTCGTCGACCGCGCGAGCCCCGGCTGCTCGCGGCCCGCGGGGAAACCGTCGGCGCGTTCGCGATCGCCGTGCCGGTGTCGGGGCGGGCCGCGGGCGCCGGGGCGGCGCTCGGCAACGCGGTCAGCCCGCTGCTCGTCACCGTGCCGGTCCGGGACGCGATCCCGCTCGGCGTGGGCGTAAGCGGGAAGCTGAAGGTCGTCTTCGAAGCGCTTTCCCACGCGGGAACCCTGACGATCTCGGAACTGGCGCTGCTGTGCCGCGAAGCCGGCTGAAGAGCGGCCTTTCGGCTCTCCCGCCGAGGACCCACGACCCTGCGGTGACCCGGCCCCGCGGACGACGATCGGAGTGAACGGAGGTCACGATGACGACCGGCGTGAAGCCCCCTCGACGGCCCGCCCGCACCCGGCTCGCCGGGTACTTCGCCGGGGTGGTGGTCAACGGTGTCCTGCTCGTGCTGATCAACGGACGGCCCGGCTGGGCGGTGGTGCCGTTCCTCACCCCCGCGTTCTCCTCCGTGGTCGGGGTCGTCGACCTCGCCCTGGTGGCCGGCGCGGTCACCGGCTTCGTGCACCTGTGGCACGACCCCGAGTGGCTGGTCGCCCTCGACGGCGTGGTGACGACGGCGGCCGGCCTGGTCGCGCTGGTGCGGCTGTGGCAGGTCTTCCCGTTCGACTTCGGCGGTTCGTCGTTCGACTGGGCCGCCGTGGCCCGCATCCTGCTCGCGGCCGGGTTCACGGGCTCCGTGCTCGGACTGGCCGTCGGGCTGGTGACCCTGGTCCGCGCCGGCCTCCGCAAGCCCCGCGGGTGACCTGCCCGCCGAACGAAAGGCACGGCCATGACCGACACCGCCGTCACCGGCGAAGACCTGCTGACCGACCGGTTCCTGCCGAGGTTCGACGTCACGCTGATCGAGCACGTGGTCGCCGACGCCGACGTCGGAGAAACCTGGCGAGCCGTGGCCGAGCTCGATCTGCTGCGCGTCCGGTCGCCGCTGACCGACCTGGCGGTGTTCAGGCGGACCACGGCGGCCGAGCTGAAGCCCTTCGGCCGCGGCACCGGGCTCCCCGGCTGGGTGCGGCTGGGCGAAACGCCGGGACGCGAAGTGGTCCTGGGCACGGTCGGGCGGTTCTGGCTGCCCGGCGTCGAGTGGTTCGACGTGCGGGCGATGACGCCCGCGGAGTTCGCGGAGTTCACCGAACCCGGCTGGTGCCGGGTCACGGCCGGGATTTCGGTGCGGCCCTACGGCTCCGCACGCACGTTGGTCACTTACGAAGCCCGGGCCGCCGCCACCGACCCGGGGTCGGCCCGCCGGTTCGCCCGGCATTGGCTGCTGGTCCGGCCCTTCGCGCGCTTCGTCATGCTGGCCACGTTGCGGACGATCCGCGACGACGCGGCGTCCCTCGTCGACGGCCGCCGCGCGCGGCCGGACGGCCCGGTGCACCGGTGGTACCGCCGCCAGTACCGCGGCGGCCGGCCCCACGGCGTGGCCCGGCTGATGAACCGCGGTGCCGCGCTCGCGTACGGGGCCGGCGTGCTGCCGAAGCGGGTCGTGACGCTCGAGGTGCCCGGCCGGGCCACCGGGCGGCTGGTCCGGGTTCCCCTCGTGGTCGCCGACCACGACGGCGAGCGCTACCTCGTGGCGATGCTGGGCGAACGGACCCAGTGGGTGCGCAACGTCCGCGCCGCCGGCGGGCACGTGCTGCTCCGGCACGGCCGCGACGAAACCGTGCGGCTGCAAGAGATCGCCCCCGAGGAGCGTCCGCCGGTGCTTCGCCGCTACCTGGCCGTCGCACCCGGGGCCCGGGCCCACATCGCGGTCGACCGGCGCGCTCCGCTGGAAGACTTCGCCCGGATCGCCGCGGACGTCCCGGTGTTCCGGATCGTGCCGGAGGTCCCGCCCGCAGGGGAGTGAGCTCACCGCGGCCGGGCCGCGCCGACCGCGGTGCGCAGGCGGGCGGCGGCGTGTTCCGGGACCACCGTCGTCACGGGGACGCCGGTCGCCAGCTCCAGCCCGGCCGGCACCTCCAGGCGGGGCACCACTTGCAGCGACCACGCGAGGAACGGCGCGCTCTCGTAGCCGCGGGGCGCGGTCCGCAGGACGACGTTGTACGCCGGATCGGCCAGCTCGGCGCGCAACGCGGCGAGCACCGCCCGCAGGCACCCGGCCGCCGCGTGGATCTCCTCGGCGGTCGCGGCCGCGAAGTCCGCCCGCGGGTGGTGCGGGACGATCCGGACCTCGTAGGCCGCGATCGGCGCGAACGGCGTGTAGGCGACCGCGTGGTCGTCGGCGAAGACGATCCGCTTGCCCTCGCTGAGCGCCGCCCGGAGGTGTTCGTCGGCCGGCCGCCGCCCCCGGTCGCGGTGGTGCGTGCGCGCGGTCTCCAGTTCGCGCCGGGTGCCGGCGGACAGCACCGGCAGCCCGGCCACCTGCGAGTGCGGGTGCGCCAGGGAGATCCCGGCCGCGAGGCCGTGGTTGCGGAACACGACGACCTGGGCGGCCGAGGGCCGCAGCGCCCGGAGGCGGTGCTGCCACGCCGTCAGGACGTCCGCGACCTCGGCTTCGGTGCCGGTCGCCAGATCCCAGTCGTGGCGCGGTGATTCGATGACGATCTCGTGCTTGTCGGACAGCGCGTAGCGGTTCGGGACCGCGCGCACCCGCCAGCCTCCGCCGGCATCGGGCAGCCGCCAGGTCTCCGGCGGGGTGTCCTCGCCGGCACCCGGGCAGAACGGGCACCCGGCCGGGCCGAGGTGGTGCGGGCGGTCCTGACGGCCGGGGGCGAGCACGGTCCAGTCCTCGGTCTCGGCGTTCCAGCGCAGTTCGCCGCCGTGCCACTGCCGGGTCGTCACGATGCTTCTCCTTCCAGGAAAGCGGTGCGGCACCGGGACGAGCAGAAGCGGTGGGTCTGCCCGTCGCGGACCGTGGTGGGCGCGCCGGGCGGGACGGTCAGCCCGCAGACCGGGTCGCGGTGGTCGGACCGGGTCAGCAGCGCGCCGGGCGGGTCGCCGTGGGCGAGGCCGTCCAGCAGGGTCAGCTCGTCGAGCAGGAGCCGGGGGAGGAGGAAGTGCCGCCGGACCCGCTCGCGGCCCGCCGCCCCCGTCGCCGCCGCGCGGACCGGGTCCCGCAGCAGCTCGAGCAGCGCCTTCGCGCACTCGTCGGTCGAGCCGACGAGCAGGCCGCCGGTGTCGTCGGCGACCTGCAGGGGGATCCCGCCCGCCCGGCCCGCGACGACCGGCGTGCCCTTCCACAGCGCCTCGGAGACGACGAGCCCGAACCCCTCGCGGACCGACTTCTGGATCATCACCGACGAACACCGCTGGAACGCGTTGACCTCCACGTTGCCGACGCCGGTGAGGTTGGTGAAGACGTGGATGTCCGGGTCGTCGCGACCGGCCTCGCCGATCTGGCGGTAGACGTCCCAGCCCTGGGGGTCGTCGAGCGCCATCGAGCCGACCAGCGCGAGCTGGAGCCCGGGTACCTCGGGCCGGATCAGGCGGAACGCGTCGATCACGCCCAGCGGGTCCTTCCACGGGTCGAACCGCGACACCTGCGTCACGAGCGGGCGGCCGGGTTCGATGCCGATCCAGTTGAGCACCGCGTGCGCGGTCCGCTCGTCGAGGGACATGTTCTTGGGACTGAGCGGGTCGATCGCCGGGCAGATGAGGTCCGCGCGGTCGCGCGGCAGCGTCGGGGGCACGAAGTCCGCCATCGTGAAGACCGTCGCGTCGTAGCGTTCGACGAACCCGCCGAGGTAGTCCCACGCGCCCGGCGCGGGCTCGGACGTGTCGATGTGGCAGCGCCACACCGACCGGGCCCGCCGACCGTCCGCATAGGACAGTACGGCGGCGGGCTGCGGATCGTGCACGAAGACGAAGTCGCAGTCCCGGAAGTCCGGGTCGGCCGACAGCTGTTCGGCGTTGCGGCGCGAGGTCTCTTCGTAGCGCCGGATGTCGGCGTCCGTGAGCGGTTCGGTGCCGCCCTGCAAGGCGTTGTGCAGCTTCTTCGTCACGGCGAAGAACTCCGGCTCGCCGCTGATGATCTTCCAGCTCGTGCGGACCCCGAGATCGGTGTAGAGCGGGACGACCGAGCGCAGCAGCTCGGAAACGCCGCCGCCGTAGGGGGTCGCGCTCAGGTGGAGCACCCGCGCGCCGCGCAGCCGGCCCGCGACCTCCAGCAGGGGCTCCACGATCCAGTCCGGGGCGACCGTCCGGTAGGCCGAGACGGACAGCGCACCGACGTCGACGGTCTGCATGGGGCGGCCTCTCACTCGACGGGCTCGCGTCCAGCGTCGGGCTTTCCGGGCTGCCACGGCCAGGGCCCAAAGTCACCGGAACCGCGGTGGCGGGAACGGCCGCAGGGCCCGCGGGACGAGGACTGTTTCCCCTGCGCCGCGCCCGCGGTCCCCGGCCATGCTGGCGGCAGGTTTCCGGCGGCGCGGAGGGCAGGAGCGATGGACACCAGGATGCGGTTGACCCGGCTGCGGCACAGCCTCCTGCCCGGACGCGGCTCGCCGGCCCGGCCGTCGGACCGGCTCCAGGCGCGGCTGCTGGGCCTGGTGATCCTCCTGTCGCTCGTGGCGGCCGCGGGAGCGGTGCTGCTCGGCATCGGCGTCTACGCGGTGGAGGCGGCGAAGTCCCGCGAACAGACGGCCACCCGCTACACCGTGGCAGCGACCCTGCTGACCGACGGTCCTTTGCCGGCCGCGGCCGGCCGCGGCGGCACGCCCTTCGACTCCGGCCCGGCCCGGGCGACCTGGTGGACCCGCGACGGGCAGCAGCGCGTCGGCGACGTCGACGCGCCGGCGGGCGCGGCCGCGGGCCGGCGGATCGACATCTGGCTGGATCGGACGGGTACGCCGAGCGAACGCCCGCTCACCGCGGCCGCGGCGGTCGTCGGTGGCCCGCTCGCGGCGCTGACCTTCTGGGCGGCCGTGACGTCGGTGCTCGTCGGTGGCTACCGCGTGGTGGTCTTCGTGCTGGACCGCCACCGCTTCGCCCAGTGGCAGCGGGAGTGGACCGCCCTGCAGACCGGCCGCCCGCGCCGCGACGACCAGAGCCCGGCCGGTTCCTGAGCGCGGGGATCCCCAGGCGCAGGCCCGGCAGACGGCGGACCACCGTGGCCGGAGCCCTTCCACCCGGCGGACGGTGAACGCGAGCGCCGCGGCGTCCGCGGACGGGTAGGGACCGGGCTCGACGTCCATCGCCCGATCGAGGGGCACGCCCGGGCCGGGGCATACCGCTGACGGCGGTCCGAACTTTTCCGGCCGCGACTGCAACAGCGCGGCGGAGCGGCGGCATCTTAAGGGGTGTGCAGTTCGAAGAGTTCTCGCGCGAGCAGCTGCCCGGTCTCGTGCGGTTCGCCGCCGTGCTGACCGGGGACCGGGAACTGGCCCAGGACGTCGTGCAGGACGCGCTCGTGCGGGCGCACCAGCGGTGGCGGCACGTGGCCGCCGCCGACCGGCCTGAGCTCTACCTCCGGAAGATGGTCGTCAACGGCTACCTCGGCTGGCGGCGCCGGTGGTACCAGCGGTCCGTGCGCCCCACGCCGGACGTGGCCCTGCTCCGGGAGCAGGCCGCGCCCGATCCGGCGCGGCGGATCGCCGACGCCGACCAGCTCGACGGGCTGCTCGCGCGGCTGAGCCGGGCCCAGCGCGCGTCGATCGTGCTGCGGTTCTACGAGGACCGCGACGACCAGGAGATCGCCGCGGTGCTCGGCTGCGCGCCCGGAACCGTGCGCAGCCACATCTCGCGCGGCCTGAGCTCGCTGCGCGTCGGGATCGAAGAAGGCAAGGAGAGCGTGTGATGACCGACCTCGACGAGCTGCGCCGCGTGCTGCGCGCGCAGGAGTCGCTGGCCCCCGACCCGGGTGCCGTGCTCGCCGGCGCCACCCGGCGGATCCGGCGGCGGCGGGCGACCAGCGTCGCCGCGGTGACCTTGACCGTGGCCGCGCTGGGTGCCGGCGCGGTCGGGCTGCTGGACCGGGGCAGCCCGGCGGTGACGCCGCCGGCCACGCTCGCGGGCCCGGGGTCGTCCGCGCCGAGCGCGGCACCGGACGCCGCGAAGGTGCCCCCGCCCGCGCCGGCGATCTCCCTCGAGGACAAGTCCTGGAACCTGCTGTTCTGGGCCGTCCAGCCACACTTCGCCAGCCTCCACTACGGGCAGGACCACCGGTACGGGTTCGAGATCCAAGTCCGCGACGGCCGCGCCCCCGCGGGCGCACTGCCCGCGAAACCCACGACCGCCGGGCAGCTCGCGCACCCGCAGACCGTCATGTGGCAGGACGGACCGCAGCGGTGGGTCCGGGTGGAGACCTCGAAGCCGGTGCAGGCCGCGGAAATGCTCGGGCTGCTGGCGAAGATCGGTACCACGCCACCGGCGCTCGCGTCCCCGCTGAAGTCCCTGCAGGTCCCCGACGGGCAGAAGGTCGCGACGTTCACCAGCGAGCCCGAGACCAACACCCTCGTGCTCTGCCCCGACCTCGAAGCGAACCTGGCACCGCTGCCCCCCGGGTGCTTCTCCCTGTTCGTGTTCCTGACCGGCACCGGCGAATCGACGGGCGCCGTCGACCCGAAGGACCCGCTGCCCGCGCACCTGAGCAAGAAGCTCGGCGGGTACACCCTCGAAATGAGCAGCTCCTACCCCAATAAGGCGGCCGCGCAGGCCCTGCTGGATTCCGTGCGGCTCAACCGATAGCGGGGCTGCGCGCCCGGCCGAAGGGGTTCCGATGCGTGGTTCCGTGCTCCTCGCCCTGGTCTGCCTCGTCGTCGGTGCGCTCACCGCGGCGGTCTGCCTCCGTCCGGTGCAGGCACCCGTCGCGGCGGAACGGCCGGTGGTGTACCTGCCCGTCCCGCCGGTCACGACCGCGCCGGCCGCGGTGGACGAGGTGGTGACCGTCGACGTCCGCGGCGAATGGTCGTGGGCGTTGCGCGACCTCGGCACCGGCGCCGTCGTCGGCGACGGGACGCTGCGCACCACGACCGAATCCCTGGTCGAGCTCTGGCTCGCCGCGGACTACCTCGCCTCCCGGGACTCGCCGCTCCCGGCCGCGGACGAGGCCAGGGTGACCCGGGTGGTCCGCGGCGGTGACGACCGCGCCGCGCAGACGCTGTACCGGCGGCTCGGCGGGGACGCCTCGCTCGCCCGGATGATCCGGACCTGCGGGCTGCGCGACACGCTGGTCCACCCGGGCCGGTGGGCCGAGACCACGATGTCCGCGCCCGACGCGAGCCTGCTCGGCCGGTGCGTGGCCCGCGGTCCGGGCCTGAGCCCGCGGTGGCGGGACAAGCTGCTCGACCTGATGCGGCAGGCCGGGCCCGGCGACGCGTTCGGCATCCCGGAGGCGCCGGTCTTCGCCGGGCTCCACCCGGCGCTCGGGAACGACCGGGCGCGGCAGGGGAACCGGTGGGCGGTGACCTGCCTGGCGATCTGGGACCGGTGGGTGCTCGCGGTCATGGTCCGCTACCCGGACCAGGGTGCCGGGTACCGGTACGGGGCGGAGGTCTGCAAGAGCGTCGCCCAGCAGCTGTTCGGCCGCACGGATCCCGGGGTGCGCCGGGCCGGTGGGTGATCGGCGGAACATCCGCGCGCACCCGCGGGTTGAGCGTGGCATGAGCCAACTCGTGGACCGCACGATCACCGCCCTGCGCACCGAGCACGACGCGCTCGCCGGCCTCGTCCGCACCCTCACCGACGAGCAGCTGGCCGCGCCCAGCGGCGCCGCGGAATGGACCGTCGCCCAGGCGCTCTCCCACCTCGGCAGCGGCGCGGAGATCGGCCGCGCGCCGATCGCGCGGGCCGCCGGGGAAACCGTGGCGGCCGAGGACAACCAGACGATCTGGGCCCGCTGGGACGCGTCCGCGCCGCGTGCGCAGGCCGAGGGGTTCCTGGCGCACAACGCCCGCTGGCTCGACACGGTCGAGGCGCTGACGGCCGGGCAGCGTTCCGCGCTGACCGTCGACCTCGGCTTCCTGCCGGAGCCGGTCCCGCTGGTGACCGCGCTGGGCATGCGGCTCAACGAGGTCGCCAACCACTCGTGGGACGTGCGGGTGGCGTTCGATTCCCAGGCCGGGGTGGACGCCGGATCGGCGGAGGTGCTCGTCGACCTGCTGACCGGGCCGCTGGGGTTCCTCGTGGGTTTCTTCGCGAAGCCGGCCGAGCTCACGCAGCCGGCGTCGGTCGCGGTCCCCGGCGGTGCCCTGGTGATCGACGACGCGGTGACCGTGGTGGACCACCTCGAGTCGCCGTCCGCGACGTTCACCGGCCCGGCGGAAGCGGTCATCCGGTTGCTCAGCGGCCGGCTGAAGGCGCCGTACGACCAGGGGGTCACGGTCGAAGGGAGCGTCACGCTCGAGGACCTGCGCCGGGTGTTCCCCGGGTTCTGAGGATCAGCACCCCCCGCTCGGCGTCGCGCCGGGCGGGGCGAACTCCAGGCGCAGCGCGCCGGAGCGGGGGACGACGAACGCGACGCCGTCCGACGGGCGCCACCGCGCGGTCACGAACACGTACTGCCCACCGGACTGGAGCAGCAGCTTCAACCCCGTGTACCGGTACTTGTACGCGGCTTCCGGCTGTCCGCAGCCGGCTTGCCGGACGCCTTCCGCCTCGAGGCTGAGGCTGCGCTCGCTGTAGACGGTGACGGCGGGCAGCGCGGGTATCCGTGCCGCGGCGGTGAACGCCTCCCGGACGCCGACCTGCGCCGAGTAGTCGGAGACCGCCCAGAACAGCCCGAAGGCCACGAGCAGGTACGTGGTGATCCATTCGGCGACCAGGAACGCCGGGGCGTGCGTACCGGGCACCAGCCGGCGCCAGCCGGTCACCGCGAGGACCACACCGGTCGCGAAGGCCAGCCCGGGCAATCCGGCGTAGAGGTCGAACGGGTCGGCGCCGAGCACCGCGGGCACGGTGACCCCGACCAGAGCCAGACCCGCGATCGTCGCGACCGGCGGACCGATGCGGGCCAGCGCAGCCCGGATCCGGTCCGGCAGCAGGAACCGCGCGAGCCGGACGACGGCGAACAGCACCAGCCCGGTACCCGCCGCGGCGCCGATCGGCAGGTGCAGCCCGAAGGCGCCGCGCGCGAGGATCTCTTGCGCGGTCTGGTCGAGCACGGTGTAGTGCACCCGGAAGTAGCCGAAGAACTGTTGCGTGTAGACGAGTCCGAAGAAGTACAGCAACGCGCTGAACAGGGCGAGGTTCGCCGCCACCGACGCGATCACCTTGAGCGCCTGCGAAGCCCCGGCCTTCGCGCGGGCGGCGCCGTCTTCGGGTTCGGGTCGCCGCAGGCCGGTGCGGCGGGCTCCGCGGCCGGGCACGGGCACCTACGGTGTTTCCGAAGGCGAGTCCGACGTGCTTCCCGCCGGCGGAGCCGGTTCCCCGGTGTCCGGGCACGGTGCGGTGTGGACGGTGACGACCCCGCCGCGCCCGACTTCCAAAGCCGGGGTGAGCAACACGGCGCACGCGGTTTCGCTGCCGTCGATCCGGACGGTGATCCCGCACCGCGGTCGCGGGCACCCCAGGCCCCGGGTGGCGTCGTCCAGTTGCCCTTCGAGGGAGTCCCGGACGTCCTTGGCCAGGCGGTCGTGCGACCCGACCTGGGTGCTGTCGTACCTGATCGGGCTGCCCAGCGCGCCGGGCGGGTCCGGGCTCCGCGACGGACCCGGTGCCGGCGGCTCGGAGGGCTCCGCCGAAGGTCCGGACGTCACCGGAGCCGGTTCCCCGGTCGTCGCCGCCGGGTTTCCGGGCGCGGACGTCCCGTCGCATCCCGCCACGAGCATCGCGGCCGCGGCCGCCGCGCTCCACCACACCTTCATCGACGGTTCGCCCCCTCACCTGGACTTCCTGGGTAGAGGAGGCGCGGATCCGCGAGAAAATACAACCACCGATCCGGTGACGGCGGGCAGTCAGCCCGCCGTGCACGATTCGACAAAAGCGCGGACGCCCGATTCGAGCGCGTAGTTCATCGACCCGCCGTTGGGTTCGAAACTAGTGTGCTCACCGGCGAAGTGGATGCGGTTCTCCGGCGCGCGGATGGCCGGCATCAGCTTGCTGTGCCCGCGCTCCGGCAGGACGTAGGACCCCTCGATCCACGGCTCGTGGTCCCACGCCACCGAAACCCCCAGTTCGAACTGCTCGTGCGCGCCCGGGAACATCGTGTCCACGTGGTCCAGCACGAACCGCACGCGCTCCTCCTCGGTCATCGCCGCGATCGCGCGGGCGCGCCAGCCCGTCATCAGCACCTCGAGGATGCGCCTCGGGCCCGGCTGGTTCGCCGTCGCGTCGCGGACCCAGCGGATCGGCAGGTCCGTCGACACCGAGACGTTGTGCCCCTTCCAGAACTGCTCGCGCACCTGGAGGTAGACCCGGACGATGGACGCGTACCGCAGTTTGCGCATCGCGTCGACCTTCGCTTCCGAGAGCCGCGCGTGGCTGACGTCGACGTGGCGGATCGCGCTGAACGGCACCGTCACCACGACCCGGTCGGCGCCGAGCCGGGCGAGCCGGCCGTGGTCGAGGTAGGTCACCGTGGCCGAGTCGTCGTCCTGGTCGAGCCGCACGACCGGCGCCCGGTAGCGGATGCGGTCGCGCACCCGGTGCGCGAAGGCGCGAGGCAGCTCGTCGGTGCCGCCGTCGATCTTCCCCCACCCCTCGGTCGAGGTGAGCAGCGAGCGGTAACCGCTTTCATGACGCAGCCACGACAACGCCGACGCCGAGAGCAGGTCGCCGCCGCGCATCTCGAGGAACATCGGTTCCATGAGGTCGATCGCCGTCTGCGACGCCCCGCGGGCGCGCAGCACTTCGTCCACGGAGGATCGGTCGAGCTCCTCGAGGTCGGCCGAGGGTGCCCAGTGCGGCGCGGTCAGGCCGGCGCCGAGCTCGTCGGCGGCCGCCGTGACGTACCGGGCGATCAGCTCGGGGACCCCCAGACCGCGCTCGTGGTCGGCGAGCGGCAGGCCGGCCGCGGCGAGGGAATCGGCGTCCGGGCGGACGAACCTGCCGTCGACGAAGTAGGAGAAGTCCTGGTCGAGCAGGTCCGACCGGTCCAGCCCGACGCCCAGCCGCTGCCGGTAGTGGGTGACGTAGTGGCATTCCGGCGTCACGGTCATCGCCCCGGCCTCGACCCGCAGGCCGTCGGCGAACGGCTGCCGCAGGGTGCGGGCCCGGCCACCGGCCCGTTCGGTGGCCTCGAGCACGGTGACCTCGCACCCCGCCCGGTGCAGCTCCCAGGCGGCGGCCAGGCCGGCCAGCCCCGCCCCGACGACGATCGCCGTCCGGGGCGGGCGCAGGCCGCGCAGGTCTTCGCCGAGGTGCCGGCGCAGGTCGGCGGAGGTGAGCGCGGGCACCGTCACCAGCTCCAGCCGCGCTCCGCGGGCGGGGTCCAGACGTTCGCCTTCTCCAGGTACGGGAAGACTTCGCCCATCAGCTCGATCTGCTCGGCGTCGTACATCACCGGCAGGAACATGAACCCGCGCACGCCGGTCTCGCGGTGCAGGTCCAGCAGCTGCCCGGCGACCGTCTCCGGCGACCCGACGAGCACCTTGCTGCCGCACGCCAGGCCGAGCGTCCGGGCGATGTCGTCGAACTCGCCCTCGTAGTTCTCCTGGTAGGTCTCGCTGCCGCCCATCAGCTCGGTCGCGATGTCCCGCGCGGCACCCATGTCGAGCGAGTCGCGCACCCAGGAGAACTTCTCCTGGGCCTCGGTGTCGGTCTTGCCCAGCAGCACGCCGACCGCGCCGGCCATGTTGACGTCCAGCGGATCCCGCCCGGCGGCCTCGGTGCGCCCGGCCAGCGAGTCGACCGTCTTGCGGACCTTCGAGTAGTCGTCCGGCAACGGCGTGAACGCGAAGTCGCAGGTTTCGGCGATCAGCTGCTGGCCCGCGGCCGAGACACCGGCGTTGAACAGGCACGGCCACGGCTGCTGCTCGATGTGCGGGCCGATCAGGCTGCCGCGCAGATCGTGGTATTCGCCGTGGAATTCGACGTGCTCACCGCGCGCGGCCCACAGCGTCTTGACCGCTTCGACGGCTTCGGTGGTGATCTTGTAGCGCAGGTCGTGGTCGGTGTCGGTGGGCGCGCCGAGCAGCTCGGCCTCCGGCGTTTTCCAGCCCGGCACGATGTTCCAGCCCCAGCGGCCGCCGCTGAGCGCGTCCAGGTTGGCGCCGAGGCGGGCGATGACGCCGGGGGAGAGGTAGCGGGTGTGCATGGTGGTGACGACGCCGATGTGCTGCGTCGCGGCCATCACGACCGGCGCGTAGATCGGCGCCGAGATGTGCGGCTGGGCGTGCCCGATGCGGGCGCTGTTCTCGCCGTGGGTGATGTAGCCGTCGGCGAAGAACACGTAGTCCATGCCGATGTCTTCGACGCGGCGGGCGAGGTCCATCTGCGTGGCCGGGTCGAGCGAGTCCGGGTTGCGGTCGGCGACCGCCTTGGACGTCGCGGTGGGCGTCGGCGAGCTGAGCCACATGAAACCGAATCGCAGCTGCCCGTCGGGGAGGCGGTCCTTGGTCGTGCCACGGGACATGCGCATCTCCTATCCGATGGTTGCTTTCCGGCAACCATACTAATCACTCGATAGGGTGATGTGTCAACCGTTTCGCTTGTGGATCAACGAAAGTGCGCAAAATATACTGTCCTCAGTGGACAGTTAACGAGTACACCGGGAAATCACTTCGCGTTCTCGAGGTCTGCCCGCAGGTATTCGGCCGTGAAGGACTTCTTGTCCTTGAGCAGCTTCTCCGGCGTCCCCTCGAACAGCACGCGCCCGCCGTGGCGGCCGGCCTCCGGGCCCAGGTCGATCACCCAGTCCGCGTGCTTCACCACGTCGAGGTCGTGCTCGATCACCACGACCGTGTTGCCGCCGTCCACCAAGCGGTCCAGCAGGTCCAGCAGGTGCCCGATGTCGGCCATGTGCAGACCGGTCGTCGGTTCGTCGAACAGGTAGACGTTGCCGGTCTCCCGCAGCCGGTGCGCGAGCTTGACCCGTTGGCGCTCGCCGCCGGACAACGTCGACAGCGGCTGTCCCAGCGTCAGGTACGACAGCCCGACTTCGGCCAGCAGGTCCAGCTTCTTCGTGATCGGCTCTTCGTCGAAGTAGCCGAGGGCCTCTTCGACGGTCAGTGCGAGGACCTCGACGATGTTCTTGCCCCGCAACGTCTTGTCGAGCACCTCGGGCCGGTACCGCTGCCCGTCGCAGGCTTCGCAGATCGTCGTCACCGGGTCCATGTACGCCAGATCGGTCTCGATGACGCCGCGGCCCTTGCACTCCGGGCAGCCGCCTTCGGAGTTGAAGCTGAACAGCCCCGGCTGCGCGTTGTTGGCTTCGGCGAACAGCTTCCGGATCGCGTCCATGACGTCCAGGTAGGTCGCCGGCGTCGAGCGCGTCGACACCCCGATCGCCGACTGGTCGATCAGCACGGCGTCCGGGTGCTGCTCGCGCAGCGCCCCCGAGACGAGGGTGCTCTTGCCCGACCCCGCCACCCCGGTCACCACGGTGAGCACGCCGGTCGGCACGTCGACCGTCACGTCGTGCAGGTTGTGCAGATCGGCCTTCTCGATGGGCAGCTGCCCGGTCGGCTCGCGGAACTCCTCCTTGAGTCCCGGGATGTGCGTGAGGCACTTGCCGGTCGGTGTGGAAGAGCGTCGCAGCTGCTTGACCGTGCCTTCGAAGACGACTTCGCCGCCGTGCGTGCCCGCGCCGGGCCCCATGTCGACGACGTGGTCGGCGATGGCGATGACGTCGCGGTCGTGCTCGACGACCAGGACCGTGTTGCCCTTGTCCCGCAGCTCGCACAGCAGCTCGTTGAGCCGGTGCACGTCCCGCGGGTGCAGCCCGACGCTCGGCTCGTCGAAGACGTAGGTCAGGTCGGTGAGGCTGCTGCCGAGGTGCTTGACCGTCTTGAGGCGCTGGCCCTCGCCGCCGGACAGCGTCGAGGTCTCGCGGTCGAGGCTCAGGTACCCCAGCCCGATCGCTTCGACGCGGTCGAGTGCCGCCAGCGCGCCGGCCAGTACCGACTTCGCCGCCGGGATGTCCAGGGACTTCAGCTCGGCGATCAGCTCGCTGACCTCCATCGCGCAGTGGTCGGCGATGTTCTTGCCGTGGATCTTCGACGCCAGCGCGGCCTGGTTCAGCCGGCCGCCCTTGCAGACCGCGCACGGCCCTTCGGCGACGATCTTCTCCACCTCGCGGCGGTCGCGCTCCTTGAGCGTGTCCAGGCCGTTCTTCAGGTAGCGGCGGGTCAGCTTGACGACGACGCCCTCGTATTCGTTCGAATAGTTCTGCCGCTTGCCCGAGCGGTCCACCCGAAACCCGCCGCCGTGCAGCAGCAGGTCCCATTCCTTCTTCGTGAACTTCTTGAGCGGCTTGTCCGGGTCGAACAGCCCGGACTGGGCGTAGAGCTGCCACATGTAGGTGCCGATGGCGAACAGCGGCGAGTCCAGCGCGCCCTCGTTGAGCGTCTTGTCGTAGTCGATCAGCAGGTCGAGGTCGAGTTTCGTGGTCCGGCCCAGCCCCTGGCACTCCTCGCACATGCCCTGGGGGTCGTTGAACGAGTACAGGTTCGACGACCCGGCGCTGGGCTTGCCGTACCGGGAGAACAGCACGCGCAGCATCGCGTGGATCTCGCTCATCGTCCCGACGGTCGAGCGGGCGTTGCCGCCGATCGGCTTCTGGTCCACCACGATCGCCGTGGACAGGTTGCTCATCCGCTCCGCGCGCGGGCGCTCGTGCTTGGGCAGCCGGTTGCGGATGAACCAGCTGAACGTCTCGCTGAGCTGGCGCTGCGACTCGACCGCGATCGTGTCGAACACGATCGACGACTTGCCCGAGCCCGAGACGCCGGTGAACACGGTGATCTCGCCCTTGGGGATGCGGAGCGAGACGTTCTTCAGGTTGTTCTCGCACGCACCCTCGAGCACGATGTGGCCGCCGGTGCGCCGGGTCTGCCCGTTCGCCATGACCTGCGCCTCCTCGTCCCGGAGCGGCGGGTGCGCGGCACCGGGGTCGATCGGACGATTGGTTTCCGTTCGGCAATCACTTTACCAGTCGGTGGCCTTCGCGGCCGCGCGAGGAGCGTCGTGCTCCGAGGGTGACCTGCCGGCGAACGCGAAGTGATATCCTCTGATCTTCCGACTGCGGCGCGCTTTCCCTCGAAAGCTGAGGTGGGCAATGACGAAGTTCCACGGTTCCCCGACCGCTCCGCCGGGCCGTCCCGGCGAACTGGAGAACGCGCTGTCCTATCTCCAGTGCGTACTGGTGGCGCGGCGCACGCGCGCGACCCCGGAGAAGATCACCTGGTCGCAGTACGACGTGCTGGAGACGCTGCGGATCCACGGCCCGCTGACGCCCTCGGCGATCGGGGAGTCCCTCGGGATCTCGCGGCAGAGCACGTCCAAGCTGCTGCGCGTGCTCAAGGACCAGTTCCTCATCGAGCAGACCTCGCGCGGCACCGACCGGCGCGAGCAGACGACGTCGCTGACCGAAGAGGGCGAAGAATTCCTCATGCGCGCAGCTCAGGGGCGTCGGGAGACCGCGAAGGTCGCCGGGGCGGCGCTGACCGCGGGCGAGGCGAGCCTGTTCGCCGAGCTCTGCCAGAAGGTCGCCGACTCCCTGCACTCCACACCCCAGCCTTTCCCGCTCCGCGACGTCTGAGCCGCGCCGGTCACGCCCGGCCCCCAGTCGTGCACTCCCGGTGGCGAGTGCCCTGGGGGCCGCCGGCCCAAACGCGGCCGGCGCGATGTCACCCGGCGTGCACGCCGGGCCTTCACATCCCTCGCTGGGCCGATCGGAGCAGCGCGCACCGCTGATGGTCGTCAATCCGCACCGGATCCGCGCGCCCGAGTTGCGGTGCCCGCGGCCGCCGGTACGGTTCGCGCGCGAATTCACGGCTATTCACCATTTTCTCAGGTAATCGATTTCACGCGATAAGCGCGACGCTCGGTTATTTGAGTTTCGAACGAATTCGGGGCGGGTTGACAGCCTCTGGGGCCCTTTGCATACTGGTTGCTGAAAAGAAATCATCTCGTCTGAATTGATCATTGCTGCCGCCGTTCGTGCGGCGCCATCGGACCGGGGGATCCCATGCTTGTCGACGGAAATCCGGCCGGGTACGAAGAACTCGTGCTGCCGCGGCTGTTCGAGCGCGCCGCCGCCGGCCATCCACATCGGACGGCCCTGAGCGGCGACGGTCCCGAAGTGTCCTATGCGGACTTGAACGCCCGCGCCAACCGGCTCGCCCGGATCCTGCGCATGATGCAGGTCCGCGACGGCGCGCCGGCCGGGCTCTACCTCGACCGCTCGGCGGACCTCGTGGTCACGCTGCTCGCGGTCCTCAAGGCCGGCGGGTGCGTCGTCCCGCTCAACCCGGCGTACCCGGCCCGGATGATCCGCCACATCGTCGAGGCGACCGGCCTGCGGACGATCGTCCACCAGGGGCAGCCGTCACTGGCCGAGGCGGACCTCCCGGTCCGGCAGGCGCACGTCGCCGACCTGCTCGGGGAAAGCGCTTCACAGGACGGCGGCGACCTGCCCACCGCGCCCGCCGCCGGGGACGACGCGTTCGTCCTGTTCACCTCCGGGTCCACCGGGCGGCCCAAGGGCGTCCGGCTGGCCCACCGCGGCCTCGCCCGGCTGGCCGTCGCCGACCCGAAGCTGACGATCACCGCCGACGACTGCCTGGTGCAGCTGGCCGCGTTCTCCTTCGCCGCCTCCGGCAACGAGTTCTGGCTGAGCCTGCTCAACGGCGCCGAGCTCGTCCTGCTCCCGCCCGGCCTGCCGTCGCTGTCCGATCTGCGGGACGTCGTCCGCAAGCGCGGCGTCAGCGTGCTGAGCCTGCCCTGCGGGCTGTTCAACCTCCTGGTCGACAACGAACTCGACGTCCTGCGCGAGCTGCGCGTGATCATGGTCAGCGGCGACTTCCCGTCGCCCGCGCACCTGGCGACCGCGGCGGAGAACACCGGCGCCGCGATCTTCAACGGCTACGGCTGCACCGAGAACTCCGCCATCTCCTCGCTGTACCCGGTCACGCCCGAGGTCCGCGAACTCGACCGGGTGCCGGTCGGCAAGCCGCTGGCCGGCGTCACCATGGACGTGCTCGATCCCGACGGCAGGCCGTGCCCGCCCGGCGACGTCGGCGAGCTGGTCGTCGGCGGCCTCGGCGTCGCCAACGGCTACCTGAACCCGCCGGACGCGCCGGCCGCGAAGTTCGTCGACGGCGGCACGCGGTACCGCACCGGCGACCTGGCCCGGCTCACCCCCGACGGCGACGTCGTGCTCGTCGGGCGGTCCGACAGCCTCGTCAAGATCCGCGGGTTCCGCGTCGAGACCAGCGCCGTCGAACTCGCCCTCAAGTCCATCGACGACATCGAGCACGCCGTCGTCAAGGCGTTCGGCGACGAGGCGGGCGAAAAGAGCCTCGTCGCGTTCTACACGACCTGGAGCGGTCAGGAGATCGGCGCCGGCGAACTGATCGCGCAGCTCGCCGACGCGGTGCCGGAGTACATGATCCCCTCGGACTTCCACCGGCTCGACGCGATGCCGGCGAACCTCAACGGAAAGATCGACCGGGCCGCCCTGCACGACCCGCGCGCCCGGTCCCGGAAAGAAAAGGAGCAGCCCATGACGAACCCCCTCGAAACGGTCATCCTGCAGATGTGGCGCGACATCATCGGCACCGACGACTACTCCGCCACGGACCCGTTCGTCGGGCACGGCGGCAATTCCCTGCACTTCGTGAAGTTCGCTTCCGGGCTGCAGTCGGTCTTCGCGGTCGAAGTGCGCCCCGAAGACGTGTTCCGGCACGGCACCGTCCGGGGCCTCGCCGAGCACATCGAGTCGCTGCGGGCGGGCACCCCCGCCCGCTGAGCCGGCAGACCGAACCGACGCACGGGGGGTCCGCGATGATCGGAGAGGTACTGACACCATGGAAAACCCACTCGAGTCGGTGATCCGCCGGATCCGCTCCGGCGTCACCGCCGACGGTGCGGCCGGCCACGAGCAGTTCGCCGGGCTGCTCAGTGCGCTGCTGGGGGTCACCCTGGGGGCCGAAGACGTCCGGCGCCACGAGGATCCCGCCGACCTGGCCCGGCACATCGACGACCTGCGCGGGGGCCCGCCCGGGCTGACCGCGACCGCG
Organism: Amycolatopsis sp. NPDC003865; assembly: GCF_053605345.1. Taxonomy (NCBI): domain Bacteria; kingdom Bacillati; phylum Actinomycetota; class Actinomycetes; order Pseudonocardiales; family Pseudonocardiaceae; genus Amycolatopsis; species Amycolatopsis sp. NPDC003865. The sequence continues at coordinate 85,926 of NZ_JBSGJA010000008.1, read as the reverse complement.
GCGGACGGCCCCGCCCCGGCGTCCTACGGCCAGCGCGGCATCTGGTTCATCGACCAGTACTCGCCACGCCCGGCGGCCTACAACGCGCCGTTCGTGTTCACCGTCAAGACGCCGCTCGACACCGGCGTGCTGCACGAAAGCCTGCTGGCGCTGATGGCCGGGCACGAAGTCCTGCGCACCACGTTCTCCGCGGAAGACGGCGACGTCCGCCAGCACGTCGGCGCGGAACCGGCCTGCGATTTCTCGGTCGTCGCCCTGAGCGCCGGCCGTCCGCTGGACGAGGTCGTGGCCGAGGTGGTCGACACCGAGTTCGACCTGGCCGCCGGGCCGCTGGTCAAGGTCGTCTGCGCGGTCGAGCCCGACGGGCCGGCGCACGTCGTGTGCAGCATCCACCACATCGTCTTCGACGCGGCGTCGGCCGGGGTGTTCCTCACCGAATGGTTCACCCGCTACCACGCCGCCCTCGCCGGGGACGCCTACGACGAAGGCGAACCCCGGCCGCAGTACCGCGATTTCGCCCGCCGGCAACGGGAAACAGTCCGCGGCGACCGCCTGGAAGAACTGCTCGCGCACTGGGAGACCCGGCTCGCCGGGCCGCTGCCGCTGCTCGACCTGCCCGCCGACCGCCCACGGCCGCAGGAGCAGTCCCACCGCGGCGACATCGTCCGCTTCGACCTCCCGCCCGAGCTGACCGACCGGCTGCGCGCGCTCGCCGCCGACGAAGGCGTCACGCTGTTCATGCTCCTGGAGGCTGCCTACGCGGCGTTCCTGCACCTGCACACGCGCCAGGACGACCTGCTCGTCGGCAGCCCGGTCTCGTTGCGGGACCTGCCCGAGACGGCGGACATGCTCGGGTACTTCGTCAACATGGTCGTCTTCCGCCACCGCGTGCGGGCGGACCTGCCGCTGCGCGAACTGTACGCGCAGTCGCGCACCGAGGTCACCGAAGCGCTGCGGCACAAGGACGCGCCGTTCGAGAAGGTCATCGAGCGGGTCAACCCGCCGCGCAGCCCGAGCCACGCGCCGGTCTTCCAGACCATGTTCGTGCTCCCCGACTCCGACTGGGCGGCGCTGGACCGGCTGGGTCTCGACGCCGACCTCGACCTCTACGTCAGCCGCAGCTCCAAGTACGACCTCTCGCTGATCGTCGAACAGGACGGAACCGCACTGCGCGGGGTGTTCGAGTACGACACGGCCTTGTTCGACCGCGAGACCGTCGAGGCGTTCGGCGACCGGTACGTCCGGCTGCTCGACGCCCTCGCCGACCACCCCGGCGGCACCGTCGGCGACCTGGGGCTGCTCTCGGAAGAGCAAGAACAAGAGGTCCTGGAATGGTGCGCGCCGCCGCCGGAGGACACCACCCGCCGCCCGGTCGCCGAGCTGTTCGAGACCCAGGCCGCGGTGACCCCGGACGCGCCCGCGCTGGAGCACGGCGACCGCGTGCTGACCTACCGCGAACTCAACGGCCGCGCCAACCGCCTGGCCCGGGACCTGCGGGCGAAGGGCGTCGGACGCGGCGACCGCGTCGGCATCCACATCCCGCGGTCGCCGGAGATGGTCGTCGCGCTCCTGGGCGTGCTGAAGGCGGGCGCCGCGTACGTGCCGGTCGACCCGTCCTACCCCGCCGAGCGGATCGACTACATGCTCGCGGACTCCGGCGTCGCGCTGGTGCTGGAGTCGGGGGAGCCCGAAGCCGGCGACGAAACCGACCTGGGGCGGCTGAAGAGCGGCGACGACGAGATCTACGTGATCTACACCTCCGGCTCCACCGGCCGGCCCAAGGGGGTCGTGCTCACCGAGGCCACGGTCACCAACCTCGTCGAATACCTGCGGCGCACGTCGCCGGTCGGCGCGACCGGCCGGACGCTGCAGTACATGACGCTGTCCTTCGACGTGTCGGTGATGGAGATCCTGGGGACGCTCTGCGCGGGCGGCACGCTCGTGCTGATCGACGAAGACCTGCAGAAGGACCTGCACCGGCTGAGCGACTTCCTGCGCGAACGCCGGATCTCCCGCACCTACCTGCCGTACGTGGCCGTGCAGCAGCTGGCCGCCGTGGCCGAGGACAAGCCGTTCCCGGACCTGGTGGAGATCGCCTCCGTCGGCGAGCAGCTGGTGATCACCCCGCAGATCCGCGAGTTCTTCGCCCGCCGCCCGGAAATCCGGTTCCTCAACATGTACGGGCCGTCCGAGACGCACCTCGCCTCGGCGCACGAGCTGACCGGGGACCCGGCCGGGTGGCCGGAGGCACCGTCGATCGGCGGCCCGATCGGGGGCCTGTCGATGCTGGCCCTCGACGAGGGCGGCCGGCTCGTCCCGCCCGGCGTGCCGGGCGAGCTGTACCTCGGCGGCGACCTGCTTTCGCCCGGCTACCACGGCCTGCCCGAGCAGACCCGGGAACGGTTCGTGGAGACGCCGTTCGGGCGCCTCTACCGGACCGGCGACCTGGTCCGCTACGACCGCGGCGGCGAGTTCGCCTACCTCGGCCGCGCCGACACCCAGATCAAGATCCGCGGCTACCGCGTCGAACCCGCCGAGGTCGAGGCGGCGCTCAACGAGCTGCCCGGCGTCCGCGCGTCCGCCGTCGCCGCGGTGGCGTTCGGCGCGGGGGACCGGCGGCTGGCCGGCTACCTCGTCACCGACGACGAGATCGACCCGGTCGCGGTGCGGTCCGCGCTGTCCGGGACGCTGCCGGACTACCTGGTGCCGTCGCACTTCGTGCGGCTCGCCGCGCTGCCGACCGCGCCCAGCGGCAAGATCGACCGCAAGGCGCTGCCGGACCTGTTCGACCCCGGCCCGGCGGGTGCGTCCCGGCCGCCGGAGACGCCGACCGAGCTGGCCGTCGCCGAAGCGTGGACCGACCTGCTGGGCACCGGCGGCGTCGGCGTCGACGAGGACTTCTTCGCCGCCGGCGGGCACTCGATCCTGGCGACCGAGCTGATGTACCGGCTGCGCAAGCGGTTCGCCGTCGACGTCCCGCTGCGGACGCTGTTCGACGACCCGACCGTCGGCGGGATGGCCGCGCGCATCGACGCGCTGGTGGCCGGGACCGACGACGGCGGCCGCGTCGACCTGCGCGCCGACGTGAAGCTGCCGGACCACATCCGCGCCACCGGGAGCGCGGCCACCGCCGAAGACGTCCTGCTCACCGGCGCGACCGGGTTCCTCGGCATCCACCTGCTGCGCGAGCTGCTGGCCGGGACGGCGAACCGGGTGCACTGCCTGGTTCGCGCGCCGGACGCCGGGAGCGCGTGGCAGCGGATCGCCGAGACGGCCGAGCGGTACGGCATCGGCGAGTCCCTCGACCGCGACCGGGTCACGGCGGTGCCGGGCGACCTCGCCGCCGACCGGTTCGGACTGTCCGGACCGGACTACGACGACCTCACCCGCCGCGTCGGCACGATCCACCACACGGCCGCGCACATCAACTTCGTCGCCCCGTACGCATCGGTGAAACAGGCCAATGTGGACGGTCTGGTCCGGGTCGTCGAATTCGCGGCGACCGGCCCGGTCAAGCCGGTGCACTACACCTCGACCGTGGCGGTGTTCTCGCCGAAGCCGCGCGCCGAGCCGATCACCGAGGACGACGTCCCGGACGACGCGGACGACCTCACGATCGGTTACACGCAGAGCAAATGGGTCGCCGAAGAGATCGCGCGGCTGGCCCGCGACCGCGGGGTGCCGGTGACGATCTACCGCATCGGCCGGATCGCCGGCAACAGCGAAACCGGCGCCCTGCAGACCGAGGACTTCCTCTGGCGGCAGGTCAAGAGCTTCCTCGAGCTGGGCGTCGTCCCGCCGCCCGAGGAGCACGACACCGACCTGCTGCCGGTCGACTTCGTCGGCCGCGCCCTGGTCCGGCTCTCGCGGGCGCGGCCCGCGGAAAACCGGACGTGGCACCTGTTCAACCCGGACATCAAGACGTTCGACGTCGTCTACCGGGCCATCCGCGAACTGGGGTACCCGCTCGAGGAAATCCCGGTGGGGGAGTGGCGGGCGGCGCTCGCCGACCGCGCCAACCCGCTGTCCGCGATGGCGCCGCTCTACCAGGAAGGCGCGCTCGACATCGGCGACAACACTTACGCCAACGAGCGCACCGGACGCGAACTGGCCCGGCTGGGCCTGCGCTGGCCGGAGATCACCCCGGCCGTGTTCACGAGAATGATCGGCTATTTCCGTGAAACGGGCGAATTCACCGGCTGAGGCCGCTTCGCCCCCGTTCTTTCCCGATTTTCCCTCTCCAGCAAGGAATGCGCGATGAGGAAGACGCTGCCCGCACGGGTCCGGCCGGTGCTGCACCGCACCCCCGATCCGGGCGCCGAGCCCCTGACCGGCTACCCCGCCGCCCAGCAACCCGAGTGGCCCGACCCGCACGCGCTCGCCGAGGTCCGCGACACCCTGGCCGAGCGCGAAGACGTCGTCGGCCCCGCCGAAGTGCTGCAGCTGCGGTCCCTGCTGGCCCGCGCGGCCGAAGGCGAGTTCTGCGTCCTGCAGGCCGGCGACTGCGCCGAGGACCCGGCCGACACCGGCGTCCGGGCGGTCGCCCGCAAGGTCGGCATGCTCGACACGCTCGCCGAGGTGATGCGCGTCGGCTCCGGACGTCCGGTCCTGGAGGTCGGCCGGATCGCCGGCCAGTACGCCAAACCGCGCTCGGCGAACGTCGAGGAGGTCGACGGCCGGGAGCTGCCGGTCTACCGCGGCCCGATCGTCAACAGCCCCGAGCCGACGCCCGAGGCCCGCACACCGGACCCGGCCCGGATCCTGGCCGCGCACCGGGCCGCGCTCGACGTCCGCGCGTCGATCGGGCGGCTCGGCCGCGGCGCGGAGGCCGACCCGGCCGGGCGGATCTGGACCAGCCACGAAGCACTGCTGCTGGACTACGAGGTCCCGCTCGTGCGGCAGCTGCCGGGCGGCCGCCGCTACCTGGCGTCGACGCACTGGCCGTGGATCGGCGAGCGGACCCGGCGCCCGGACGGCGCGCACGTGCACCTGCTGTCCACTGTGGTCAATCCGGTGTCGGCGAAGGTGAGCGCGAAGGCGTCGATCGACGAAGTCCTCGAACTGTGCGGGCGGATCGATCCCTTCCGCACCCCCGGGCGGCTCACGCTGATCCCGCGCTTCGGTGCCGCCCGGATCGGGCAGCTCGCCCCGCTGGTGCGGGCGGTGCGCGACGCCGGGCACCCGGTGCTGTGGCTGTGCGATCCCATGCACGGCAACACCGTCGTCGCCGACGACGGGCTCAAGGTCCGGTGGCTCGAGGACATCATGAACGAGCTGCGCCAGTTCGTCCGGATCGTCACCGTCGAAGGCGGCGCGTGCGCCGGGCTGCACGTGGAGGCCTCGCCGAGCGAGATCTCCGAGTGCCACGGCGCCGGCATCACGGCCGCCCGCGGGCCCGGTTACACGACGCTGTGCGACCCGCGGCTGAACCTGACCCAGGCCGTCGCGCTGACCGCGCACTGGCAGCCGGAGACCACGAGCGAACTGAGGATGGAGCTGGCGTCATGACCGTGACCCTGGTGACCGGCGCGGCGAGCGGCATCGGCGCCGCCACCGCGACCCTGCTCGCCGAGCGCGGGCACACCCTGGCGTTGTTCGACCGCGACGAGGCCGCCCTGACCGACGTGGCGAAGCCCCTGCTGGACGACGGTCGCAGCGTCTACACCTACACCGTGGACGTCACCTCCAGCGCGGAGGTCGACGCCGCCGTCGAGCGGGTCGAGAACGGCTTCGGCCCCATCTCCGGCCTGGCGAACGTCGCCGGCGTGCTCCGAATGGGCCGCGTGGCCGAGCTGTCCGACGAGGACTGGAACGCGACCTTCGCGGTCAACGCGACCGGCGTGTTCCACGTCTGCCGCGCGGTGTCCCGCCGGATGGCCACGCGGAAGACCGGCTCGATCGTCACCGTAGCCTCGAACGCCGCGGGCGTGCCGCGCAGCCACATGGCCGCCTACGCCGCGTCCAAAGCCGCCGCGACGAGCCTGACCCACAGCCTCGGCCTGGACCTCGCCCCGCTGGGCATCCGCTGCAACGTCGTCGCACCCGGTTCGACCGACACCCCGATGCTCCGGTCCATGTGGACGGACGAGACCGGCTCGAAGTCCACTTTGGACGGCGACCCCGGGCAGTTCCGGCTGGGCATCCCGCTCGGGCGGATCGGCTCGCCCGAGGACGTCGCCCGCAGCGTGGCGTTCCTGCTGTCCGACGAAGCCCGGCACGTGACGCTGGCGACCCTGCTCGTCGACGGCGGCGCGGCGCTCGGCGCGGTCTGAAGGAGGCCTGATGAGCGGCATCACGATCGAACCGTACGACCTGCCCACGACCGTCCCGGCCAGCACCGCGGACTGGCGGCCCCACCCGGGCCGGGCGGCCCTGCTGATCCACGACATGCAGCGCTACTTCGTCGGCTTCTACGCCCAGGACAGCGAGCTGCGGCGCAGGCTGGTCGCCAACATCGTCCGGGTCCGCGAGACCGCGGACCGGCTCGGCATCCCGGTGTACTACACCGCCCAGCCCGGCTCGATGACCCCCGAGGACCGCGGGCTGCTGCACGACATCTGGGGCCCGGGCATGAAGGCCACCCCGGCCGACCGGCAGGTGATCGACGAGCTCACCCCGACCCCGGCGGACCTCGTGCTGACGAAGTGGCGCTACAGCGCGTTCCACCGCACCGACCTGCTCGACCGGTTGCGCGCGGCCGGGCGCGACCAGCTCGTCGTCTGCGGGATCTACGCCCACGTCGGCTGCCTGATCACCGCGGTCGAGGCGTTCACCCACGACATCGAGACGTTCTTCGTCGCGGACGCGGTCGCCGACTTCGGCCCGGCCGAGCACCGGCTGGCCGTCGACTACGCCGCGCGCAACTGCGCGGTCGCCACCACGACGTCGGCGCTGGTCGGGGAGCTGGAAGGCGCGGTGGTCGCGTGAGCCCGCTGCCGATCCGCGCGGGGTCGCCGTACGCGATCCTGCACCGGCCCGGCAGCGGCCGCGGCGACCACGTCGAGGTCGTCTCGGGCCCGGTCCGCACGGCCGAGCGGCTGGCCGACCTGACCCTCGACGACGGGTCGTGGGAAGGCCGCGGCCGGCACACCAAGCTGGTCCTGCTCCCGTACCGCCAGCTCGCCGAGCGCGGCTACGACTGCCCGGACGACCGGGTCCCCCTGCAGGTCATGGACATCGAGTCCCAGGTGACGCTGACCCTCGCCGAGACCCTGGCCGCACTGCCGGACCGGGCGCCGCCGCTGGAGGACCGGGCGTTCGACCTCGGCGACGACGAGTACGCCCGCACGGTCGAACGCATCCTCGACGCCGAGATCGGCGCCGGCGAGGGCGCGAACTTCGTGCTCTCCCGCAGCCTGCGCGGCCGGTTCCCGGGCTTCGACGACGACGTGGCCCGGGCGGTGTTCAAGCGCCTGCTCGGCGCGGAAGCCGGCGCGTACTGGACGTTCCTGGTCTTCACCGGCGAGCGCTACCTGCTGGGCAGCACGCCGGAGCAGCACGTCCGGCTGTTCGACCGCACGGTCACGATGAACCCGATCAGCGGCACCTACCGCTATCCGGAAGGCGGCGCCGACGCCGGCGGGCTCCTGGAGTTCCTCCACGACGAGAAGGAAGCCGACGAGCTCTGCATGGTCGTCGACGAGGAACTGAAGATGATGGCCGAGCTGTGCGACCGCGGCATCCGGGTGTCCGGGCCGCGGCTGCGGCGCATGTCCCGGCTGGCGCACACCGAGTACTCGCTCGAGGGCGAGACCGGCAAGCCGCTGACCGAGGTGCTGCGGCACACGCTGCTCGCGCCGACCGTCACCGGCAGCCCGCTGGTCAACGCCTGCCGGGTGATCCGCCGCTACGAGCCGCAGGGACGCGGCTACTACAGCGGCGTCATCGGGCTCGTCGGCAGCGACGACGACGGCCGCCGCTCGCTGGACTCGGCGATCCTCATCCGCACCGCCGACATCTCGCCCGGCGGCGACGTCCGGCTGGCGGCCGGGTCGACGATCGTGCGCGAGTCCGCGCCGCTGTCCGAAGCCGCCGAGACGACGGCGAAGGTGTCGGCGGTCCTGAAGTCCCTGTCCGGCGAGGCCCGCCAGGCCGTGACCCCGCCGCCGCCGACGTCGTCGGACGAGGTGCGCTCGGCGCTGAAAGCGCGCAACAGCGGGAAGTCACGGTTCTGGCTCGACGGCGTCCGGCCCGGCCGCGGCGCGCGGGTGCGGATCGCGATCGTGGACGCCGAAGACGCGTTCACCGCGATGCTGGCCTACCAGCTGAAGTCGGTGAACTGCGCGGTGACGACCGTGCCGTGGGACGCGCCCGAGCTGCCGGACCACGACCTGGTGCTGCTCGGCCCCGGACCCGGCGACCCCAACGACGTCGAGGGCGCGAAGGTCGGGCGGCTGCGCGCGCTGGCCGCGGAGCTGCTGCGGTCCGGACGTCCCCTGGCCGGGGTCTGCCTGGGCCACCAGGTGCTCTGCGCCGAACTGGGGTTGCCCGTCCAGCGGCTCGCGCGGCCCAACCAGGGGCGCCAGGCGCACGTGACGATCGACGGCGAGCGCCGGGCCGTGGGGTTCTACAACAGCTTCGCCGCGCGCACTCCCGACGACCGCGTCGAAGTGCCCGGCCGCGCGCCCGCCGAGGTCGTCCGCGGCCTCGACGACCAGGTCATCGGCCTGCGGGGACCGCGGCTGGCGACCATCCAGTTCCACGCCGAATCGTTCCTCACCGAGGACGGCCCGGCCATCCTGCGTGATGTCGTCGACCACGCCACCGAAGGAGGAAACCCATGACCACGACCGCCCCGGCGTTCGACCGCGCCCGGCTGAGGACCTTCCTCGGCCACTTCACCACCGGCGTCACCGTCGTCACCTACCGCCGCGGCGAACTGGTGCGCGGCGCGACGGTCAACGCGTTCACGTCCGTGTCACTCGACCCGCCGCTGGTCCTCGTTTCCCTGGACCGGCGCAGCCGCTCGGTCAACCACCTCGGCGACGGCCCGTTCGTCGTCAACATCCTGGCCGAGGACCAGCGCGACGTCGCCCTGCACTTCGCGGGCAAGCCCCTGGCGGAGGACGCCGTGCCCTGGGCCGACCTCGACTCACCGGTACCGCGCCTGGCGGGCACGGTCGGGCACGTCGAATGCACCCCGTGGCGCGCCTACGACGGCGGCGACCACGTGCTGCACGTCGGTGAGGTCACCGGCCTCGACCTGGCGGGCGGACGCCCGCTGCTGTTCTTCGGCGGCGAATTCCCGCGCCTGGCCGAAGCACCCGAAGCACCGCACTGGTCGTGGTCGCTGGACGGCCCGACCCCCCAACGATGGGAGCCAATCAGGTGAGCGAGACGACCACCCGGCCGCTGACCGGGGACGAGTACCTCGAAAGCATCCGCGACGACCGCGAAATCTGGGCCTACGGCGAACGCGTCGACGACGTCACCAAGCACCCGGCGTTCCGCAACACCGCGAGGATGACCGCCCGGCTCTACGACGCGCTGCACGACCCGGAGAAACAGGACGTGCTGACCACACCGACCGACACCGGCAGCGGCGGGTTCACGCACAAGTTCTTCCGCGCCCCCAAGTCCACACCGGACCTCCTGGGTGACCGGGACGCGATCGCCGAATGGGCCCGGATGAGCTACGGCTGGCTCGGCCGCAGCCCGGACTACAAGGCGAGCTTCCTCGCCACCCTGGGCGTCGACCCGGGCTACTACGGCGAGTTCGAGGGCAACGCGCGCCGCTGGTACGCCGAGGCGCAGGAGAAGGTCCTGTTCTGGAACCACGCGATCATCAACCCGCCGGTCGACCGGCACAAGGCGGCCGACGACGTCGGGGACGTGTTCGTGCACGTCGAGGAGGAACGCGACGACGGCCTGGTCGTCAGCGGCGCCAAGGTCGTCGCGACCGGGTCGGCCCTGACCCACGGCAACTTCATCGCCCACTACGGGCTGCCGGTGAAGAAGCGCGAATTCGCGCTGGTGGCGACGCTGCCGATGGACTCGCCGGGGCTGAAGCTGATCTGCCGGCCGTCCTACGCGCTGCAGGCGGACACGATGGGCAGCCCGTTCGACTACCCGCTGTCGAGCCGCCTCGACGAAAACGACACGATCTTCGTGCTCGACAAGGTGAAGATCCCGTGGGAGAACGTCTTCGTCTACGGCGACCAGGCCAAGGCGGCGACCTTCCTGTCCGCGTCCGGGTTCCTGAACCGGTCGACGTTCCACGGCGTGACGCGGCTGGCGGTCAAGCTGGACTTCCTGGCCGGGCTGCTGCTCAAGGGCGTCGACGTCACCGGCACCAAGGACTTCCGCGGCATCCAGACCCGGATCGGCGAGGTCATCGCCTGGCGCAACATGTTCTGGGGCCTGAGCGACGCGATGGCGCTGAACCCGGATCCGTGGAAGGACGGCGCGCTGCTGCCGAAGCTCGACTACGGCATGGCCTACCGCTGGTTCATGACGATCGGCTACCCGCGCGTGCGCGAGATCATCCACCAGGACCTCGGCAGCGCGCTGATCTACCTGAACTCGCACGCGAGCGACTTCCAGAACCCGGAGCTGCGGCCCTACCTGGACAAGTACGTCCGGGGTTCGTCCGGCTACGACGCCGTCGAGCGGGTCAAGCTGATGAAGCTGATCTGGGACTCCGTCGGCACCGAGTTCGCCGGCCGCAACGAGCTCTACGAGCGGAACTTCTCGGGCAACCACGAGAACGTGCGCATCGAGATGCTCACCGCGCAGCAGGCGTCCGGCCAGGTCGACGGCTACAAGGGGTTCGCCGAGCAGTGCCTGGCCGAGTACGACCTCGACGGCTGGACCGCCCCGGACCTGATCAACCCCGACCGGCTCTGACATGTGTCCGGAAGGGACGGAGGGCCTCCCCGCGGTGCGGGAAGGCCCTCCGGTCGTACCGATCTCAGCTCTCGACGAGCATCAGGCAGAACCCGTCGTGGCCGCGGCTGCCGACGGTCTGCACGGTCGTCGCGGTCACGCGCGGTTCGTCGGCCACCAGCCGGTTGAAGCGCCGCACACCCCGAACCGCGGGGTTCGGGCTGCCGGCCTCGACGACGAGCCCGTCGAGCACCACGTTGTCCACGACGATCACGCTGCCCGGCCGGGTCAGCTCCAGCGCCCAGCCGAAGTACTCCGGGATGTTCGCCTTGTCGGCGTCGATGAACACGAAGTCGAACGGCTCACCGCCGGCCAGCTCGGGCAGGGTGTCGAGCGCCTTGCCGACGCGCAGGTCGACCACGTCGGACAGCCCCGCGTTGTCGATGTTCCGCCGGGCCACCTCGGCGAAGGACGGTTCGGCCTCCAGCGTGGTCAGCGTGCCGCCCTCGGGCAGCGCCCTGGCCAGCCAGATCGCGCTGTAGCCACCGAACGTGCCGATCTCGAGGATCCGGCGCGCGCCGTGAGTGCGGGCGAGCAGGTGGAGGAACTTGCCCTGGTTGGGCGCCACCGCGATCTCCGGCAGCCCGGCCTCGGCACTCGCCTTGGCCGCGAGGTCCAGGGCGGCGTCGTGCTCCACCATCAGGGTCGAGGTGTAGGTGTCGATTTTCGTCCACTGGTCTTCGCTCATGTCTTCCGATCGTACTTGAGGATCGCGTCCGGCTTAAGGGAGAATCGAGATTCTTTTGCCGCCAACTTGATTTCCCGGCGGCAATCAATGTAGGCTCGAAGGAGATCGGGAGGTTGATATCACAGCCCTCCCGCCGATCGATCGAAGCCACTCTCGAGGCGCCGTCTGGGAATGTTCGCCCGGCGCCGGAAGAAAGGATGGCGACCATGACCGACCACGCCGTGGCGACCCTCGAGTCGCCCCGCCTCGCCCCGCTGCGCGCGGCGACCTTCCACCACCTCGGGATCCAGACCGCCGACCTGGACAACTGTGTCTCCTGGTACCAGGACTTCTTCGGGTGCAAGGAAAACTGGTCTCTGGAGGAGTTCTCCGAACTGACCACGAGCCGGCTGCCCGGCATCGTCAAGCTCGTCGAACTGCGCGCCGGCGGCACCCGGTTCCACCTCTTCGAGCGCGCCGGCGAGGGAGCCGGGGCGCCCGATCCCGGCGACGCGCAGTTCCAGCACGTCTGCATGGAGGTCGGCTCGCCCGCGGAAATGCGCGCGTGGCAGCGCCACTGGATCAAATTGTACGAATCCGGCCGGTACCATTTCACCCGCGACGAGCCGGCGACGGAGATCGTCACCGACGCCGACGGTGTGCAGAGTTTCTACGCGTTCGACGTGAACGGCCTGGAATACGAATTCACCTGGATTCCGGAGGCCGCCTGATGACCGTCCCCGTGCTCACCGAGGTCCCCGTGCGCGAGGGGTGGGACTTCGGCGACTTCCCCTACGGTCTCGAACCGCTGACCATCCCGGACGCGGGTACCGAACCCGGCGGCGACGGCCCCTGCTCCCGGTTCGCGGGCCTGTGCACGCACTTGGAGCACATGTCCCGCGGCGGCGTGCCCGGCACCCTCGAGCCCGTCGAATCGTCCGACCGGCTCTACTGGTTCCGCTGGATCACCGGCCACCAGGTCACGTTCGTGCTGTGGCAGCTGGTCGCCCGCGAACTGGCGCTGGCCGAGCGCGGCGAGCGCGACCGTGAAGCGGCACTGGCCTCGGCGGCCCTGTTCACCCGCGGCTTCAGCGCGATGCTGCTCTACACCAGCTCGACGCCGATCGACGTCTACCACGAGGTCATCCGGCCGAGCATGTTCCTGCAGCACCGGGGGTTCAGCGGTACCTGGGCGCCGGACTTCGCGCCGGTCCGCGACCTCTACCGCGGCAAGGGCCTGCCGGACGACGACTCGCCCGGGGTCGCGGCGCTGCGCGAAGAAGTCGGCTTCTACCAACGGGTCCACGGCGGGATCGCGGCGAAACTGGTGCCCAGCGGCCGCTCGCTGCTGCAGGACGCGTCCGGCGCGGCCGAGCCGACCCACCCGGACGTGCTGAGCGTCGTCTACGACAACTACTTCATGACGCTGCGGGCGCCCACATCGCTGGCCGACGTCGTGGCCCAGCTGCTGCGCCGGCTCAACGCCGTGGCGCTGGACGTGTCCCAGAACGGCGTCGATTCCGTGTCCGATGCCGAGGACCCGCCGAAGGAGCTGACCAGTCCCGAGGTCCGCGCCTGCGAGGCCGGGTTCGTCGGCCTGCTCGCCGACGTCGCCGCGTGCGCCGCCGGATCGCCGGCGGACTGAGCCGTGCGCCACGGCATCGTCCTGCTGCCCGAGCAGCGCTGGTCCGCCGCGCGGGACCGCTGGCGCCGCGCCGAAGAGCTCGGGTTCGACCACGCCTGGACCTACGACCACCTGATGTGGCGCTGGCTGCGCGACGAAACCTGGTTCGGCTGCCTGCCGACGCTGACCGCCGCGGCGGGCGTGACGTCGAAGATGCGGCTCGGTTCCCTCGTCGCGACGCCGACGTTCCGCCACCCGGTGCCGTTCGCCAAGGAGCTGATGACGCTCGACGACATCTCCGATGGCCGGCTGATCTGCGGCGTCGGCTCCGGGGCCGGGGGCTACGACGAGAGCGTCTTCGGTGCCGCGCCCGGTGGTAGCCGCTCCGCGCGGTTCGCGGAGTTCCTCGAGCTGACGGAACTCCTGCTGCGGCAACCGCTCACGTCGTACGAAGGCCAGTACTACCGGTGTGCGGACGCGCGGATGGAACCGGGCTGCCTGCAGCGGCCGCGGGTGCCGCTGGCGGTCGCGGCGACCGGCCCGAAGGCGATGGGCCTGGCCGCGCGGTACGGCGAAACGTGGCTCACCGCGGGCGCGCCGGGCCGGTTCGACGCCCGCCGCTGGGACCAGGTCGTGCCGGAGCTGAAGGACCAGCTCCGGGCGTTCGAGGACGCCTGCGCCGCGGCCGGGCGGGATCCGGCGCCGGCCGGGAAGCTGCTGGTGACCGGCGCGACCGTCGGGGGCGTGCTGGACTCCGCGCAGTCCTTCCGGGACGCCTCGGGCACCTTCGGCGACCTCGGCTTCACCGACCTGGTCGTGCACTGGCCGCGCGAGACCGAGCCGTATCAGGGGGACGAGCGCGTGCTCGACGAACTGGACCTGGCCTGAAAGGAGCAGCATGCCCGCGTACGAGATCGTCAACATGTTCGCCGACCACGTCTACGCCGGCAGCGCGCTCGGCGTCGTCCCGCGGGCCGGCGACCTCGACACCGCGGGCATGCAGGCGCTGGCCCGCGAGATCAACCACACCGAGACGGCGTTCGTCCTGCCGCCCACCGGCACGGGCGCCCACTACCGCGTGCGGGTCTTCACCCCCGAGGCGGAATCGCCGTTCGGCGGGCACTCCAGCGTCGGCACGGCGGTGACGCTCGCGAGGCTCGGCCTGGTGCCCGCCGGGCGGGTCGTGCAGGAGTGCGGGCCGAAGCGGCTGCCCCTGGACGTGACCGCCGAAGCGGGCAAGATCACCGCGAACGACCCCCTGGAGAGCGAGCCGCTCGACCCGGGGACCCTGCTCGGCGCCGTCGGCTTGCCCGCCCCCGCAGCCGACGGCGCCCGCCCCGCCGCGTGCGGCTTCGGCCCCGCGTTCCACTTCCTGCCCGTGCGCGCGGACGCCGTCGCGGCCGCGGAACCGGACTTCGCGGCCATGGCCGCCGCCGAACTCGCCGACGTTCTGGTGTTCGGCTGGGACGCGGTGACGCGCACCGCGCACGGCCGCCTGTTCGCGCCCGGCTACGGCATGCCGGAGGACCCGGCGTGCGCCTCGGCCGCGCTCGGCCTCGGCGTCTGGCTCGTCGAGGCGGGGTGGCTCGCCGGCGACGGCGTGCACGACTTCACGCTGCACCAGGGCCGCGAGCAGGGCCGTCCGTCCACCATGTACTGCTCGGTCCGGGTCGACGGCGCCCGGCCGGTGTCCGCGTCGGTCTCCGGGGCCGTGCTGCCGGCCGGCACCGGAGAGCTGGCCGACCCGGAGAAGGGAAGCTGACGTGCTCGACCGACCCGAACTGCTCGGCACCCGCGGAGCCGTGTCCTCCACGCACTGGCTGGCTTCGGCCGCCGGTGCCGCGATGTTCGACCTCGGTGGCAACGCCTTCGACGCGGCCGTCGCGACCGCGCTGGTCGTCCAGGTCGTCGAACCGCACCTCAACGGCCCGGGCGGGGACGTCCCGATCCTCGTCCACGACGGCGAGACCGGGAACGTGGAGGTCATCTGCGGCCAGGGCCCGATGCCGGAAGCCGCGACACCCCAGGCGTTCCACGACCGCGGCGTCGACGCGATCCCCGGCTCGGGCCTGCTGCCGGCCGTCGTGCCCGGCGCGTTCGGCGCGTGGCTGCGGCTGCTGCGCGACCGCGGCCGGCTCGACCTCGGTACCGTGCTGGCCCCGGCGATCGCGTACGCCGAAGACGGCTTTCCGCTGCTGCCCAAGGCCGCCGACATGATCGAGGTTCTCGCACCGCTGTTCCGCGAGGAGTGGACCGCCTCCGGCGAGGTCTACCTGCCGGACGGCCGGCCGCCCAAGCCGGGGTCCCGGCTGCGCAACCGGCCACTGGCCGCGACCTACCGGCGGATCCTCGCCGAGGCCGAAGCCGCCCCGGGCGGGCGCGAGAACCGGATCGACGCCGCCGTCGCGGTGTTCTACCAGGGGTTCGTCGCCGAGGCGATCGACAAGTACCTGGCCACGGCCGAACCCCTCGACTGCACGGGCCGCCGCAACGGCGGCCTGCTCACCGGCCACGACCTGGCGTCCTGGCGGCCGACGATCGAGCCGGCGCTGACCGCGGACTACCGCGGCCACACCGTGCACAAGGCGGGCCCGTGGTCGCAGGGCCCGGTGTTCCTGCAGCAGCTGGGCCTGCTCGAAGGCTTCGACCTGGCGGCGATGGACCACGGCGGCGCCGAGCACCTGCACACGGTCGTCGAATGCGCGAAGCTCGCCTTCGCCGACCGGGAAGCCTTCTACGGCGACCCGGCGCACACCGACGTCCCGCTCGGCCGGCTGCTCGACCCGGAGTACGCCGCGGCCCGCCGTGAACTGGTGGGGGAGCGGGCCTGCGGTTCCCTGCGCCCGGGTCCGGGCGGCTGGTTCCCGGAGCCGCCGCTGCCCGCCCCGGCCGACCCGGACTGGCGCCGCCAGCTCGCCGACGGGATCCCGGCGGTGGTGAAGCTGACCGCGGCCAAGGGCGACACGTGCTGCATCAGCGCGGCGGACCGCGACGGCAACATGGTCGTCGCGACGCCGAGCGGCGGCTGGCTGAAGAGCTCGCCGCTCATCCCGGGCCTCGGCTTCCCGCTCGGCACCCGCGGCCAGATGGCCCTGCTGCAGGAAGGGCACCCGAACACGGTCGCACCGGGCAAGCGCCCGCGCACGACGTTGAGCCCGACGCTGGTGACGCGCGAAGGCCGCCCGCACCTGGCGTTCGGCACCCCGGGCGGCGACCAGCAGGACCAGTGGACGCTGAACTTCTTCGTCAGCCACGTCGACGGCGGCCTGCGCCCGCAGGCGGCGATCGAGCAGCGGGCGTTCCACACCGACCAGGTCCCGTCGTCGTTCGCGCCGCGCTGCGCCCGGCCGAACCGCCTGGTAGTCGAGGCCGGGTGCCCGGCCGAAGTGGTCGCCGAGCTGCGCGAGCGGGGCCACGACGTCGTGCGGGCGGCGGAGAAGTCCCTGGGCAAGGTCTGCGCGACGGGCTTCGCCGACGGGTTCGTCCTGGCCGCCGCGAGTCCCCGGGGGCAGCAGGCGTACGCCGTCGCCCGCTGAGGGCTACCAC
This sequence comes from Amycolatopsis sp. NPDC003865, assembly GCF_053605345.1. NCBI lineage: Bacteria > Bacillati > Actinomycetota > Actinomycetes > Pseudonocardiales > Pseudonocardiaceae > Amycolatopsis > Amycolatopsis sp. NPDC003865. The sequence continues at coordinate 69,205 of NZ_JBSGJA010000008.1, read as the reverse complement.
GGCACGGGCTCGCCGTGGCGGTCCAGGAACCGCAGGCCGGGCTTGCCCGCCTCGGCTTCGAGCACGTCGACGACCGCCGGCACGGTCTCCTCGGGGGCCAGCGGCGCGTCGGGCCCGCCGAGGCGCGTCCGGTTGTGGCCCGGGTCGATGAGCAGCTTGGTCCGCCCGTCCCCGGCGGTCCGGGTCGCGTAGCTGCGCATCAGCTGGTTGAGCGCGGCTTTGCTGGCCTTGTACAGCTCGTAGCCGTACTCGGTGTTGAGCGAGACGCTGCCCTGCTCGGACGACATGACGGCGATGGTTCCCCCGGCGTCGACCAGCTCGCCCAGTGCTTCGACCGTCCGCAGTGGACTCAGCGCGTTGGTGACCATCACCTCGGTGAAGACGTCCGTGGGGACGTCGCCGATGGGCGTGTTCCCGCGGTCGATCGCGGCGTTGACGAAGAGCAGGTCGAGCCGGCGCCCGGCCAGGCGCTCGCGTAAGGCGGCGAGCTGGTCGGCGCTCGTCATCTCCAGGGATTCGATCTCGAGCCGGTCGTCGGGGCGGTCGCCGCGGGTCGTCGCGATGACGTGCCAGCCGCGGCTCGTCAGCTCACGGGCGAGGACGAGCCCGAGGCCGCGGGAGGCGCCGACGACGAGCGCTTGCTTGGGTGACACGGGTACTCCTTCGGGGTGGTGTGCTCGCGAGGCTAGACGCGACGTTGCGTCTAGACAAGACGCGGCGTCCGGTCAGCGGTGGCCGGGTAGGGTGACGCGCATGCCCGACAGCCCCCGCCCGCGCTCCGGCAACAAGCGCGACGAAACCGCGCGCCTGGCCGTGCTCCACGCGGCGGACGACCTGCTCGTGGAACACGGCTACGCCGCGCTGACCGTCGAGGCGATCGCGCGCCGCGCCGGCGTCGCCAAGCAGACGATCTACCGCTGGTGGCCGTCGAAGGGGGAAATCCTCCTCGACACCCTCATCGAGGACAGCGCCAGGTGCTTCCCGGTGCCGTCCGGGAAACCGACGGCCGAAGCCATCCGCGGCTACCTCCGGGCGTTCGCGCGGTTCCTGACCGGCAACCCGGCGGGCCGGGTCCTGCTGGCGCTGCTGGCCCAGGCGCAGCACGACCCGGTCACGGCCGAGAGCTTCCGGGAGCGTTACCTGGATCCGCGGCGCGAGCTGGAGCGCGCGCTCCTCACCCGTGCGATCGAGGCGGGCGAGATCGCACCGAAGCTGGGTCCGGACGCGGCGCTCGACGCGTTGGTCGGGCCGCTGGTGTACGCCGCGCTCACCGGTGCGGCGGTGCCGCGAGGCATGGTGAACACGCTCGTCGAGGACGTGCTCAAGCCGTCGTCCGCGAACTGAGACCGCCGGCCGCCCCGCGTCTCGGTTGCCGCACGTAGCGTCGGGTGCATGCGGGCGGAGCTCGAAACCACCGGCGACAGCGCGCTGTCCACCGGTCGCCGCGCGTGGACGGTCGGCGTGATGTGCACGGCGGTCGGCCTGGTGATCGCCATGGTGACGATCGTCAACGCGGCGCTGCCCGCGCTCGCCGCCGACACCGGCGCCAGCCAGGCGGAACAGACGTGGATCGTCGACGTCTACACGCTCGTGCTGGCCGCGCTCGTGCTGCCGGCCGGCGCGCTCGGGGACCGGTACGGACGCCGCGGCGTGCTCGTCGCCGGCCTGCTCGTGTTCGCCGTCGGCTGCGCCGCGCCCGTCTTCCTCGACACCTCGACCTGGCTGATCGTGGCCCGGGCGGTCACCGGGTTCGGTGCCGCGATGATCATGCCGGCCACGCTGTCGATCATCACCGCGAGCTTCCCGGCCGGCCGCCGCGGGCGGGCCATCGGGATCTGGGCCGCGGTCGCCGGCGTCGGCGGGCTCGGCGGCCTGGTCCTGGCCGGGGTGCTGCTGCGGCACTTCTCGTGGCATTCGGTGTTCCTCGGGCCGGCGGCACTGTCGGTGGTCCTGGTGGCCGCGAGCCTGACCGTGCCGACGTCCCGCGACCGCGCCCCGCACGCCTTCGACGCCGGCGGCGCGGTGCTGAGCGCGTCCGCGATCGGGGCCGTCGTGTTCGGCATCCTGCGCGTCGCCGACCTCGGCTGGGGCCACGGCGTGGTCCTCGGGTCGATCGCGGGCGGGCTGGTGCTGGGCGCGCTCTTCGTCGGTTTCGAGCTGCGGCGCACGTCCCCGTTGCTGGACGTCCGGCTGTTCGGCAACGCGGCTTTCGCGGCCGGCTCGGTTTCGGTGACCGTCCAGTTCACCGCGGCGTTCGGGATGTTCTACGCGCTGGCGCAGTACTTGCAGCTGGTGCAGGGGTATTCGGCGCTGAAGTCGGGGCTGGCGCTGTGGCCGGTCGCGGTGTCGCTCTTCCCGCTGTCGCTGGCTTCGGCGCCGCTGGTGCGCCGGTTCGGGCTGCGGGTGGTGACGTGCGCCGGGCTCGCGGTGATCGTCGCCGGCATGGTCCTCATCGGACAGCTGGACGCCGGAAGCGGTTACCCCGCCTTGGCGATCGCGGTGTGCGTGCTGGGCGCGGGCATCGGGGTGACGGCCCCGGCGGCGACGAGCGCGATCCTCGACAGCGTCCCGCCGTCGGAGTACGGCGTGGCGTCGGCGGTGAACGACGCGACGCGCGAAGTCGGTGCGGCACTGGGGATCGCGCTCGTGGGCAGCGTCCTTTCGGCCGCCTACCGGGATTCGGTGGGCCCGGCGACGGCTGCGCTGCCGCCGGCGGCACGGGAAGCCGCGGAGGGCTCGCTGGCGGGCGCGCTCGCGGTGGACGCGCACCTGGCGCCGGCCGCACGCGCGGCTTTCGCGCACGGCATGGGGATCAGCATGCTGGCGCTGGCGGCCGTGGTGGTGGCGGGCATCGTCGCGACGGCGCTGCTGGTGCGCCGGTGACCGGTGTATCTGGTGGCGGCCGGCGGTCCCTTTGTCTTCAGGAAACCGACGATTCTCCTGGAGGGGACATGCCGGAACTGCACATCAAGACGCTGAAGTGCGTGAAGAAGGACGACCTGGTCGGCAAGGACGAGATCCTCGTGCAGCTGAACGGCGTCACGGTCTCGGGCCCGCACAAGCTGGGCAAGGGCGACACCGTCACGCTGAACACGCTGCGCGGCTTCACGACCTCGACGAAGGTGACGCTGGTCGACCAGGACGGGGGCAAGGACGACGCCCTCGGCACGGTGACGATCACGGACACGCAGGCGGGAATCGGCACGCTGACGGCGTTCTTCAACGCGTTGGCGGGCGCCGACTACCACATGACGTACGACGTGCACGCCGACAAGTGATCACCCGGTGACGGGCTCGGCGGTCCACGAAGCCAGGATCCGCAATCCATCGCGGGCCGCCGAGCCGGGTTCCGCCGTCAGGACCATCAACCGCTGCCCGCTGCCGTCCGGGCTTTCCCACATGTCGCAGTCCAGCGTGAGCTCGCCGACCACCGGGTGGCGGTAGTGCTTGAGGCCGTAGCCCTGGCTCGTCACGTGGTGGGCCGCCCACCACGTCCGGAACTCCGGGTGGTGCACCGCCAGCTCGCCGACGAGCTCCGCCAGTTCCGGCGCGTCCGGGTCCCGCGCGGCTTCCAGGCGCAGGGCCGCCACCGCCGTGCGGGCCGCTTCGGCCCAGTCCGCGTGCAGCGCGCGCACCAGCGGGTCGGCGAAGAGCAGGTACACGTAGTTGCGGCGGTTCGCGGGGTAGCGCGCGAAGTCGGTGAACAACGCGGCGGCCGAGTCGTTCCACGCGACGATGTCCAGGCGGCGGCCGAGCACCATCGCGGGCGTCTCCGCGAGCTGGTCGAGGAGCCGTTTCATGGCCGGGCGCAGCTTCTCGCCCGCCCGGCGCCGCGGCCGGCGGAAGGGCTTGCCCGCCAGTTCGTACACATAGGACTGCTGGTCGTCGTCGAGCCGCAGCGCGCGGGCGAGGGTGGCGAGGACCGAAGCCGACGCCTGCACCCGCCCCTGTTCCAGCCGCGTCAGGTAGTCGACGCTGATCGCGGCGAGCTGCGCGACCTCTTCGCGGCGGAGCCCGGCCACGCGCCGCGGCGAGGGGGGTTCCGGCAGGCCGACGTCGCGCGGGTTCAGCTGCGCCCGGCGCGCCTTGAGGAAGTCGCCGAGCTCCTTCGGCTGTCCGGTGGGCTCCATGCGTCCGATTGTCCCCCGCGGCGAGCGGCCGTGGGTGGGCAGGTTTCGTCCCCCGGTGTCAGCCGCGCAGCTCGGCGGCCTGCTCCCGGAGCGCCTCGACGACCGCCGTGGCGCCCGCCGAGCGGCCGGGCCGGGTGACCACCACCGCACTCCGCCCGCGCCACGCCGGGTCCTCGACCGGCACCACCACGACCCCGGCCGGCACCGACTTCGCCGCGACGCCCGGCAGCAGCGCGATCCCCAGCCCGGCCGCCACCAGGCCCAGGCGGGTCGTCCAGCTGCCGGCCGCCGGACCGACGCGGGGCTCGGCGAGCGTCGGCCACGCGCCGAACTGGGGCTCGCCCCGGCCGCCGCGGCCGACGATCCACGTCTCTTCGCGCAGGTCCGCGACGCCGGCGCGCCGGTGGCGGGCGAGCCGGTGCCCGGCCGGGACCGCGACGCGCAGGTCGTCCTCGATCAGCACGTCCTGGTGCAGGCCCGCGAGGTCGTAGCCCGGCAGCCCCTCGCCGACGCCGATCACCACCACCTCGGTGCGGCCGCCGCGCAGCCGGGCGAGCAGCGCCGGGGTCGCTCCTTCGTCGAGGGTGACGACCAGCCCGGGGTGCCGGGTGCGCAGGACGGCCAGCGCCCGGGGGAGCAGGACCGCGGCCGCGGCCGGGAACGCGCCGACCGACAGCCGGCCGGCCAGCCGGTCGCGCAGGCCGGCCAGCTCCTGCTCCGCGGTGTCGACGACCGCGAGCGCGGTGGCGGCGTGGCGGGCCAGCGACGCGCCGGCCGGCGTCGGGCGCACGCCGCGCGCGTGCCGCTCGAACAGCGCCGTGCCCGCGGCCGCCTCCATCATCGCCACCTGCCGCGAGATCGCGGACTGCGTGAAGCCCAGCGCCGCGGCCGCCGCCGTGAACGAGCCGGTCGCCGCGACCTCGCGGACCACGCGCAGGCCGGCCAGCGTCACTTCGCTCATGCCGTCAGCCTAGCCATGAGTAGCTCGCATGGCTTCCATGAGAAGACATCGCTGGTGCTCATGGGCCGGAAAGCTCAGCATGGAACCATGATCTGGTTCATCACAGGAGCTTCGAAGGGCTTCGGCCGCCACTGGACCGAGGCCGCCCTCGAGCGCGGCGACCGGGTCGCCGCCACCGCGCGCACCCCCGAGCAGCTCGGCGACCTCGTCGAGGAGTTCGGCGACGCGGTCCTCCCGCTCCGCCTCGACGTCACCGATCGCGCCGCCGCGTTCGCCACCGTCCGCCGGGCCGCCGACCACTTCGGGGGGCTCGACGTCGTCGTCAACAACGCCGGCTACGGGCACTTCGGCCGCGTCGAGGAACTCACCGAGGACGAGGTCCGCGCGCAGCTGGAGACGAACTTCTTCGGCGCGCTCTGGGTCACCCAGGCGGCGCTGCCGATCCTGCGCGCGCAGCGCCGCGGCCACATCATCCAGGTCACCAGCGAAGGCGGTGTGGTCGCGTTCCCCGGCATCGGCGCCTACCACGCGTCGAAGTGGGCGCTGGAGGGCCTTTCCCAGTCGCTGGCGCAAGAAGTCGCGGAGTTCGGCGTCCACGTCACCAACCTGGAGCCCGGGCCCTACGCCACCGAGTGGCTGGAAGTCGGCTCGCGCCGCAGCACGCCGAACCCGGACTACCCGGCCGCCGGCGAGGGGAACTGGGACGTCGGCGACCCGCACGCGACCCGGGCGGCGATCCTCGACCTCGTCGACGCCGCCGACCCGCCGCTGCGGATGTTCCTCGGCAAGTCCCTCGCCGCGGTCACCGACGAGTACCGGGCCCGGCTCAAGACGTGGAACGACTGGCAGGACGTGGCGGTGCGGGCGTTCGGCTGAGCGCCGCGTGCGGGTCGTCCGCGGGCAGCCACCCGAGGTCCGGCGCGCCGACGTCCCGGGTGAGCGCCGCGATGGTCGCGCGGACCGGCGCGCGGGTCTCGTCCCGGCGGGACACCAGCGACCACGTCCAGAACGGCGCCGGCCCGGTCACCGCCCGGCGCGCGAGGTCCGGCGGCACCGGCGCGGTCTGGCCCTTGGGGGAGTTGAGCACCGGGCGCCGCAGCCGCCGGACGTGGTCGAAGAACGCCGGGCCGGTGACGCCGCCGTCGTGGATGCGCACGACGTGCGCACCGGTGGCCGCCGCGAACTCCTCGGCGTAGTCGTTCCACGACGCCCAGCTCGCGGTGTCGGCGTCGACGAGCACGACGACGTCTTTCGCGGCGACGTCGGCGGCGCCGGTGCCGATCGCGTGGAGGCGGTCGGCGCCGAGCAGGTGCGCCTCGAGGTCGTGCTCGGCCAGGTCGGCGGCCCGCGCCCAGCAGATCGCCAGGTCGATGCTCCGGTCGGCGACCCGGCGCAGCTGGGCGTGCGAAGGCAGCACCCACGTGTCGACGTGCAGGTGCGCGACGCCCGCGACGCGGTCGAGCAGGTCGGCGGGCCGCCAGTTGACGTAGCCCAGCCGCACCGGCTCGCGCGCGGCGATCCCGGCCGCCGAGCGCCGCAGCTCGTCGGCCTGCTCCAACAGCGCGCGGACCCGCGGCAGCAGCGACTCGCCGCATTCGGTGAGGGTGACCGAGCGGCGGTCGCGGTCGAACAGCCGCACGCCGAGGTCGCGTTCGAGGGCCTTGATCTGCTGGGACAGCGAAGGCCCGGCGATGTGCAGCCGCTCCGCGGCCCGGCCGAAGTTCAGTTCCGTGGCGACGGCCACGAAGTACCGAAGCTGGCGTAGCTCCATACCGGGAGCTTAGTGCGGTGGGAGGTCCGGCCTCCCAGCTGAGAGCGGACCGGTCGTGGCGAACCCGGGTGAGCGGGCACATCCTCGGCTGAGGAAGCACCACTCACCAGGAGGTTTTCATGAGCACCCAGAAGGTCGCGGTCGTCACCGGCGCCTCGCAGGGCATCGGCGCGGCCGTGGTCGAGGCGTACCGGAAGCTCGGCTACGCCGTGGTCGCGAACTCGCGGTCCATCACCCCGTCGGGCGACGCCGGCATCCTCGCCGTCCCGGGCGACATCGCCGACCCGGCGGTCGGCGCCCGCGTGATCGAGCAGGCGCTGGCGACGTTCGGCCGCGTCGACACGCTGGTGAACAACGCCGGTGTCTTCGTCGCGAAGCCGTTCACCGACTACACCGACGCCGACTTCGACCTCGTGACCGGCGTGAACCTGCGCGGCTTCTTCGAGGTCACGAAGCGCGCGATCGCCGCGATGCTCGAAGTCGGCGGCGGGCACGTCGTCAACGTCACGACCAGCCTGACCGACCACGCCAACAGCGCGGTGCCCTCGGCGCTGGCGTCGCTGACCAAGGGCGGGCTGAACGCGGTCACGAAGTCCCTGGCGATCGAGTACGCCACGCGCGGCGTGCGCGTGAACGCCGTGTCGCCGGGCATCATCCGCACCCCGATGCACCCGGCGTCGACGCACGAAGCGCTCGCGGGCCTGCACCCGGTCGGGCGCATCGGCGACCCGGGCGACATCGTCGACGCGGTCGTCTACCTGGAGGGCGCGCCGTTCGTGACGGGCGAGATCCTGCACGTCGACGGTGGCCAGAGCGCGGGACACTGACGGCATGGACATCCTCGAAGGAGTGCTGAAGGCCTGGAAGTCGGCGGTCGACGCGCACGAGCCGGCCCGGGTCGCCGAGCTGTTCACCGAAGACGCGATCTTCCAGGGCCTGCACCCGTACAGCGTGGGCCGCGACGGCGTGGCCGCGTACTACGACTCGCAGCCGCTCGGCATGACGGCGGACTACCGGGTCGTGGAGTCCCGGCGGCTCGCGGAGGACGTGGTCCTCGGGTACGCGGCGGTCGACTTCGGCTTCACGGACCGCCCGGCGCTGCCGGTCCACCTGAGCGTGGTCCTCCGGCGCGCGGATGACGCGTGGCTGATCGCGCACTACCAGGTCTCGAGGTTGTGACCGTGGAATTCCTCGTCGACATGCGGACCACGGTCCCCCCGGGAACCCCGGACGAAGAGGTGGCGGACACGCGCCGCCGCGAGGCGGCGCGGAGCCGGGAACTGGCGGCGCAGGGGCACATCCTGCGGTTGTGGAAGCCCCCGGAAGGCCCGGGGGAGTGGCACACGATCGGGTTGTTCGCGGCCACGGACGAGGCAACGCTGCAGGCGGTGCTCGAGTCGATGCCGCTGCACCCGTGGATGGCGGTGACGGTGACGCCGCTGAAGCCGCACCCGAGCGACCCGGCCGGCCGGTGAGCGCGCCGCCCACCGGCCCCGGCCGGCGGGCGGCGCTCGATCAGCTCTGCGGTGCGTCTTCGGGAGCGGGCATGTGCCGGATGCTGTCGCTGCCCTTGTGGTCGTGGGCGCGGGCGTACCGGGAATCCAGCAGCCGCCCCAGTTTGTGCGCCGCGCCCGTGCAGGCATCGTCCACAGTGGTCGCGTGGTGGGTGACCGCGACGGGCTGCTTGCCGCCCGGTCGCGCTTCGATCACGCACTTCTTGTCTTCGGGCTTGCTGCCGCCGTCCTCGCTGAGGTGCACCTCCACCCGGGTCAGCCATCCACCGAACCGGGAGAGGCTGTTCTCCAGTTCGGTGGTCACGTAGGTGGCCAGTCCTTCGCCACCGTGGATGTTGTGGCCGGTGTTGACCTGGATCTGCACGAGCACCCTCCAAGAGCGGGGACAGCGATGAATCCGGTCAGTACCACGGTCACGGCCGGTTCAAACCTGGGATGCGCCGGGTTTCGACGAGCCTGGTGTCGTAGTGGGCACCGTCCACCACGGTGGTCTCGACCAGTGCTTCGAAGTGCTTCATCCGCTTGAGCCTGCGGAGGAACTTCCGGTCGCCGAGCTTCCCGGCCGCGGCCTCCGTACCGTGTTCGAAGCACCCCGCCACGATGACGAGTTCCGACGTATCCGGTGCGAGGGGGTTCGGCGTCCGGATGATCACGGCGTGGTCGCTGACCGGGTAGCCCGACTCGTCGTACTGCGGGGCGAGCACCCGGCCGGCTCTCAGGTCGTGGATCACGGCTGCCTCGTGCTCCGGATCATCGGCGAAATCGAAGGAGATCGTTCCGCGCAGCTTCGCCAGCATCGTTCTCGTCACGGCATTCGCCACCGGTCCGCCGATCAGGACGAGGTCCGAACTCAGCTCACGCGGTGACAATTGCTTCGACTCCGCGAGCCTCCCGGCGAAGCCGAGCTTGCGCAGCTGTGCTTCGATCTCCACAAGGGCCCCGATGTCGCCCATGCCCACCACGCCGGCTCTGGCCCACCGACGCTGCGATCCGAAGTCGTGCGCTCCCAGGACGATGAGCGGGTGACGGCCACCCAGCGCCCGCCAGAACCTGCGTGCGCGAAACAGCTTGAGGCGCCGTCTCGCGGTGGTCGCCGACCAGACCAGCGCACCGCCGATCGCGGCCGCGATCAGGTTGCTGGAAATGTCGGGGAAGGCTTGGACCAGCCACGCGCCGACGTTTCCGACAGCCAGGCTCATCGGCAGACACTCCTCGTCGACATGATCCTCCTGTTCCAGTCGCGATGGGCCGCCGACCTGTTACCGCCCGCCGGTTCTCATGCTCCTGTGTGGACATGCGCGCACTCCCGCGACCGCTCGGGTTCGCTCACGCTACCGGGAACCGGCACGGCCGCCGGCCGCCGGCCGCGGGACGAAGTCGGGGAGCGCGGCGAGGCTGTGGCGCACGGCCTCGGCGCCGTACTCGAACATCTGCCGCTCGTAGTCGCCGACCGCATCGACGAGGTCCCGGCGGCCCTCGGTCAGGCAACGGCGCAGCAGGTCGGCGTCGCGCAGAGCGGTGTTCGCGCCGTTGCCGCCGGTCGGTGACGTGGCGTGGATGGCGTCGCCGAGGAGCGTGACCGGGCCGGGTGCCCAGCGCTGCCGGGGTTCGACCACCCGGATGGACAGCAGGGTGCTGTTGTCCGGATCGGACTGCTCGACGAGGGCCCGCAGGTCCGGGTGCCAGCCCTCGATCCTGGACAGCACGGCCTCCTGCGGGGTCAGCTCGCCGAGCGAGCCGTCCGGCGGCAGGATCATGGCCCAGCGCACATAGTCGCGGACGTCGGGCAGGACCACCTCGGGCGCCAGCTCTTCGGCGGCCTGCTTCGGCGGGGTGCGGAAGCGCATCGCGCCGAGCAGCAGGCTCACGCCGTCGCCGGCGATCTTCGACCCGAAAGCCCGCGACAGCCCGGCGAACTGGCCGGTCAGCGGCGTGCGGCCGATGACGAACCGGACGCCGGTGTCGGTCGGGGTGGTCCGCGGCGACAGCACCGCGCGGACGGCGGAGCCGACCCCGTCCGCGCCGACGAGCAGGTCGGCGACGACCGGATCGGCGTGCTCGAACCGCGCTTCGACCCGGCCGCCGGCCAGCAGCTCGTAGCCGGTCAGCGGGGCGCCGGTGCGCACGCTGAGCCCGGTGAGCAGCAGGTGGCGCAGCACGTGCCGGTCGACCACGGTCCCGGCCCGGCCGGGGCCGAGCTCGCCGATCCTGTTCAGCCGCGGGTCCAGGACCAGCCGCTCGCCGTAGGCGTCGCCGGCGATCGCGTCCAGCAGCGGGTGCCAGCGGGGTGGCAGGCAGCCGCGCAGGGCCGCCAGCCCGGTCGGGTCCAGCACGAGCCGGTAGCCCTGGAACCGCGCGGTGACGGCCGGGTCGCGCTCGTGGACGCCGGCCTCGATCCCGGCCCGGCGCAGGCCTTGCGCCAGGCACAGACCGCCCAGCCCGGCTCCGGCGATGGTCACCTTCATCGAACTTAGTTCGTCGCTCACGAACTAAGTTCTACCATGCGAACTTAGTTCGGTCCCCGTTATAGTCGCCGGCATGCCTCCTGATCCCCGGCAACGCCGAGCAGCCCGGCACGCCCGGCCCGCGGGCGACCCCGCCGCGCCGGCGTCGCCCAAGACGCCGATCACGGCCGACCGGATCGCCGACGCGGCCCTGCAGGTGGTGGCGACCGAGGGATACAACGCGCTGACCATCCGCCGGGTGGCGGCGGTGCTCGGCAGCGGGCCGTCGTCGCTGTACGCGCACATCGTGAACAAGGACGACATCGACGACCTGCTCATCGGCAGGCTCTGCGCGCGGATCGTGCTGCCCGAACCGGACCCGGCCACGTGGCGGACGCAGATCGTCGAGGCGTACACGCAGATCCGCGACCAGTACCTGAGGTATCCGGGAGTGTCCCGGGCGGCGCTGGCCACGGTCCCCACCAACCTCGAGGCGCTGCGGGTCCGCGAAGGGCTTTTCGCGATCTTGCTCGCCGGGGGGATCGAGCCGCGGACCGCCGCGTGGGCACTCGACGCGCTGTCCCTGTACGTGAGCGCGTACGCGTTGGAGCAGTCGCTGGTCCAGCAGCGGCGCAAGCACCCGGACGACGACTGGGTCCTCGGCCGCGAGGAGCTGCTGAGCCGGTTCACCGCGTTGCCGGCCGGGACGTTCCCGCAGACCCGGCGGCATGCGGCGGAGCTGACGTCGGGGAGCGGGAACGACCGCTTCGAGTTCACGCTCGCCTTGATGGTCGACAACCTCGGAGGGCGGTCCGGGTAGTCAGGCCGGACCGGTCGTCGTCGAAACCGTAGGCGAGCACCTTCAACGCCAGCGAGACAGCCACCACAAGCACGCGTCGAACCGCGTCTGCCACTTCTTCGCCTTCACGTCCAGCCGGACGCCGTGGTGCCACATGAACAGCAGGACGGTGGCGCTCGCGCCGAGCAGGGTCAGCAGGCTGCCGACGACGATCGGCCCGGTGTGCTTGTCGCCTTCGTCGAATTCCGCGCGCCGTTCGTCCGGCCACACCCGGATCTGCACCCGGCGCCCCGGGACGATCACTCTTCCCTGGTTGTGCTCGAACGTCTCCGTCCTGGTCACCCCGTCGGGTCCGGTGTACCGGACGTCCGCGGTGAGGTGCTCCCGGACGCCGGTCGCGACGACCCGCCCGGGGAAGAGCCCCGCCGACCGGTTCACGTCCGCGGCCATCGAGATGCCGGTCCACACGACCGCGATCCCGCCGACCAGCACCACGAGGGGAAGCCACAACAGGGCGGCCTCGGGCAGCCAGGACTTCGACGACGTCATGTCTCCAGTACGCCGGGAAGGCCATGACGGTTGCCCGGCGGTCCGGAAGCGCTTGCGCCCACGCCGTGCCGGGCGTGCACGTCCGCCGGATGCTCGCCCTCCGGCCGGTTCAGTGCCGGCAGGCGGTCGCGCCGTGGCAGGAGGTCATCGCCTGCAGGGTGTCGTGCAGCCGGTTCGCTTCGTCCGGGGCCAGCTGGGCCGCGGTGTTGCGCAGTTCATCCGGGTCCGAGCGGCGGTCGTAGTACTCCTTGGTGCCGTCGGTGTACTCGACGTAGGTGAACGTGGCGCCGCGGATCGCTTCGTAGGTGCTCGGGTTGCCGCTGTTCTTCTTCGGCTTGTCCGGATCCGCTTTGTCGAAGTCCGGGCCGTGGTGCTCGACCAGAGCGGCCGTGCGCCAGGCTCGCGGTGTGGTTCCGGTCAGCAGGGGCACCAGGCTCTCGCCGTCGACCCGCGGAGGCGTGGCGGCGCCGGCGAGTTCCTCGAACGTCGGCCGCAGGTCGATGTTCTCCACCGGCTGGTCCACCGTCGCGCCGGCCTTGACGCCGGGCCCGGTGACCACCAGCGGCACGTGCACGTCGGTGTCGAACGCCGTCTGCTTTCCGGGGGTGAGGCGGTATTCGCCCATGTGGTAGCCGTTGTCCGAGGTGAAGACGATGTCGGTGGCACCGCGGACGCCCGCCTTGTCCAGCGCGTCCTGGACGGTGCCGACCAGCTTGTCGACCGACTGGACGGCTTGCGCGCGTTTGCGGAAGTCCTTGTCGATGGTCTTCTTTTCCTTGTCCGTCAGCGGTGTGCGGGACGCGAGCCACGGCGGCGCGGCGGAAGGCAGCGCGTCGAAGGCGGGCCCGCGCGGCGCGGTGAGGCCGGGAAAGGCGTCGGCGTCCCGGGGAGCCGGGGTGTAGGGGCCGTGCGGGGCGAAGGTGGCGAGCTCGATCGCGAACGGCGTGTGCGCGGCCGCCGAGCTCGAGACGAACTGCGCGGCCTTGCCCGCCATGACGTCGACGAGGTAGTCCTCGGGCTTCTTGCCGTAGTGCTTGACCGTGCTGTTTTCGTTGAGGTCGTAGTCGAATTCGCCGTAGCCGTTCCCGGCGACGTCCCATTCGTTCCAGCCCGGCGGCACGGCATCGGTCTGGGGGTCGTACCCGTTGAGGTACTTGCCCATCATGGCGGTGCGGTAGCCGGCCTGCTGCAACGACGTGGCATAGGTCGAGTTGTCCTCGCCGCGGCCGTGGAACACGGCGTAGCCGCCGTCCTGGCCACCGTTGGTGAACACGCCGGTGTCGTGCGGCAGCATGCCGGTGAACAGCGACGCCCGCGACGGGCAGCACAGCGAGTCGGTCACCGTGTAGTTGGCGAAGGAGGTGCCGGTCTCGGCCATTTCCCGCACGTGCGGCATGTACTGCAGCAGGTTCATCGAGAGATCGTCGGTGAGCACCAGAACGACGTTCGGCTTGCTGCCCGCCGCGCCGGAGGGCTGGGAAGGCGCCGAGCTGCCGGTACTGCACGCCACCGCGGTCGAGGCGAGTGCCACGGTCAGTGCCGGAATCAGGAGACGCGTCACGGGGGCCATGCCTGCACGCTAAGAGCCGCACGACAGAGCGGGATCAGCGTGGTGTTCGGGTTCGGTAAAGTGCCCGGCGGCGCGTGAAGCCCGAATACTCAGTAGCCGGAAGGGTGGTCGGAGAGCCAGTCGGCGTGGCGGCGTTCGAGGGCGTCGCGTTCGTCGGTGGTGGGCAGCAGGATGTCGGCGCCTCCGTCGTACGGGTGATGTACGCGGTCGAAGGCAAGGCTGGTGATCATCACGCCGACGGTGGCGTCGTCGGCGGCGGCGCGGAGCAGTTCGTTCGCGAGGCCGGGTTGCCAGAGCCGGCAGCTGACGTAGAGGTGGGTGTAGCTGATGTAGTCGGGATCGGTTTCGTCCTCGTCGGTGAGCAGGGACGTCCAGTGTTCGGCGCCCGGGTTCCAGCGTGCGTGTTGTGCGGACAGCGCCGGGGGTTCGCTCGCGTCGGACCAACCGGTGGTGACGATCCGGACTTCCCGGTCGTGGAACAGTTCGTCCAAGACGGTGTTGTAGCGATTGAGCACGATGTCGTACTCGGCTTCGGTTTCGGGATAGCGCTGGGATTCGGGCAGGCTGTGAAACCGTACCCATCGGTCGCGGTAGGCCAGCTTGAGCTCATCGGCGAGCGGAGGGCAATCGGGCCACTGCCGCTGCCACAGCGCTGACAGTTCGTCGTCCGGCACGCGATCAACTTCCCTGGTACTCGGGTGAAGTCGCTGAAACTACGCGCCAAGTGCTCCGCGTGCATCCTGTTATCACCTCATCGGCACGAGAGGGCGGACGGCCGTTCGGCCGGTGGCCGAGTTCAGAGGTAATCGACCCCGGTCAGTGCCTGGGCCGCGGCCCAGAGCCGCCGTCCGGTGGTCGGGTCGGCTGCTTTCGGGGTGAGCCGAGCCTCGGTGACGCGGCCGCGCGTCTCCGCGAGGCCGGCCGGTCCGAAGAACTGGCCGCCCTGCACGCCGGGTGCCGTGGCGGCGTACAGCTGGGGCAGCGCGCCCCGTTCCACCGGCTGGGTGGCCAGCAGGCCGAGCCGCGCGATCGTCCGCCCCAGCCGGCCACGGTGTTCCCAGGCGCGCGGGGTCAGGTTGGTCCGGGTGATACCGGGGTGGGCCAGCACGCTCGTGATCGGCAGCCGCGCGGAGCGCAGACGACGGTCCAGCTCGAGCCCGAAGATCGTGGTGGCGAGCTTCGACCGGCCGTAGGCGGTGGCGGCCCGGTACCCGCGCTCGTACATCAGGTCGTCGAAGTCCAGGTCGGCGGTTTTGTGGGTGATGGAGCTGAGGTTGACCACCCGCGCGTCCTTCCCCGCGGCCAGGTTGTCCAGCAGCAGGCCGGTCAGGGCGAAGTGGCCCAGCACGTTGGTGGCGAACTGCAGCTCGAAGCCGTCGGCCGAGGTGCGGCGCGGGCCGAGCAGAACCACACCGGCGTTGTTGACCAGCAGGTCCAGCGCCGGGTGGTCGACGGCCAGCTTGGCGGCGAAGGCGCGGACCGAGCCGAGGGAGGCCAGGTCGAGTTCGCGCACCTCGGTGTCGCCGCCGATCCGGCGAGCGGCCTGCTCGCCGGCGGCGGTGTCGCGGACGGCGAGGACGACGTGGGCGCCGTGACGAGCCAGTTCGGTGGCGGTGACCAGGCCGAGGCCCGAGTTCGCCCCGGTCACGACGGCGACGCGGCCGTGCTGGTCGGGAATGCGGTCGGCGGTCCATCCGGTCATCTGCTGCTCCTGCGGGAGGTCGGGGTCGCTGTGCCGACGACGTTAGGAGCCGTCCGGGCGGACTCGGTCGGTCTCGGGTGCCTGGGTCTGCGCGAACCACCCTGGGCACCCGCGGAGCAGTCACACTGGGGGTATGAGCAGTCCGCATCCCTTCGCCCGCGAACTCGGGGAGTTCCTGCGGGCCCGGCGCACCCGGTTGCGTCCCCACGACGTCGGACTGGAGCCCGGCGGCAGGCGCAAGGTCACCGGGCTGCGGCGCGAAGAGATGGCGTTGCTGGCCGGGCTGAGCACCGACTACTACCAGCGGATCGAGCAGGGCCGCGACGTCCGCCCGTCCGACGACGTCCTGGCGGCGCTCGCCGGCGCGCTCGGCCTCGGCGAAGAGGAACGCCGGCACCTGTTCGCCCTGGGCCACGCCGCCCGCCGCCCGGCGCCCGTCCCGGTAACCCGCGAGCCGGAGCGCGTGCCGGACCGCACCCGCCGGCTGCTGCGGGTGATCGACACCCCGGCGGTCGTCCTCGGCAGGCACCTCGACCTGCTCGACTGGAACCCGATGGCCGAGGCGCTGCTCGGCGACCCGGACGACTACCCGCCGGACCGGCTCAACATGCTTCTGCTGCTGTTCGACGACGCGCGGACCGCGCAGAGGAGCTGTCCGGACTGGGAGAAGCAGGCGCTGGACTACATCGGCATGATGCGCGCGGCCGTCGCCACCGATCCCACCCATCCCCGCGCCACCGCGATCGTCGGCGAGCTGAGCATCCGCAGCGCCGAGTTCCGCCGGTTGTGGGCGCGCCACGACGTCCGCGAGTCGGTGCGCGGCACCAAGACCTTCCGGGTCCCCGCGGTGGGCGACATCCTGCTGGACTGGGACACCTACCCGCTACCCGGCAACCCCGGGCCGGTCATGCTGGTGTTCACCGCCGAGCCGGGCAGCCCCGACGCGGACTGGCTGCGGCTCTTGGCGTCGTGGCACGCGTCCCGCGTCGTCTGAGGCGCGTCGCTGCCTAGCCGCGACGAAGACCGGCTGCGACGGTCCGCCGGTACGCTTGGTTCACGCGGGCGAACCGCAACTCGTCGACCGCAGCCGGATCCGTCGACAACGCGATCACAGCCGCGCCACCGGGGGATCGGCGGATGTCGGCGCCAAGCTCCGCGGTGACGGGTGCGGGCAGCCGGTGGTGGTCGGCGGCGAAGTAGGTCCACCAGCTCAGCCAGTCCGGCCAGGCACCCCGAGCCGGCGGAGCGTCCCCGGCGAGCGGATCAGGGAGCTCGGACCAGATCTGCTCCAGCGACCACTCGTCCTCGACGCGACCGAACAACGCCCCGGTCTCGTCCGCGATCGCGATCCACAGTTCGGTCAGCAGCCGGTGCAGCCGCCGGAACGGTTCGGCCCTGGCACCACCGGGAGTCCGCGCGCAGTAGCACGCGTCCAACGACAGGTAGGCGAAGTCCCAGCCACTCCCGCGGTCCGGCTTGGTGGACAGCCAGACGTCCTCTTCGGCGGCGGTCCACAGGTTGGTCGACCACGATCCGGTCGCGAGGCCCTGCACCAGCTGGTCCCAGTCGTGCACCCGGTGCTCGCCTTCGCGGCCCGCCGCGTTGTCGAAGCCGTTGATCCCGCCACCCGGCCGGTGCGGCGTCAGCCCGGACGTGTGCGCCAGGTCCAGCAGCAGCTCGATCGTCGCGGGGTTCAGGGTGCCGCTCGGAAATGACAACGTCCAGTCCCAGTCCGAGCCCATGATCGCATCCTCGCACGGACCGCCGCACCGACGCCTTGGCGGTCACCAGTTTGCTGCAAGGCAGCGACAGCTTCTGAGGGAGGACCGGAACTACGCGTCGTGGAAGGGTGCCGGTTCGGCGGGGATCCGTTTGGACATCGGACAGGACGGGCGAGCTCCTCGTCCTGTCCGCGATCGGTGGGGCAAACGTTGATGCGCGCCATGCTGCGTGACAGCGCGAACGACGTCAGCCGGTGGTGAGCCGGGGGAACAACGCCTCCGCCGCGCCGCGGTCGATGTCGGGGAACCGTTCCGCGCCGGGGCCGTCGTAGGTGGTGAGGTACCGGTCGAACTCGCCTCGCCACTCCTTCGGTGCGAACGGGAAATCACTGCCGTAGAGGACGTGCCCCGGCTCGGCGAAGGCGAACAGCGACGGCAGCGACGTCGCCGAGGCGGACAACGCCGTGTCGAAGTAGAACCTGCGCAGCCCGGCCAGGATGCCGTCCGGAGTGGTGCCGGGGTTGAACATCGCCGCGCCGGTGAACCGGTGCGCCGCGAACGGCAGGAACCCTCCCGCGTGCGAGAGGATGATCCGCAGCTGCGGGTGCCGGTCGAACACCCCGTGCGCCACCAGGTCGAGTGCGGTGCGCGTGGTGTCGAACGGGAAGTCCAGCAGCGGGCTCGGCAAACCGTCGAGGCGCGCGATCGGCGGCTCGGCCGGGTGCACGAACACCACGGCGCGGCGCGCGGCCAGCTCCGTCCACAGTGGTTCGTACGCGGGGTCGCCCAGGTAGCGACCCCGGGCGTTGGACAGCAGGACGACGCCGTCGGCGTGCAGCTCGTCGAGTGCGCGCACCGCCTCGGCGACCGCGCCGTCGAAGTCCGGCAACGGGAGCACGGCGAAGTGCCCGAAGCGATCAGGGGCGTCCTTGACGAGCTCGGCCTGGAAGTCGTTCACCTCGCGCGCCAGGTCGCGAGCCGCGGCGTCGTCGCCGAAGTGGACACCTGGTGCGCTGAGGGACAGCACTCCGGTGGCGATGCCCGCGTCGTCCATCATCGCGGTCGCGTCGCCGGGACTCCAGGAAGGCGTCGGCCACCCGCCTGCCGTCGTGCCGCTGCTTTCCAGTGCTGCCCGGTAGCGGGCGGGGAGGAGATGCTGGTGGACGTCGATCCGGTCGCTCATGGTGCCTAGCCTCCTAATAGCTAGGTTGCTAACTATTGCTTTGCTAGACTAACTCGCATGACGACGACCGGCAACCACCCGCCGACGGCCGCCGAGGTCGACGAGCTCGTCCAGGCGGCCGACGCGGTGTTCTTCGCCATGCGCAAGGCCCGCTCGGCGGGCGCGGACCGCGACGGCGGGCTGTCGCTACCCCAGGTCACGCTCCTCGAGCCCCTGGCGGCCGAACCGGAACTGCCGGTCGGCCGGCTCGCTGCCGCGGCCGACGTGTCCATCCCCACGGCCACCCGGATGCTCCAGCAACTGGAAGCCGCCGGAGTCGTGGTGCGTCGCCGGTCACCCGAAGACGAGCGCAAGGTCCTGGTGACGTTGACCCCGAACGGCAGCGAACGGCTGACCCGCCTGCTGGCCCGCCGGCGCGAGCGTCAGGCGGAGGCCTTCGCCGCGTTCTCTCCCGCGGAACGCCGGCAGCTCGTCGCCTTGCTCCACAAGCTCGTGCCGGTGATCACTCTCGGCTGACCTCGCGAATCGCACTCGAGTGGTGCCGTGCCGCCGGAAGGCCACCGCCGTACCGACCGGCTGGTATGTTGACCCGGTGATCGAAACGGCGCGGCGGACCTGGCGAGTGCTCGAGCCCTACCACGGAATGATCTACTTCGCTCCGGAAGCCGTGGCCGCGTACGGGGAACTCGGCCTCCGGGGCCATGCCGGCTACTTCGCGTCGCGGTCGGCGGCGCTCGGCGCGGTCCCGGCGCCGGTCGTCGTCGCCACCTTCTACAACTTCAACCCGGTCCTCGTCGAGGAGTCGATGGCCGGCGCCTGGTCCGTGACCGGCCCGGCCGCGGTCATCGCCGCCCGCTACGCCGCGGCCGATCGGGCCCTGCGCGGCATCTTGGGGGACGCGATCACCTCCCCCGAGATGCGCCGGGCCGCCGCACTCCTTCGCGAGGCCGCCGAGACGGTGACCGGCGACGTCACCGGCCGTCCCTTGTTCGCCGCTCACGCGGCCCTGCCGTGGCCTGCCGAACCCCACCTGGTGCTGTGGCACGCGCAGACCCTGCTCCGTGAGTACCGCGGCGACGCCCACGTGGCCGCTCTGCTGACGGCCGGCCTCAGCGGCATCGAAGCGCTCGTGACCCACGCGGCATCCGGTGCCGTTCCCGCCGAGTCCCTGCGCACGTCCCGGGCGTGGTCCGCGGCGGACTGGAGCGAAGCCGTCAGTGGTCTGCGTGAGCGGGATTGGCTCACCGGCGACGCCGACCTGACGTTCACCCCCGAGGGTGCCGCCCGCCGGGCGGAGATCGAGAAAGCGACCGACGAGAACAGCGTGACGCCCTACGCGCACATCGGCGAGTCCGCCTGTACCGAACTCCAGGACCTGGTCCGCCCGTTCAGCCGGGCGCTCGCCGCGAAACTCATGCCCTGGGCCCTGGCGAGGCAGTAGCGGGCCGTCACCGGCGCGCGCTGCGCTGGGCGGCTGCCGGCAAGTTCAGCCACCACGTGACTCGTCGGCTCACCCGGGAGTCGGCGCGCAGGGTCCAGAGGGTCGCGCGGTCCTGGTTCATGCCGGCCGCGTAGGCGACCGCTCTGACGACGTCCGGCACCGGGTGCAGTGCCAGGACCCGCAACCAGGTGGCGGGGTCGGTCCGACCGGGCAGGTGGGCCAGTCCCTGGGCGGCCGCGGCGACGGCGCCGGGAGCGGGGGTGGTCAACACGGACTCCAAGGACTGTCGGTGGGTGGCGTCGCCGAGGCTGCCCACGAGATCGGCCAGCGCCGCCACGTCGTCGGGGCGGCGGCCGCTGCCGGGCTCCGCGAGGTGCCGGCACGCTGCCGCCACGAGCGTCGCGCGGAACGGTGACGCGCCGAGCACGTTGACAGCGTTGACCTTCGCGTCGCTGTTCGTGCTGTACATCGCCTGGTGGATGAGAGCGGGGAGGGCCGAGCCGTCGTCGACGGCGTCCTGGACGGCCGCGGTGAGTGTGGCGACCACGGCGGAAGCCGACGTGGGCGTGATCAGGGCACGGTGGTCGAGGATGGCACGAAGGTCCTGGTCCACCCGCAGCCCCCGGCGGACGTGGCGCACGCCGGTGTCGAGCGTGTCGGCGGGGCAGGTGGCGAGGAGGTCGGCCGCCGCTCGCCGCACCGCGGGCGGCTGGCCCGGGTCGAGGAGGTGCCCGGCGGCCACAGCGGCGATACGGCGTACGACGTCGTCCGACGTGCCGGTGGTGCGTACCGACCAGGCGACCATCGCCGCGCGCAGGTGGTGCTCGTCGGGCGGGTGCCGGAGCAGCCGTAGGAGCACCGGCTGGGCCGAGGGGTGCGGATTGGCGGCCAGGAGGGCCAGCGGATCGGCGATCACCTGGCACGACGGGGAGGTGACGAACTCGGCGATCACCGGCACGAGTACGCGGCCGGCTTCCGGGTGGCGGTGGAGGCGGTGGAGCGCGGTCAGGCGGAGGAGGTAGTGCCAGCCGACGGAGACCGACATCTCGGTGAGCAGCCGCGTCGCCAGCAGGTGCCAGTCCCGCGTCGGCAACAGGTTCCGGGAGGCGACGAAGAATCCGATGAGCTCCAGCCAGTCGACGCCGCTCAGTTCGTCCGCGCCGAAACACCGGTCGAGCAGGTCCGACGTGCGGGAGCGCACCCTCGACGTCGTGTGGTCGACGGCGGCGCGGTTCGGTCCGTACCCCAAACTCGTCAGGACCGCCGTGAGTTGTCCTGCCGGCAGGTTGCACAGGTTCTCGTAGCGACCGACGGCCGCCGCCGGCATTTTCGTGGTCAACCGCTCCCAGCGGGATATCGTGCTCGCGTCCGTGGGCCCGTTCAGTGCCGTGGCGAACCCGCGTACCGTCGACAGAGCCGGATCGGGCGAGTGTGTCCGGCACGTCCGCAAAAGCCACCGCGCCGCGCTCCGGTTGGACACGGTGCCGAAAAGATCTCTTTCGATGTCGTCGGGGAAGGTGTTCGGCCTGCCTCGCCGCGGTGGGGTCACGCCACCAATGTTGCACCAGCGGATCGGTGAAGCAACAAAACCCGGCGCCGCGCCTTCGGGGCGTACATTTCGATGTTCACCCTGACGGACGAGCCGGAGGGCGCCGCATGCGGATGAACGAGACCCATGAAGATTTCGCGCGAATTCGGATGGTGCAGGAAAACGTCCGGCAGGCCCTCGGTCGCTGGGACGCGAGCGAGGAGAAGTCCAGGGACTTCGGCGACCTCGCCCTGGTCGTCGGCGAGCTGGAAGACGCGCTGCGAGAACTGCAGCGGCGTCGCGCGAAGGCAAGCGCCGCAAGGCTGTCCCGGCTCGGCGGGTGGGCCGGTTCGGCGGCGGGCCTGGTGTTCCTGGCGCTGGCGGCTTTCGGTGGATGGAACGCGGTGTTGCTCGTCATGACAGTGGTGGCCGTGACGTCCGGCGCACTCCTGCTGGTCGTGGGAGGCCGACGTGTCTGACGGCCGCGACGAGCTGACGAGCGCGCTGCGCGAGTTGCATGAATGGGCGTCGGGCGAGCTGAACAGCACCAGGAAACTCGTCGCCGAATCGCAGCGAAAACTGGCCGATGAGGTCGGCGAGCGGATCCGGAAGATGAACACAAGGCTCGACGAGGCGGGAAGGGAATGGAAGAAACTCCTCGGCGAGCAAAGCGGTTCTGTGGACAAGAAGTTCGCCGCATTGAGCAAGGAGGTGACCTCGGTCGCGAAGAATGCGGAAAGCGCACAGCGCCAGTGCGTCGTCCTGAACCGGCAGATCCGGATGATCCAGGCGCCGGGAATGACGGCCGAGATCGACGACTGGGCGGCCGGCCAGGCCGAACTCGGCGTGCTGGCGGCCGACGGCCGGGAGGCGGCGCACCAGTTGCGCGGCATGACGGACACCCGGGAACCGACGGCCCGGATCAAGCAGTACCGCGACGAGGACGCCGCTTACCAGCGCCATCTGCACGAAGCCGTCACGGCCGCTCGTCAACTGACCACAGTGGATCCGACGACGAGCAGGAGGGTGCTGGCCGAGCTGGTGGAACGGTGGGCCGGTAACCGAAAGGAGGCAACGCGTCTCGCTCAACTCCTTCCTCACGTGAAGGCCGATGCGCGCCGGGCACAGGACGACCTGGACACCGCCTCGCGGAAAAGGGCCGACCTCCGGCACCGCGCCGAACGGGGTGAACAAGCGGAACGCACCCTGTACCAGAACATCGATACCTTCCTCTATCCCGTTCTCGACGGCGGGAAAGTGCTGCCGCTCTGGTTCGACCTCGCGCTGGGATGCGGCATAGCCGGGCGGGACTGGCCCGACTGGCTGGACACCGCCATCCGCCTGATCCGCTACCGGATCGTCTACCAGGTACCTCCGGGATGCGACGCACTCGGGCCGCGTCCGACAGCCGAAGGACAGCAGAGCGCCGAGTACGACCGGCTGCGCGCGGACTGCGCCGCGTACCGCCTCTGACGTACGACGACACGTGGATGTCCACGCGGGCTCGGCGGCTGCGGTCGCCGCTGCCGGGCCGGGCGCATCACTCAGGAGCGAAGAAGATGCGCGACGCGCGTTCGCGGACGTCGGCGTCCGGGTGGTCGCGAAGCACCGACACCAGCTCCCGCCACGGAGCCGGCCACCCCGCGTGCGGGCCGGCCTGACCTGCGATGGTCGCTGCCAGCAAGGCCTCCGCCGGGCTCGCCGTGAGTGCTCGCGCGGTGCCGAGCAGCTCGGGGCGGCCCGGGTCGTGGCCGGCCAGCCAGGCGGCCAGCCGGTGCGTCACCTGCCACGCCGGCACGGGACGGTCGGCGAAGGCGGCGATCCGGCGGAGGTCCGGCAGCAGGTCGCCCCGGCGGGGGAGGGCGGTGACGGCGAGCAGCAGTGCGTCCGATCGGTACTCCGCCCGTTCCGCCAGCGTCATGGCCAGCCGCTGCGCCGCAGCGCGCATCGTTTCGCCCCCGGTGTCCAGGCAGGCGGCGAAGTGCACCAGGAAGTGACGCAGTCGCTGCCACGCCGGCTGGTCCCGGCCGTCGACGACGACGTCGCCCAGGCCGGCGAGCGTCGTGACCACCGCGTGCAACGGCGCCGGATCGCCGGTGACCGCGCACGCGGCGAGCAGGGCCCGGACTGCGGACCGCCACGTCGCCGTGCCGGTCAGGTCACCGATCAGGGTGACCAGCGCGGCCGGGCCTTCGCGGTCCCAGGCGCTCCACGCGGGCCAGGCGGCCAAGCCGACCTGTGCGGTGTCCGGGTCGGCGCTGCCCGCCACGGACCGCACCAGCGCGCCGTAGCGGGCACGGTGCTTCTCGGCGATGGTCAGCGGGCCGGCTTCGGTCACCGCGGTGGCCACCGCGGACGTCGTGGTCGCTTCGGCCAGCCACTGCCACGCGCGTTCGTCGTCGAGCAGCCGGCGCGCGGCCGACACGATGGCGCGGCGGAGGTCGCGGTGCAGATCCGGATCCGCCCACAGGGTGGCCAGTTCGCCGGCCGCGCCCGGGACGCGGTGCTCGGCGAGCAGCCGGATCGCCTCCTTGCGCGACGTCACCTTCTTCCCGGCCAGCACCGGCCGGAGTGCGGCGCCGAGTTCGGCGGGCGGGACGGTCCGGGCGGCCCGGCCGGCCGCGTACACCGCGACCCGCGCGCGTTCGGTGTCGGCGTACCCGAGCAACGTGCCCAGCGCGTCGCCGGGCCGGTCGATCTGGGCCAGCCCGGCCAGCGCGGCCTCGACCACGGCGACTTCGTCGTCGAGGAGGAACGGTTCCACGTCTTCGGCGACGGCGCCGGGCAGGCTCGCCAGGCGCCGCACGGCCGACAGCCGCTCCCAGACCGGCTTGCGGGGTGCGGTGGCGAGGTCGGCCAGCAGCTCGCCGTACCGGCCGACCTGACGCGGCAGCCAGTGCCGCGACGAGCCGCCGAACGTCGGGACCAGCCGGACCCCGCGCGCGGCGAACCGGCCGCGTGGCGGCCGGTCCAGCACCCGGTCGAGCAGGTCGGTCCGGCGCCCGCCGACCGCGTTCGCCACCGCGGTGACGGTGATCGTGGACGAGTCGCGGCGGAGTACGGCCGCCACGCGTTCGTCCCGGGTCGCGGGCGGAGCCAGCCACAGCTCGATCGCCCGGCGGACCGTGCTGTCGTCGGCCGCGGCGGTCGCTTCACCCACGGCGTCCTGGAGGTCCGGCATCGTCCACGCGCGCCGCCGCAGGCCCGCGGCGAGGGACAGGACCAGGCCGTAGCGGCCGGCGCGGGCGTCGGCGGCGATGCGAGGCCGCAGCGCCGAGAACACACCGTGCTCGGCGCCGCGGGGGAGGGCCTGGTCGAGCCGGGGCAGGGTGAGGGTGTGCGCGTGGCTGCCGGACAGCTCCAGGATGTGCAGCCCGCTTTCGACCAGGTCGGGCCGCGTCGTGAGCGTCCCCTGCCGGATCACGGTGACGGCCAGCGTGCCGACGGCCTGACGGGTGCCCCAGGACGCATCCCTGGCCTGGACGGCGTCGGTGGCCAGCTTGACCAGCACCGCCGGATCGGCCGACCGCAGCAGCCAGCCCGGGATCGCGGCGACGGCCGCGAGGGCGGCGTGGCGAACCGGATCCTGCTCGTTGGGCAGCCGGGTCAGCGAATCCAGCAGGCCGGCGACGACGTCCGGGTCGCGGGTCGCGGCCGCCGCGCCGATCAGCAGCGGATAACCGAGGCCGCGCTCCGCGGCGGCCGGCCGGGCGGTCACGACGCGCAGGGCGGGCTCGGCTTCCGGCCACGGCAGCCGGGCGGTCGCCTCCCGCCGCAGATCGGGGTGGTCGGCCACCGGGCGGGTGCCGAGCAGCAGGCGGGCCTGCTCGTGCCGGACCTGCCACGGCAGCAGGTCGAGCAGCGTCAGCGGCAGCCCGGCCTGCTGGAGGTTCCGGCCGCCCAGCGCTCCACTCAGGACGGTCGCGCGCCGGGCGGGCGGGAGCCCGCGCAGCAACGCCGTCAACCGGGGCACGTCGGCGAAGCAGGTGCGCGCCAGCGAGGTCAGTGACTCGTCCGATGCCCGCCGCAGCGCGCGCTCGGCGCTCCGGCCCGGCCGGAACCGGATGCGCCGCACGGGATCGGCCAGGATCGCGACGACGCGGTCCGGATCGGCCGCGATCGCCGTGGCCAGCCAGCGGTCCGCGCCGGCCGGGAGCCCGGTGAGCGGTCCGGAGCGCGCGAGCAGGCCGACGAGTTCGGCGGGGGCGTGCCGGACCAGCCGGCCCAGCGCGGGACCGAAGCGCACCCAGGTGGCGTCGCGGCCGGCGTCGCCGGCTTCGGTCAGCCTCCGGCGAAGGTGCCCGAGGACGGCAGCGGGGTGCCGGCGGGTCAGCGCGGCGAGGTTGGGCACGGCGAAGTCCAGTTCCGGCAGCAGAGCCGTCACCGTGCCGGCCTCGCAGGCCGCGAGCATCGCGGCGGCCTCGTGGTCCCCGAAGCGGGCGCGCACCGACGGCAGCAGGGCCTCGGCCCACTCGGTGGCGCCGGTGGCGCGCAACACGCGGTACAGGGAGTGCCGCCACGCGAGCGGAGCGGTCGGAAGCGCCGCCGCGACGACGTCGAAGTGCCGGCCGCGGCGGACGCAGTGGTTCATCGCCAGACCGGCGACCCGGGTGTCGGCCGCGACGAGGCTGTGGCGCAGGTGCGTGTCGTCGTCCGCGATGACGGCCATCATCACGGCCCAGACCCGCGGAAGCCCGGGGTGGGCGTCCAGTTCCGCGAGCAGAGCGGTCAGCTCCGGCGAACCGGCCAGCGCGCGAGCGGTCTCGGCGAAGACCCGCCGCCGGGCCGGCGCGGCCAGCGGATCGATCCTGGAGAGAAGAGCGCGCATGTCCATTCCGGCGATTGTTCCCGATCATGGAGGGCCCACCAACGCAATTCTCCCGCGCAGTGCTCGCGGTGACGTACTGGCGGGCCGGCTACGGCTGCCCCGCGTCGACTTCGTAGACGATTCCCAGCCCGAGCTCGTCGTCCCGGTGCTCGCCGATTTCGACGAAGCCGTACTGCGATGCCAGCCGGGTGGAGGCGAGGTTGCCGGGGCTGATCGTGACCCGGACGGTGCGCACCCGGGGCTCGTCGGCGGCTCGGCGCAGCAGGGTTTCCAGTGCTGCGCGGGCGTAGCCGCGGCGTCGGTGTGCCGGTTCGACGGCGTAGCCGATCTCGACCGTCCCCGCCGGGTCGGGAGGCCCGTGGTAGCCGGCCCGGCCGACGGCCAGGTGCCGCTGTTCGTCCCAGATGACGCCGGTGACCCAGGTCGCGGTGGCCGGGTCTTCGTCCACTTGGGTGCTGCGCGTCCGCCACACCGCGCGCCAGTCCGGGCCGGCGAAGTAGGCGGAGAGGGGGACCGGACTGACCGCGTTCGCCGCCGCCAGGTCGCCGCGTGCGAGGGCGTGGAAGGCCGGACCGGTCAAGTGGACGATGCGTACCTTCGGCTTCGGGTGATCGGTCATGGGGCAACCCTCGCAGACCAACCGGGCGGACGCCGTCCGTTTTCGGCATCCACGATCCGGCATCAGCGGCGCGTCCGGCGAACTCCTCGCTCAGGCGGCGAAGCTCGGCTCCGCCGCTTCCAGCCGTGGTACCGCGATGCCCAGCCGCCGGGCTTCGGACAGAGCGTCCCGGCACACCTCCCGCGGCTCCTGGGCTCCAGGGTCGGACTGGCCCTCGAAACTCCTGCGCACCAACGGAACACGCCTCGTCAGCCACGCGAACGCGGGGGCCGTCAGCCAGGTCGGCGCCCGGAAACCCAGCGTGCCACGCCAATGGCGCCGCAGGTCGACCCCTCGCGCCTCGAGCAGCGGCAAGAGCTCGCGGCCGGTCAGCAGCGCCTCGCGCAGGTCTTTCGTCGACCCCGCCAGATCGGACAGCGTTCCCCGTCGCAAGCCCTGCGCGTGCAGGCCGGCGTTCACGGCGAAATGAATCCACAGCCAGCTGCGGAAATCGCGTTTCTCCCGCACCCGGAAGCCGGCGTCGCGAAACACCCGCCGCGTCGCCTTCTCACGCTCCGTCGCGGGCCGATCGATCGTGCCGAAGACGACCCCCGGCAGCAGCGTTGCGCGGAGTACGCCGTCTTCGCCGAAGCCGCCGCCCGCCAGGGGGAAGCCCCACGCCACCTGGTCGAGGGGAAGAGCGCCGATCGCCGCGGGTGGCTCGGCCCAGATGTTGCCGAACACCAGCACCGTGGCTTCGCCGACGCGCGGTGCCAGGAACGCGGCCGCTTCCGCGAGGCGGTGGTGCGGCACGCTCAGCACGATCAGGTCGAAATCGTGGCCGGGCGCCAGCTGCTCGCGGTAGCGCACCGGCCACGCCTGGACGACGCGCCGCCCCCACACCCGCTTGCGCGCGTCGAGCAGGTCGAGGTCGGTCGCCTCCCCGTAGGCCGACGCGCGGCCCGGCCGGACGTAGAACTCGACGTCATGTCCGGCCCGCTCGAGGGCCCAGCCGTGCACCGTGGCGATCACGCCGCGGCCGAACATGAGGATCTTCACGCGCACCTCGTCGGGTAAGATGAAATTGGAGGTCATCTCCACTTATCAAGCTAGGGAGGCGAGCCCCACTTGTCAACGCGAGGTGGCCGATGAACGCCGGCAAGCCGCTGCGTGCCGACGCCCGGCGCAACCGCGACGCCGTGCTGGCCAAGGCGCGCGAACTCTTCGACGACGGAAGCTTCTTCGACCTGCGCTTCGACGACTTCGCGCGCTTGGCCGGAGTGGGCACGGGCACGCTGTACCGGCACTTCCCGACGCGGGAGGCGCTGGCCGAGGCGGTCTACCGCGGGGAAGTCGCGACGTTGTGCGCCCACGCCCGCCAGCTGCGGGCCACGCAGCGCGCGGGGGAGGCCTTGGCGAACTTCCTGCGTTACCTGGTCGGCTACATCGACAGCTACCACGGCCTCGCCCGGACCCTGGCCACGCTGATGGCGACCGGGGCGGGCACCCTCGCCGAGGGCAGCCGCGAACTGGAGCAGGCCGTCACCGACCTGGTGGCCGCCGCGGTGGAGGAGGGATCCATCCGCGATGACGTCGGCGCCGGTGCCGTCCTGGTGGCACTGCACGGCATCGGCGCGGCCCACGACCGTCCCGGCTGGCGAGCCGAGGCCGACGGCCTCATCACCCTGGTGCTGGACGGGCTGCGCCGGTCGCCGTGAGGCGAGCCCACCGCGCACCAAAGGGCAGCCGGAACGGGCCGCTCGCGCACCCGCCCGGTCCTGTGGCGTCCCGGGCTTCCCGGCGACAATCGCGGCAGACCGACGTCAGGGGAGGAGCCGATGCGCGATCGCCGCCGTGACCAGCCCGCGACTGCCGTGTCTTCCGCCCCGGCGGCTCGCCCCGGCGCTCCGCGAGCCGAGCTCTTGCTGCACCTGCAGCGGACCGCGGGCAACCGGGCGGCCGGCATCGTCGTGCAGCGCGGGTGGGCCAAGGACAACGCGGACGGCGTCGCCGCGCAGATGAACGGCGACGACTGGAACCGGGAGGGCGGCCCCTGGTGGCTGCTCAACGGGCACAACCCGGAGGGGATCGTCGCCATCCTGCGGCAGCTGGGCGCGGCCCGCGCCAAGCTGGTCGCGCACCCTGTCGACGGCACCCGCTACGACAAGCCGCGGCTCGACCTGGCGATGGCCGTGGCGGCGCGGAAGGACGCTTCCGCGAGCGAGGTGACGGGCATGGACGCCCTCCGCAACGCGACGGCGGGCCGGATCACCTACGCCGAATGCTGGGCGACGCTGCTCGCGCTGTCGAAGGCCGCGCGAACCGGGCTCTACAAGCGCATGAGCCAGGGTGAGCTCGCGAGCCTGCTCAAACGGGTCAACGAGGCACCGTTCCCGAAGCAGCCCGCGCTGGAGGCCGAGCTTTCGCCGCTCATCGGGCCGCCGGCCACCGAGCTGAAGCTGGAGTTCGTCCCCGACGTGTCCACAGTGGTCGAAAGCGGCCTGGTGCAACCGATGGGGGAACTGAGGGTCTTCGTGAAGGGCAAGCTGACGAAGACCGTGCCCGCCCGCGGCGGTCCGCCGGAGTCGAAGAAGGACGAGAAGAACCCCGGGCACACGTTCAACCCGACCACGGCCGGGACCTTCACCCTCGGCGAGGGCAGCCCGGTCGTGGGCGACTCGTGGAAGTACTCGCAGCTCGCGAACGGCACCCCGGTCAAGGACACCGGAACCGACATCCTGTTCCAGCGCGACGGCAAGTGGATCTCCGTGACGAAGCTGAAGACCAAGCTCACCCGGGCGCAGATCCTGTTCGAGACGACGAGGGTGCTCGCGCTCCACGAGCTGGCCGACGACCGGAGCAAGACCGCGGAGGTGAACACGGAGATCGAACAGGCACGGGCGGGCGGGCCGTTCCGGCCGCTGCCCGGCACGTGGATCCTCAACGACTTCGGCAAGGAGGGCTTCCGGCTCACCGGGACCAAGGGCGACATCATCCACACGACCCCGGAGACCGACGACGCTTCCCGGGCGCTGGAGGCGGGAGACCTGGTCATGTCCCACGGATGCATCCACATCCTGGCCGGTGACCGGAAAGAGCTCATCGAGGAAGGCGTCTTGCGGGGCGGGGTGACGATCACGGTCCGGCCGTACGACCCGGCCAAGATGACGCTTTGGGGCAAGCCGCCGGCCAAGACGCCGTGACGGAGGCAACGACGATCGTGGTGGTGGACATCGCGGGTCCTCGCGCGGCTGCGGGCGAGGTCCGCACTGACGCGGATGACGCGCGCCGCCTTTCGCGGGGTCGGTTTCGGGTGGTGGCGGCTGTCCACCCAGGAACGGCGGTGACGGGCTCCTCTTCAACGTCCCGCCGGGAGTGTCCAAGGGCGAAGCAGGCGTCCCACGAGGTGCGCGGCTCCCCGGGCGTGAGTGAGACGTCCGTCCCGTTGCGCGCGGTGGCGTTTCGTGGCTGTCCAGGTGGACGCGGCCCTCGGCCCGTTCGGCTTTCCCGTTGCGCGAAAGGGAATTTCGTGTCCCCGGCGGCTGGTCGCTAGCTTCCGGCTCATGGAATTCAGCTATCGGACGGCCGAAGAGCTCCTCGCCGCGTTGCGTGCCGGTGCGGTCACCTCGGCCGAACTGACCGACGAGGCGATCACCCGCATCGAGCGCGACGACGAGGTGGTCAACGCGATCTGCGTACCGGACTTCGACCGCGCACGCGCTGCCGCGCAGCGGGCCGACCAAGCACGCGCCCGCGGCGAGGACCGGCCGCTGCTCGGCGTTCCGGTGACGGTCAAGGAGTCCTACGACATCGCCGGGCTGCCCACGACCTGGGGCATGCCGCCGCACCGGGACTTCCACCCGGCCGAGGACGCGGTCCAGGTGTCGCGGCTCAAGGCCGCGGGCGCGGTGGTGCTCGGCAAGACCAATGTGCCGTTGGGACTGCAGGACATCCAGAGCTTCAACGAGATCTACGGCACCACCACCAACCCGTGGGACCGCGACCGCACCTCGGGCGGGTCGTCCGGCGGGTCGGCGGCGGCGCTGGCGTCCGGGTTCGGCGCGCTGTCCATCGGCTCCGACCTCGCCGGCTCGCTGCGCACCCCCGCGCACTTCTGCGGTGTCTACGCGCACAAGCCGACCCTCGGGCTGGCGGCCGGCCGCGGCATGGTCCCGCCCTCGGAGCCGGCGTTGCCGGTCGATCCGGACCTGGCCGTCGTCGGGCCGATGGCGCGCTCCGCCCGCGACCTCACGCTCCTGCTCGACGTCATGGCCGGGCCGGACCCGCTGACGCACGGCGTGGCGCACCGGCTGGCACTGCCGCCCGCGCGCCACGAACGGCTCGGCGACTTCCGGGTCCTCGTCCTCGAGGACCATCCGCTCATCCCGACCGGGGCCGCGGTGCGGGCGGGCGTGCACCGGGTGGCCGGCGCGCTCGCCGACGGCGGTGCCCGCGTCGAACGGCGCAGTCCGCTGCTGCCCGACCTGACCGAGGCGGCGACCCTCTCCATGCAGCTGCTGATTTCGGGGTCCGTGGCGCGGTTTCCGCTCGATGCGCTCGAACAGCCGAGCGCGGGCGACGAGAGCCTCGACGCCGTGCGGCTGCGCGCCCTGGCGTTCAGCCACCGCGACTGGCTGGAGGCGAACAACCGCCGCGAAGCGCACCGCCACGGCTGGCGGCGGCTGTTCGCGGAGTTCGACGCCGTGGTGTGCCCGATCACGCCGACGCCCGCGTTCCCGCACGACCACACCCCGAATCCGATGCGGCGGCGCATCGCCGTCGACGGCGTCGAACACCCGTACTTCGACCAGCTCGTCTGGGCGGGCCTGGCCACCATGCCCGGGCTGCCCGCCACGGCCGTTCCCGCCGGCCGGTCTCCCGAGGGCCTGCCGGTCGGGGTGCAGCTCATCGGTCCGATGTTCGAGGACCGGACCCCGCTGCGGCTGGCCGAACTGCTCGAACCGGAGATCGGCGGTTTCCAGCCTCCGAAGTAGCCAAGCGTTGTCGCGAGACGCGAACATTCGACAATTTCGATGACTCGTGCGAATTGGCGAATTCGGACAGGCCGAGCGCTTTTCGTCGTGCATCGGCAAAGTCGACTTTACGTTGAGTGATCGTTTACGGCGAGTGGAGCAGTGAATGTAGGCCAGAGGCCAAAAGAGTGATGCGCATCACTCGCACGGGTCTTGATCTACCCCATTGTGAGCTACCAGTCATTTTCTCTACAGTGTCCCGCGTGACTCTGGGGAATGAGTCACTCACTCCCACTGGATTCGGTTCGCGAACCGTTATTTTTTCTAGGAGCAGACCTTGCTTCCATTCGCCGTGAGCAGGGGCCGGGGTCGTACCCGTCGCGCCGTGCTCGGGCTCGCCCTCACCGTCGCCGCCGCCACGGCCTTGACCGGCTGCAGCGCGCTCGGCTCGGACGACAACTCGAGCGCCCCGCCGAGCGGGGGTGGCCTGGAGAAGACGAAGATCAAGGTCGCGGTCCTGCCCACCGTCGACACCGTCCCGCTGTGGCTCGCCCAGGACAGCGGGTACTTCAAGGACGAGGGCCTCGAGGTCGAGGCCATCGTGGCCGCGAGCGGCCAGGCGGCGATGACGAAGGCGATTTCCGGGGAAACCGACATCGCGATCTCGAGCTACATGCCGTTCTTCGTCGCGAAAAACACCGGCTCGGCGGACCTGCAGCTCGTCGCGGACGCGACTTCGATCAGCCCGAAGTCGATCGCGATCGTCACGGTGCCGAATTCGCCGGTCAAGACGGTCAACGACCTTGCCAACCGGCGGATCGCGATGACCGCCAAGAACACGGCCAGCGACCTGCTCGTCAAGTCCATCATGAAGGACCACGGCCTCGACCCGACCAAGGTGAACTGGTCCCAGATCCCGTTTCCGAACGTCGCGGCGGCACTGCAGCAGGGCCAGGTCGACGCGGCTTTGCTGCCCGAGCCGTTCATTTCGCAGGCCGCCAAGGCCGCCGGCGCGATCCCGCTGATCGACGTCAACACCGGCGCCACCCAGGACTTCCCGCTGTCGGGCTACGGCGCGAACCGGAAGTGGGTGCAGGCGAACCCGAAGACCCTGGCCGCGTTCCAGCGCGCATTGCAGCGGGCCACCAGCGAGACGAACAAGGACCGGTCCAAGATCGAGCCCCTGCTGGTCAAGTACGCCAAGATCGACGAGGACACCGCCAAGCTGCTCACCCTGCCCAGCTTCGGCGTCAAGCTGGATCCCCGGCGCCTCCAGCGGGTCCCCGACCTGATGCTCCAGATGGGCGCGATCACGTCCTCCGTGGACGCCGCGTCGATGATCGCCCCGCAGTCGACCAGCTGACGCGACGGAGAACGCTCCTCGACCGGGCCGGCCCGGCCGGCTTCCTCCTCCTTCGAGAGGTCGCCGCCCGGGCCGGCCCGGTCGTCGTTCGCGACCCGGAGCCCGGCGGCGGGGCCGCCCTCCGGCTTGCCCTGGAGCGCGCTCCAAGTCCGCCGAGATCGTCGAGCAGTCGCCGTCGCAGCGCGATGAGAACCGGCGTCGATCGTCCGGGTCGGACGCTCAGGCGATCGACCGGCCGGTCCCGGGCCGCGCGGGCAGGTCGACGACCGTCACCCGCACACCCGCGGCGCGGATCGCCGCCACGCTGCCGGAATCGGCCGAGGGATCCGTGATCAGCTCGTCGACCTCGGTGATGTCCCCGATCCGCGCCAGCGTGCGCCGGCCGAGCTTGCTGCCGTCGGCGATGACGACCACCCGCTGCGCGCGGCCGAGCATCGCGCGGTTCGTCCTGGCTTCGTTCTCGTCGTGGGTGGTGATGCCGCCCGCCGCGTCGATGCCGTCGACGCCGATGAAGGCCGTGCCGATGTTGATCGACGCCAGGACCTGCTCCGCCCACGGGCCGACCAGCTCGTAGGACCGCGGACGCGAAACGCCGCCGACGACCACGAGCTTCACCCGGGGCCGCAGCACGATCTCCATGGCCGTGTTCAGCGCGTTGGTCACCACCGTGAGGTCCGCGCGGTCGGGCAGCTCCTTCGCCAGTTCGCCCGTGGTCGTGCCGCCGGTCAGCGCGATCACGTGCGGGCCCACCGGCAGCCGGCGCACCGCCTGCCGGGCGATCGCCCGTTTCGCGTCCCTCGACCGGCCTTCCCGGTACCGGACCGGCAGCTCGCCGGCCACCCCCTGGGCCAGGGCGCCGCCGTGGGTCCGGGTCAGCAGCCGCTGCTCCTCCAGCGCGGTCAGGTCCCGGCGCAGCGTGGCTTCGGAGACGCCGAACCGGCGCGCGAGCTCACCGACGCGCAGGCGGCCCGTTTCGCCCAGTTCGCGCACCATCTCCGCCATCCGTTCGGACCGGGGCGCGCGCCGTCGCGGCCGCTCCTCCGCCGTCGGTTCGGCGACATCGGCAAGGCTCATACTTGCACACTATACGACTGATTCGAACATTTTCGTGCATCCATCCGACAACTCACCAGCGGTAACACGCCAAACGAACATCCGCGATGCTCGTTTGCGCGGCAACTCTTGCTCCCCGGACCGGCGCGACGTACCAAGAGCGGACCGCATGGCCGAACCGGCCACGACCGAAAGGTGAGGTGGGTGTCAGTGCACCAGAAGCAGCCGGGCGAAAGCCGCACCGCCGGCGAGATCCGGCAGCAGCCCGGCACGTGGCCCGAGGTGGCGCGGACCGTCGCGGCCGCGCGGGCCGGCATCGACCGCCTGCTCGGCGACGCGCTCGCCGACCCGCGGACCCGGATCGTCCTGACCGGCGCGGGGACCTCGGCCTACATCGGGGAAGTCGTGGCGCCCGACCTCGCCCGCCACCTTCGCCGGCCGGTCGAACCGATCGCGACGACCGACATCGTCGCCGCCCCGCGGTCGGTCGCCGACGACCGGCCGGTGCTGCTGGTGTCGTTCGCCCGCAGCGGCGACAGCCCCGAATCCGCCGCCGCGGCCGAGCTGCTGCAGCGGCTCACCCCC
This sequence comes from Amycolatopsis sp. NPDC003865, assembly GCF_053605345.1. Classification (NCBI taxonomy): domain Bacteria; kingdom Bacillati; phylum Actinomycetota; class Actinomycetes; order Pseudonocardiales; family Pseudonocardiaceae; genus Amycolatopsis; species Amycolatopsis sp. NPDC003865. The sequence continues at coordinate 34,492 of NZ_JBSGJA010000008.1, read as the reverse complement.
GCGCTGCACCACATCGTCATCACCTGCAACGCCGCCGGCGCGCTCGCCCGCCACTGGGCCGACGCCAAGAACGCCGTCGTGCTGACGCTGCCCGAGCGGCTGAACGACCACGGCTTCGCCATGACGTCGTCGTTCACCGGGATGACCTTGGCCGCCCTGCTCGCCCTGGGCCTCGAGGTGGACGTCGAAGCCGCGGCCCGGGCGGCGGAAGACGTCCTGCGCACCGCGGCGACCCGGGCGAAAGCGGTGGCCGCCGCCGATCCGGCCCGGCTGGTCTACCTCGGCTCCGGCGCGTTCAAGGGCCTGGCCCGCGAGGCCGCGCTGAAGTGCCTGGAACTCACCGCAGGCGCGGTCGTCGCGGTCGCCGACACCCCGCTGGGCTTCCGGCACGGCCCCAAGTCGGTCCTCGACGACCGGACGGTCGCGGTCGTCTTCCCCTCCGGCGATCCCCACACCCGCCGCTACGACGACGACATCGCGCGCGAACTGGTCGAGTCCCTGGGCCCCGAGCGGGTTCTGGTCATCGGCGGCGACGACGGCGACTGGCCGATCCCCGGGACCACGCACCTGCCCGACTCCGCGCGGGCCATCGTGGCGGCGATCCCGGCGCAGTCGATCGCCCTGGCGTGTTCGCTCGCCCACGGCCTGACCCCCGACAACCCGTTCCCCGGCGGTGAAGTCAACCGCGTGGTCCGCGGGGTCGTCATCCACGAGTTCCCGACCCCGGAGGGCTGAGCCATGTACCTCGGTGTGGACGGCGGCGGGACGAAAACCGCCTTCTGCCTGGTCGACGCGCACGGGCACGTCGTCGCGGAAGCCCGCACGGCCGGCCTCTACTACCTGCAGCAGGGCATCGGCATCGTCGAACCGTTGCTGCGCCGGGGAATCGGCGAGGTCTGCGCCACCGCGGGCATCGACGTCACCGATCTTTCCCACGCCTTCTTCGGCATTCCCTGCTACGGCGAGATTTCCGCCGACGTGCCGGTGCTCGACGCGCTCCCCGGCCGGATCCTGGGCGGGGTCGGGTACGCGTGCGGCAACGACATGATCTGCGGCTGGGCGGCTTCGCTGGGCGGCGCGGACGGGATCAACGTCGTCGCGGGCACCGGGTCCATCGCCTACGGGGAACACCGCGGCCGCCAGTGGCGCGCCGGCGGCTGGAGCGAGCTGTTCGGCGACGAAGGTTCCGGCTACTGGGTGGCGGTCCAGGGGCTCGGCGCGTTCTCCCGGATGAGCGACGGGCGCCAGCCGGCGACCGGGCTGGCCGAGGAGATGCGCCGGGCGCTCGGGGTGCGCACCGACCTCGACGCCATCGACATCGTCATGAACCAGTGGCACGGCGACCGCGGGAAGATCGCGGACCTCAGCAAGGCCGTCACCCGCGCCGCGGAGGCGGGCGACCCCACCGCGGCCGTCATCCTCGGCCGCGCCGGGCGGGAGCTGGCCCTGCACGTCGAAGCCGGGGCCGCCGCGCTGGGGTTCGAACCGGAGCAGACCGTGCCGGTGTCCTATTCGGGCGGCATGTTCGGCTCGGCCCACCTGCTGGCCTCCTTCCGCGAAGCGCTCGAACACGGCAGCCACGGCTACGAGCTGCGCGAGCCCCTGCTGCCACCGCACGTCGGCGCGGCGGTCTACGCCGCCCGGCTCGCGGGCCACCCGATCCCGCTCGACCGGATTTCCGCCGTCCCCACCTTGGAGGGGTTGTCATGACCGCATCGAAGCGCCGCGCCGCCTGGATTCCCTACGCCGGCCTGCTGGTCCTGTTCTGGGGCGTCTGGGGCGCGTTCTCCAGCCTGCCCACTTCCCGCTACGGCTACCCCGACCCGATGGTCTACGTCATCTGGTCGATCACCATGCTCATCCCCGCGTACTTCTCGCTGCGCGGGCAGAAGATCGACCGCCGCCCGATCGCCGCGGTCTACGGGCTGCTGATCGGGCTGACCGGCGCGGGCGGGCAGCTGGTGCTGTTCAAGGCGCTCACGATCGGGCCGGCCTACATCATCTTCCCGATCGTCGCGCTGTCGCCGGCGATCACCGTGCTGATGGCGTTCGCCGCGCTGCGGGAGCGGCTCACCGCGCTCAGCTGGATCGGCGTCGTCCTCGCGCTGGTCGCCATCGTCCTGTTCTCGGTGTCCTCGGGCGACTCGCAGGAGACGAGCGGAACCTATCTGTGGCTGGCGATCGGAGTCTGCATCGCCTGGGGCGTGCAGGCGTACTTCATGCGCAAGGCCGCCGTCGTCGGGGTCAACGACGCGACGACGTTCGGCTGGATGACGGTCAGCGGGCTGCTGCTGATCCCCGTCGCCCTGATCATGATGGGCGGGCTCCCGCTGTCGTTCCCGTGGCAGGCACCCGCGTTGACCGCGATCACGCAGCTGCTCAACGCGGTGGGCGCGCTGTTCCTCGTGATGGCCATGAGCCGGGGCAAGGCCACGATCGTCGCCCCGATCACCAACGCGCTGGCGCCGGTGCTGACCATCGTGCTCTCGCTGATCGTCTTCCAGACCCTGCCGACCGGGTTCCAGCTCGCCGGCATCGTGCTCGCCCTCGTCGGTTCGTCGCTCATGGTCTACAGCACGGAGAAGAGCGGCGAAGAGCCGGCCGCCGCCCCCGCGCCGGCCGATCGGCGGGAAGCCGCGTCGTGAGCCGGATCCTGACCGTCACCCTCAACCCCGCCATCGACGTCACCTACCGGGTGGCCGGGCTGGCGGTCGGCGAGACCGTCCGCGTGGCGAGCGTGCGCAGCCGGGCCGGTGGCAAGGGCGTGAACGTCGCCGCGGTGGCCCGGCAGCTGGGCGGCGACAGCGTCGTCCTGGCGTTGTGCGGGCGAGAGGAGCCCGACGAGTTCCGGGCCGGTCTCGACCGGCTCGGGTTGCCCCACCGGCTGCTCCCCGCCCTCGACGCGGTGCGCCGGACGGTGGCGGTGGTCGAGGACGACGGCGTCACGACGAGCTTGCAGGAACGCGGCAACGCCGTGGCGGCCGGGACCCGGGACGACGTGGTCGCGGCCTTTCGCGCCGAGCTGGCAGCGGGGGCCGGCGCAGTGGTCATCTCCGGGAGCGTGCCGCCCGGCCTCGGCGACGAGGTGCCCGCCCGGCTGGCGGGGCTCGGCGCCGAAGCCGGCGTCCCGGTGATCGCCGACGTCTCCGGCGCCGCCCTGCGTGCCGCGGCGAGGACGGGGAGTGTGCTCGTCCCGAACCACGACGAACTGGCCGAACTGTCCGACCTGTCCGGGACGCACCTCGACGCCGTCGCGGCCGGCCGGCAGCTGGTCCGCGACGGCGCCGCCGCCGTGGTCGCCACGCTCGGCGAAGAGGGCGTGGTCGCGGTGACCGCCGACCGGGAGTTCCGGGTCCGGCCGGCCGAACGGGTCGTCGGCAACCCGACCGGCGCCGGCGACGCGGCCGCCGCCGCGCTGGCCCGCCACCTGGCCGCCGCCGGCGACGTGTCCACAGTGGACTGGCCGGCCGCGCTGGCCGACGTCGTCGCGACGTCGGCCGCCGCCGTTCTGCGCCCCGTCGCGGGCGAAGTCGATCTCGAAGCCCGAGCCGGCTGGCTCGAGGCACTCGCTGTGAAGGAGACCGCGTGAACACCGACGCCCGGACCATTTTCACCGGCCTGCGCGGGGCGGCCGGGGCGTTCAACGCGATCCTCCTGGAGCACGCGGAGGCCATCGTGGCGGGCGCCGAGCAGGCCGGTCTCCCGGTCATCCTGCAGATCTCCCAGAACGCCGTCCGCTACCACGGCTCGCTCGACCCGTTCGGGACCGCGTGCCTGAGCATGGCCGGCGCCGCCTCGGTGCCGGTGCTGGTGCACCTCGACCACATCGACGACGAAACCCTGGTCCGCCAAGGTCTCGCGCTGGGCATCCGGTCGATCATGTTCGACGCCGCGAGTTCGGCGTACGCGGAGAACGTGACGCGGACCCGGGCGGTGACCGAGCGGTGCCACGCGGCGGGGTGCTGGGTGGAGGCCGAAGTCGGCGAGATCGGCGGCAAGGACGGCGCGCACGCCCCGGGCGTCCGGACCGACCCGGCCGAAGCGGCCGCGTTCGTCGCCGCCACCGGCGTCGACTCCCTCGCGGTGGCGGTGGGGTCGTCGCACGCGATGGCCGGGCGCGACGCGGTGCTGGACGACGAGCTGATCGGCCGGCTCGCCGCCGCGGTGCCCGTGCCCCTGGTCCTGCACGGCTCGTCCGGCGTCCCCGACGACGGCGTCCGGCGGGCGGTCGGGCACGGCATCCGCAAGGTCAACGTCGGCACCCGGCTCAACCAGGTCCTGACCGGCGCGGTCCGCGCGACGCTCGCCGAACGCGAAAGCCTGACCGACCCCCGCCGGTACCTCTCCCCAGGACGCGACCGGATGCGCGACGAGGTCGCGCGGCTGCTGGAACTCCTGGCCGGTGCCTGACCGCCCCTCGCCGTGCTAGTACGGCGACTTCTCCGACGACGTGACACGGATGTGCACCAGCGTCGGGCGCTTGTCGGCGAAGGCCGCGGTCAGGCCCGGGACCAGACCGGACGGCTCGGTGATCGTCACGCCCTGGCAGCCCAGGCTCGAGGCCAGCACCGCGAAGTCGATGCCGCCCAGCTCGGTGCCCGGGAGCTTGCCGCCGCCGATCGAGTCGCCGAAGATGCGGACCGCCGCGTACTCGGTGTTGTCGAGGATCAGGATCGTCAGCGGGACGTCGTGGCGCGCGGCCGTCCAGAGGGCCTGGATGCCGTACATGCTGGAACCGTCGCCGATGACCCCGACGACCGGGCGGTCCGGGCAGGCGAGCGCCGCGCCCACCGTACCCGGGACGCCGTAGCCCAGCGTCCCGCTGGCCATCGTCAGGAAACCCGTGTCCGTCGCCGTGATCGGCAGGTGGTCGTGCAGGACGCCGCGGTGGCTGGGCGCCTCCTCCACGACGATCGCGTTGTCCGGCAACAGCTTCGCGAGCGTCGAGTAGACGTAGGCGCCGGTAAGCGTTTCCCCGCTCGGCTTCGCTGGCCGCTTGTGCGGCGCCGGAGCGGGCCGCTCGCTCCGGCCGACCGCGTTCAGCAGGGCGCGGATGCCGAGCTTCGGCGTCGCGCGGATTCCGGTGCCGTCGTAGGCGCGCGCGAGGATCTGCTCGTCGTCGCTGACGATGAACAGCGGCGGCATCGGAGCTTCGCCGCGGCCGCGGTCGACGTGGTAGGTGAAGGCGGGTGCCCCGAGCACGACGACGAGGTCGTGCCCCGCAAGCCGATCCGAGACGACACCGCGTTCCGGCTCGAGGAAGCCCTGGAACAGCGGGTGGTTTTCGGGGAACGAGCACCGGAACGACATCGGCGCTACGTACACGGCGGCGTTGAGCCGTTCGGCGAGCGCGACGGTCTCGACGACGGCGGCGTCCTGGTCGACGGCGCCGCCGACGACGATGGCCGGCCGTTCGCTGGCGTCGAGCGCGGCGGCGAGTTCGTCGATGGCTTCGGGGTCGGGTGCGAACCCGCGGATGCGCGGACGGCTGATGATCGGCCGTTCGGTGGTGGCGCTCCAGTCGTCGGCGGGCACGGAGACGAAGACGGGACCGGAGGGCGCCTGCGTCGCGACGTGGTAAGCGCGGGCTAATGCGGCCGGGACGTCTTCGGAGGTGGCGGGTTCGACGGCCCACTTGACGTAGGGCTTGGGGAATTGGGGCGCGTCGACGGCGCCGAGGAAGGGGTCGTGCGGCAGGAGGTTCCGCGTCTGCTGCCCGGCGACGACGATCAGCGGCGTCCGGTTGTGGTAGGCGGTGTAGAGGCTGCCGAGCCCGTGCCCGACGCCGCCGGCGGAGTGCAGGTTGACCAGCACGGGCCGGCGCGAGGCCTGGGCGAAGCCGTCGGCCATCGCCACGACAGAGGACTCCTGGAGACCGAGGACGTAGGTGAAGTCGTCCGGCCAGTCGGTGAGGAACGGAACCTCGGTGGTGCCGGGGTTGCCGAAAACCGTGGTGAGGCCGAGTTCGCGGAGGAGCTCGCGGGTGGCGTCCAAGACCGTGCGCTTGTTCATGGCGCAAGACTAATGCTTAGTCTTGCGAAGGAAAGCCCCCGCGTGGCGGCTTTCGCCGGCGACGGCGGAGGCGGAGACGAGCGTCGCGGCGGCGAGACCGCCCCAGAGGACCACCGGGCCGCGGGCGGCGAGAGCGGTGATGACCGCCGGGGAGACGGCGAGGCCGAAACCCGTCGAGAGCTGGAAGCGGGCGAGGGCGCGGCCCAGGACGTGGGGAGGGGCGAGGGCGGCGACGAGCGCGGTCGCGCTGCCGGCGTAGACGATCTCGCCGACCGTGCAGACCACCGACACCGCGGCGACGGCCGCGGCGCTCCCCGAGGTGGCCACGAGGAAACCGAGGTAGGACGGGGCGAGCACCACGCCGCCGAGAGCCAGCGCGGTCCGCCGGGTGAACCGCGACAGCAGGACGGTGACCGGCACCTGCAGGGTGACCACCAGCACCGTGTTCGCCACGAAGATCACCGCCGCCCACACCGGGGAGGCGTGCAGCTGGGTCACCAGCACCAGCGGGAGCGCGACTTCGGGGACGTTGAGGCAGAAGACGTAGACCACGTTGGCGGCCGGCAGCGCGCCCATCCGGGGTGCGGGCCCGGCGGCCGCGGCCGGGGTGGGGGCCGGCTCCGCGCGGAGGCGGACCGACCACGCCAGTACGGCCGCGGCGAAGTAGGCGAGCCCGGTGACGGCGGCCAGCGCCTGCAACGCCGTGGCGCCGCCCGCCAGGCACGCGGTGGCGAGGAGCCCGCCCGCACCCAGGCCGGCGTTGCGCAGGGCGCGGCCGGCCGCGAGCGCGGCGTCGCGTTCCCGTCCCTCGGCGACCGTGGCCACGAGGGCCGCGTGGGCGGCCGGCCACGCCTGGTTGCCGATGCCGAGGAAGAGCGCCGCCGTCGCGAACAGCCAGACGTGGCCCGCGGGCGCGGCGAGCAGCAGCGCGACACCCAGCACCCGCACCAGCATCGACGCGGCCACGGCCGTGCTGCGCGCGCCCCGGTCCAGCCAGTGGCCCACCGCGGGCAGGCACCCCAGGCCCACGACCACCCCGGCCGTCATGGCGATGCCGGTTTCCGCCGCGGACAGCCCCAGCACCAGCACCCCGTAGAGCAGCAGGAAGGGCCGCAGCAAACCGGTGCCGAGCGCGTCCACGAGCAGCGCGAGGGCGTAGCGGGGGCCGCCGGAAGCCCGCAGGAGGGCCCGCGGCCGGATCTTGGTCGTCATGGCGTCCACGGTGCGTTCGCCCGCCGGTCCGGCCACGCCGGTTGACGGTGTTCGTCAACCGGCGCGGCCACCGGCGGGCCGACCGGCGAGAATGCGGGGATGACGCTGCGGATCGACATCGGCGGCCTGCCGCCCGGAGGGCTGCGGTTCGCGGCCTCCCCGCTGGCCGAGCTGACGGCGATGCTGCACGTCCTGGCCGAACCCGGGCACCACCCGCGGCTCGCCGGCCGGGCGGGGGAGGTCTGGGCCGGGCTGCGGCCCGAGCTGGCCGAGCGGCTCCGGGAGGCGGAGTTCCTCTGGCGTTCTTCGCGAGCCGACTTCCTCGTTCCCGCCCGTCCCCGGCCGACGCTGGCGGCGGAACTGGACGATGTGGACCGGATCGACGACGAAACCTACGTGACCGCGGCGCTCGTCACCACGTGCGGCAGCAGCCGCGTCCACTTCGGAGCGCCGTCACCGCTCGCCGACACGGCGGCGCGCGAGCGCGCCCTGGACCTCGCCCAGGCCCGCGGCGCGCTGCAGGAGGCGTTCGCGGAACGGCTGCTGGCGGACCCGGCGGCCGTGCGGGCGCGGGTGCGGGACACCCTCGAACAGTGCGCCGAAGCCTTCTTCGACGCGGCCTGGACGGACGTCGCCGGGCAGCTCGCCGCCGACCTGCGCCGGAAGAACGACCTGCTGAACCGCCAAGGGATCGGGGCGGCGCTCGCGTCGGTCTCCGGCGCCGTGGCGCTGTCGCCGGACGGCACCCGCATCGTCGTGGACAAGCTCCAGGACACCGCGACCACCGCCCGCGACACCGGCGTCACGTTCCTGCCCAGCGTCTTCGGCCACCCGCACCTGGTGGCGGTCCACGCGCCGGGGTGGCAGCCGGTGGTCCAGTACCCCGTGGCGAGGGCGGAGCCGGTTCCGCTGGAGACGGTCACGCGCCGCCTGGAGGCGCTGGCGCACCCGGTCCGGCTGAGGTTGCTGCGCACGCTGGCCCGCGGCCCGCACACGACCGGCGAGCTGGCCCACGCGTGGGCGCTGTCGGCCCCGGAGGTGTCCCGCCACCTGGCCGTCCTGCGGCGCGCGGGCCTGCTCACGGCCCGGCGGCAGGGCCGGTACGTCCGGTACACCGTCAACGTGCCCGACCTGACGGCGCTGGGGTCCGACGTGCTGGCGGCGGTGCTGCGCTGAGCGGCCGGTCAAGAACCTGGCGTCGTTCGGCCGCGTCCCGCCGGCGATCCTCGGCCAGACGGGACGCCCTGCCCGACGGTGTGGCAGGCGACCGCGACGGCTCACGCCAAGCGGTCCAGCAAGCGGAGCCGCCCGCGGTTGGGGACCGAGCGCAGCGGGTGTCCCGCCACGCCCCAGCCGGTCAGCAGCTCGTTCGCCGCCGCCCAGCCCGTGGTCGCCGCTCTCTCCATCAGCGCCACCGGCAGGTCCACCCGGATCGCGTCGCCCGCCAGGACCAGGCCCGGCTCCGGGGTCACCACGCCCGGCCGCGACGCGAACCCGCCCACCGGGAACAGCGGGCAGTCCTGCCGCGTCACCGTGATCTCGCCCAGCACCCGCGCCGCGGCCGTCTCGGGGTACAGCTCGTGCAGGCGCCCGTCCAGGCCCGCGCCGTCCGGTGACGCGTACGCGTGCGTCTCCACCACCGAACCACCCGTGCGCGCCGCCCAGCGGCGGGCTTCGCCCTCGTAGCGGTTCAGGACGCTGATGTTGTCCAGCGGCGGGAGCCCGCCCGTGCCCAGGAACGCCGGCCGGTCGGCGCGCACCGGCCGGTCGAGCCACAGCCGGCGGACCACGAACGGCGGTGCCGTGCGCAGGCCCGCGACCGCCGCCCGCCACGACGCCGTGCCCACCTCCGGCGAAGCCGCCACGATCCGGCGCAGCCCCGCCACGTCGCAGGCGAGCACCACGGCGTCGAACCGCGCGCCGTCGACGAGGAACCCGTCGTCTTCCCGCGCCACGCCGTGCACGGCCGTGCCGAGGCGGATGTCGGCTCCCCGGCCGGAAAGGTAGTCGCCGAGGGGGTTCCACAACGCCTGCGGGAACGGCTCGGCCGGCACGTCGAAGAGCAGCCCCTCGGCCGACCCCAGGAAGTACAGGTGGAACATCGTCGCCAGCTCGGCCGCGGACAGCTCGGCCGGGTCGGCGAAGAAGCTGCGCGAGAACACCTCGAACGCCAGGTGCCGTGCCGCCTCGGGGAAGTTGATCGCGCTGAGGAACGACGCCGCGTCGAGGTGGTCGAGCTGCTCGTACACGCGGGGGACGCGGACCGTCGCCAGCGGCAGCGCGCGCCGTCCGTCCAAGCGCAGCAGGTCGCGCGCCCGGAACGTCGGGCTGCGCAAGGCGAACGCCAGCGCGTTCAACGGCGGCTTCAGCGGCAGGCCGGCGAACGTGTCGGTGCGCCCGTGCGGGTCGACCAGCGGGTAGTCGGGCACCGCGACCAGCCGCGCCAGGCCCGGGTCGGTGCGCATGAGCAGCGCCCGCAAGTTGTAGTACTGGCGGAAGAACGCGTGGAACCCGCGGCTCATGGTGACTTCCGTGCCGTCCGGCAGCCGCTCGGGCCAGCCGCCGGCGCGCCCGCCCAGGTGGCCTTCCCGCTCGAACACCGTCACCTCGACCCCGCGCTCGGCGAGCCCGGTCGCCGCGGTGAGCCCGGCGATACCGCCGCCGACGACGGCCGCGCGCGGACGGCGGCCGAGCCGCCCGGCGTCGGGCAGCCCGCCGGGTGCGGGGTGGGTCTCCGCCCGGCGGTCGCGGCCCGCGATCACGGTGCCGTGCCCAGTACCGTGTGGACGATCCCGCGCGACCAGCCCGGCATCGTGCCGGTGCGGACGTCGGTGAAACCCGCCCGCGACAGGCGCGCGCACAACTGGGTGACGCCGTCGAAGGCCACGACGCTGCGGCGCAGGTGCCGGTAGAGCGTGGCGTCGCCGGTGGTGAGCTGGCCGAGCGGGATGACGATCGCGCCGCACACCGCGTTCCACACCCAGCGCGCGCGGCGGGAGTCGCGCACGGAGTACTCGTGCAGCGCCAGCTGCCCGCCGGGGCGCAGCAACCCGCGCAGCGCCCGCAGGGTGGCGTCGGGGTCGTCGACGTTGCGCAGCAGGTACGCGGCGAGGATCGCGTCGAACGGGCCCGCCACCCCGGCCAGCTCCTCCACCGGCGTGTGCCGGAACTCCACTGTGGACGGCCACGGTTTGGCGCGGGCGCGGGCGAGCATCGCGCCCGACGCGTCGATCGCGGTGACGCGCGCGTCCGGGGCGACCGCCAGCAGCGCGGCGGTCGACGCGCCCGTACCGCAGCCCGCGTCGAGGATCCGCAGTCCCTGATGTCCCGGCCGGATGAGCCGTCGCGCCGAGAGCCGCAGGTCGCGGTGGTAGCCCGGGTTCAGCCCGACGAGCCGGTCGTAGGCCGCCGCGCCCGCGTCGAACGCCGCCGGCACTTCGGCGCGGGGCAGGCCGTTGCCTTTCATGCACTGTCCTTTCGCGACTTCCCGCGCTCCCACAGGAGCAGGACCGCGGTGACGAGGGCGTAGCCGAACAGGAAGTCCTCCACCGGGATGTCCCACGGGAACCGCCAGCCGGTGATGCCCGCGGGGGAGTAGCGGACGATCGGCGCCGACAGCTTGGTCAGCCACCCGTCCACCGGGATCTGGAAGGCGATCACGATCACCATGGTGACCCAGTACGTCATCCGCCGGAACAGCCCGGTGCGCAGGAGGAAGACCTCCGCCGCGACCACCGCGAGCACGGCGGCGACGGCGGGAACCGTGTAACCCCATGGCATCAGCGCCGCACCCGCCGCCGGTCGAGCAGCGGCCGGACGAGCCGGCGCAGCAGGTTCCCGGTCAGCTCGACCGCTTCGTAGGTCAGGACGCCGCAGACCGGGATCACCACGAAGAACAGCACCTCTTCCAGCGGAATCCCGAACGGGACGCGCAGCCCGGTGACGAACGCCGGGTCGAAGTCCCAGGCACCGGCCGCGATGGCCAGCGCGTCCCAGACCAGGAACACCCCCGCGACCGGCAGCACCGCGCGCGCCAGCCGCGCCGGACGGCGCCACGCGCGGGCGCCCGCCAGCTCCAGCGGCAGGGTCACCAGCACACACGCGCCGAGGACGGCCAGGTATTCCCACCGGCCCACCTCACGCCACCGCCGGATGACGGCGCCGGGCCCACTGCGCGCGCACGAGCGCGTCGCAGGCCGCGGCCAGCCGCCGGTGCCGGGGCACGCGGGCGCGTCCGGCGAACACGTTGTAGCCCAGGTCTTCGATGCGGTCGAGGATCCCTCCGTAAAGGACGTACGCGGTCCGCACGCACGGCCGGGACGCCGGGTGCAGCATGGCGATGCCCGGCCGGGCCTCGGCGTAGACGCGCCGGGTGGCCGCGACCTGGTCGATCAGCGCCCGCCGCACCGCCGGGTCGAGCCGGCGCGTCCGGGCGCACCAGCCGAGCCGGTCGCGGTCGACGCCCGCCGCGGCCAGCTCGTCGGCCGGCAGGTAGACCCGGCCGCGCTCGAGGTCCTCGGCGACGTCGCGCAGGAAGTTGGTCAGCTGGAACGCCTTGCCGAGCGCGGCGGCCCGCGGCGCGGCCTCCTCCCGGGAGACCACGGTGCCGAGGATCGGCAGCACCTGCAGCCCGATGACCTCCGCCGAGCCGTGGACGTACTCGTCGAGCGCGGCGCGCGTCGGGTAGCCGGTCACGGTCAGGTCCATCCGCATCGAGGCGAAGAACGCGCGGAAGTACGGTTCCGGGATGGCGTACCGGGTCGCGGTGTCGATGACGGCGGTGCGCAACGGGTCGTCGCTCGTCCCGGCGGCGAGCTCCTTCAGGAACCCCTCTTCGACCTCGAGCAGGGTGGCGGCGATCGAGTCCGGCGTGGCGCCGGGTTCCGGTTCGTCGACCAGGTCGTCGAGCTGCCGGGCGAACCCGTAGAGCGCGTGGACCGCGGGCCGCTGCGCGGGCGCGAGCATGCGGGTGGCGAGGAAGTAGGTGCGGCCGTGCCGGGCGTTGAGCTCCCGGCAGTGCCGGTAGGCCTCGCGCAGCCCGGACCCGGTGATGCCGGCGGCGTCGAGTTCGCGGCGGGTCATCGGCCTCCCTCCCCGGTGATCCGGTCGGCGGCCAGCCTGCCGGACAGCAGTACGGTCGGGACGCCGACGCCCGGCACGGTCCCGCCGCCCGCCAGCACGACGTTTTCCGTGCCCGGCGGGAGGTTCCGCGGCCGGAACGGTCCCGTTTGGACGAACGAGTGCGCGTAGCTGAACGGCGTTCCCGCGACCATCCCGCGCCGGGCCCAGTCGGCCGGGCCGATGACGTGCCACGCCTCCGGCTCGAAGCCGGGCAGCAGGCCGGCGCGGACGTGGTCGAGGATCTCCTTGGCGTACGGCTCCGCTTCGCTGTCCCAGTCCCGCGGTCCCCGCCGCAGGTTCGGCACCGGCGCGAGGATCGAGAACAGCTGCCGCCCGGCCGGCGCCAGCCCGGGGTCGGTCGCCGTCGGGCGGGTGATCAGCAGCGAAGGGTCGCTCATCCGGCTGCCGTCGGTGATGAGCTCGCGGAAGGTCGACGCCCAGCCGTGGCCGAAGGAGATCGTGTGGTGCCCGACCGGCCAGTCCCCGGGACCGCCGGCGTGCAGCACCAGCGCGGACGGCGCCGGGCGCAGCGGCACCGGCCGGCGCGGCACGCGGCCCAGCAGCCGGTAGCTTTCGTGCGGTTCCGTCGTCAGCACCACGGCGTCGCACGGGATCCGGCCCCCGGCCGTGCGGACGGCCGTGACCCGGGCCCCCCGGCGTTCGAGCGCCGTGACCGGTTCGCCGAACCGGAACTCCGCGCCCGCCTCCTCCGCGACCCGGGCCATCGCCCGGGGCACCGCGGCCATCCCGCCTTCGGGGAAGTACACGCCGCCGACGGTGTCCATGTAGGAGATGACCGCGTACAGCGCGAGCGCCCGCATCGGCGACTCGCCGGCGTAGAGCGCCTGGAAGGTGAAGACGCGCTTGAGCCGCTCGTCGCGGAGGAAGGTGCCGATCTTGCGGTCCAGCCGCCGGAACCCGCCCAGCGCGACGAGCCGGGCGAGGTCGCCCGAAACCAGCCCGAGCGGCGAGTCGATGTTGCTCGCGACGAACCGGTCGAACTCCGCGGCATACAGCCGGGTCAGCCACGTGCGCAGGCGGCGGTACCCGGCCGCTTCGTCCGGGCCGGCGAACTCGCGGACCGCGTCGGTCATCCGGCCGGCGTCGGTGTGCACCGGCAGGATGGACCCGTCGGCGAAACGCGCGGTGTAGGCCGGGTCCAGCCGCGTCAGCCGCAGGTGGCCGGCCAGGTCCGCGCCCGCGGCGGCGAAGGTGTCGGCGAGGATCGAGGGCATGGTCAGCACCGTCGGCCCGGTGTCGAGGTGGTAGCCGCCCGTTTCGATGCGGCCGGCGCGGCCGCCCGGGCCGGGATCCCGTTCGACGACGGTCACCCGCCGGCCCCGGCCCGCCAGGTGCAGCGCGGCGGACAGCCCGGCCAGGCCGGCCCCGACGACCACGACGTGGCCGGTGCGCCCGGTGACCGTCCTCATCGGACACGCTCGGTGCAGCGGTTCGCCAGGACCGTGAGCGCGGAGGCCGCCTGCCGCGGCAGGGCAACGGGGTCGATCGCCTCCAGGGCGTGCCGGACGCGTTCGTCGACGAGCTTCTCCAGCTGGTCGCGGGCGCCGGTCGCGGTGATGAGCTCCCGGCAGCGGGCGACGGCGGCGTCGTCGACCTCGTCGCGGGCGAGCAGGTCGGTCAGCTCGGCGCGCTGACGGCGGTCGGCCAGGTCCCGCGCGAGCACGACCACGCTGGAGGCCTTGCGCTCGCGCAGGTCGTCTCCCGCGGGCTTGCCGGTGACCGCGGGGTCGCCGAAGACGCCTAGGAGGTCGTCGCGGAACTGGAACGCTTCGCCCAGAAGACCGCCGTAGGTGCCGAGCGCGGTGATGACGTCGTCGGGGCAGCCGGCCAGCGCCGCGCCGAACTCCAGGGGACGGCGGACGGTGTAGTTGCCGGACTTGCGGCGGATGACGTCGAGGACGTCGGCCCAGGACGGCAGCGTGCGGGCGTCGTTGACCAGGTCGCCGAGCTGGCCGACCGCCAGCTCGGAGCGCAGCAGGTCGTAGGTGGGCCGGCCGCGGGCGAGGACGCGGGCGTCGAGGCCGCTTTCCTGCAGCAGCTGCTCGGACCAGACGAGGAACAGGTCGCCCATGAGCACCGCGGCCGACTCGCCGAACCGGGCCGCCGAGCCGCTCAGGCCCTGCTCTTCGTGCCAGCGCGCGAACCGGACGTGCAGCGACGGGCGGCCGCGCCGCCGGGCCGAGCCGTCCATGACGTCGTCCTGGGCCAGCGCGAAGCAGTGCAGCAGTTCCAGGCTCGCCGCGGCGCGCAGGGCCGCGGGGTCTTCGGGACCGCCGCAGCGCCAGCCGGTGTAGGCGAACATCGGCCGGAGGAACTTGCCGCCGGTGACGAACTCCGGCAGCGCGCCGGCCGCCGGGGTTCCGGCCGCGCGTCCGGTGAAGTGCTCGCGCACCCGCTCGCTGACGAAGGCGTGGACATCGGTCGCGCAACGCCGGCGCAGCGCGTCGAGCCACGCCACCGGTCCGGCGGCCGTGGCGGTCGCGGTCATCCGGGTTCCTCTCTGGCCGTCTTGCGATGCATATTCGATGCACGCTCGGCGAGCATCGAGGGGCGCGTCGGATGAACTGGCTGATACCTCGGTTCTACCGTGATAAACGCCGATGCGCTCGCTGAGCAGCTGAATTCGGTGACGTTGCGAGCCCGATGCGGATCGGCCACGATGGTCCGATGAACGTCAGCCGCCGGATCGCCGCGCGGTGGCCGCGGCGATGGCCTGTCCAGCCGTTCGCCGAACCCCGCTGGGCGAAGCAGGAACCGACCTACCGCGACTGCTCGCCCGCCGTGATCGAAGCGGCGGGCAAGCGCGCCTCGGCCCGCCCGTCGGGCAACTGGTTCGTCGTCGCGGCGAGCCGGGAGGTGCGGGCCGGCCACCCCTTCGGCGTCACCGTCGGCGGCCGCGAGCTGGTCGCGTGGCGCGGGCCGGAGGGAGACGTCCGGATCGGTCCCGGCGCGTGCCCGCACCTGGGCGCCCCGCTCGCCGACGCGCGGGTGGACGCCGGCAGCCTGGTCTGCCGCTGGCACGGCCTGCGGATCGACGGCTCCCGGTGCGGGACGTGGTCCCCGGTCCCGGCGCACGACGACGGCGTGCTCGTCTGGGCGCGCCTGGACGGCTTGGGCGGGGAACCGCCGTCGGACTCGCCGGTGGTGCCGGCCCGTCCGGCGAACCCGGCCCGCATCGACGCCGTCGCGACGCTGACCGGGACGTGCGAACCCGAGGACGTGGTGGCGAACCGCCTCGACCCGTGGCACGGCGCGTGGTTCCACCCGTATTCGTTCAGCCGCCTGCGGGTGCTCGAAGCGCCGCAGGGGATCGACGTGCCCGACGCCGAGGACCGGTTTCTCGTCGAGGTGACGTTCCGGCTCGCGGGCCGCTGGGGCGTCCCGGTGCTGGCGGAGTTCACCTGCCCCGGACCGCGCACGGTGGTGATGCGGATCGTCGAGGGCGAGGGGGTGGGCAGCGTGGTCGAGACGCACGCGACCCCGCTCGGCCCGGGCCCCGACGGCCGCCCCCGGACGGCGGTCATCGAGGCGACGATCGCGGCGTCGGAACGGCCGGGGTTCGCGGTGGCGGCGAAGCTGGCCCCGGCGATCCGCCCGCTGATGCGCCACACGGCGGCGCGCCTGTGGCGGGACGACCTCGCCTACGCCGAACGCCGGTACGCGTTGCGCGCGGGCTGAGGCCGGCGGCGGCCCGGGCGCGGGCCCGCGTTTGTGCGATGGCGAGCCGGGTAAACGCCTCGCGGCGGTGCCCGCCCGTGTTCGAGCTCAGCCCGTGGTCTCCGTAAAACCCGGGCAGTCGGGCGGGCACCGCTCTCCCGCGCCCGGAGATCGGTCACCGGTTCTCGAGGTGCCGGGCGAGCTGCTGCTGGTTCGCCACCAGCCGCAGGCAGAGGTGGCGCAGCCGGGTCGTCTCGGCGTCGGTGAACCCCCGGAACAGCGCCGCCATGGCCAGCTGGGACGGCCGCCGGAACTCCTCGAGCCACCTGCGGCCGTCGTCGGTGATGCGGACCAGCACCGACCGGCGGTCGTGCGGGTCGGGGACCCGCGCCGCGTGCCCGGCCCGTTCCAGGGTGTCGACCAGGCCCGTCACGTTCCGCGAGCTGACCCCGGCCGACGCGGCGAGGTCCTTGATGCGGGCTTCGGCCGCGCTGAGCCGGATCAGGAGGTCGAGGGCGCCGGAGCTGAGGCCGCGGCTGTCGGTGCCGTGCGCGCGCAGCTGGTCCAGGCCGCGCGCGGCCGCGCGGACGGCGGCGGCCGCTTCGAGCGCGCCGGTGTCCTCGCCGTCGGTGAATCCGGCGAGCGCGCTGCGGACGTCGGGGGAGTAGAGGGAGTCGTCGGGGTCGTTCGAGAGGTCGTTCATAGTGAAGCACTACATTAGTACGTGCTTCCGTATTTGTGTCAAGAGCTCGTCCGGCCGAAGCCGTTTACCGGAGTTTCGCCCGGAGTTAGCCTCGGCCCCGGCGCAGGTTCTCGTAGGCCCACGCACAATGGCCCGGCTCTCCACCCCGACACCCCCGGAGTCCTCATGACGGACGTCAACCGACGGCGTTTCCTGCAGCTGGCCGGCGGCACCGCCGCCCTTTCCGCGCTCTCCACGAGCATCGCCCGCGCGGCCGAGATCCCCGCCGCCCGGCGTACCGGGACGCTGCGGGACATCGAGCACATCGTGGTCCTCATGCAGGAGAACCGGTCGTTCGACCACTACTTCGGCACGCTGCGCGGCGTCCGCGGCTTCGGCGACCCGCGGCCGGCGACCCTCTCGAACGGCAAGCCGGTGTGGGCGCAGTCCGACGGCAAGCGGGACATCTACCCCTTCCGTCCCGACGCGGACAACCTGGGCCTGCAGTTCATCCAGGACCTGCCGCACGGCTGGAACGACACGCACGCGGCGTGGAACGGCGGCAAGTACGACAAGTGGGTGCCCGCCAAGGGCTCGACCACGATGGCGTACCTGACGCGCGAGGACATCCCGTTCCACTACGCGCTGGCGGACGCGTTCACCATCTGCGACGCCTACCACTGCTCGTTCATGGGCTCGACCGACCCGAACCGCTACTACCTGTGGACGGGTTACACGGGCAACGACGGCCAGGGCGGCGGCCCGGTCCTCGG
This sequence comes from Amycolatopsis sp. NPDC003865, assembly GCF_053605345.1. Classification (NCBI taxonomy): domain Bacteria; kingdom Bacillati; phylum Actinomycetota; class Actinomycetes; order Pseudonocardiales; family Pseudonocardiaceae; genus Amycolatopsis; species Amycolatopsis sp. NPDC003865. Next base: position 17,014 of record NZ_JBSGJA010000008.1, on the reverse strand, counting down.
CAACGACGAAAAGGGCTACTCCTGGACGACCTACCCCGAGCGGCTGGAGCAGGCCGGGGTGTCGTGGAAGATCTACCAGGACATCGGCGACGGCCTCGACGCCGCCGGCGGCTGGGGCTGGATCGACGACGCCTACCGCGGCAACTACGGCGACAACTCGTTGCTGTACTTCGACTCCTACCGCAACGCGAAGCCCGGCGATGCGCTGTACGAGAAGGCGCGCACCGGCACGAATGCGAAGGCCGGCGAAGGTTACTTCGACCGGCTGCGCGCCGACGTCAAGGCCGGGAAGCTGCCGCAGGTCTCGTGGATCACCGCGCCCGAGGCGTTCTGCGAGCACCCGAACTGGCCGGTGAACTACGGCGCCTGGTACATCGCGCAGGTGCTCGACGCGCTGACGGCGAATCCGGAGGTGTGGAGCAAGACCGCGCTGTTCATCACCTACGACGAGAACGACGGTTTCTTCGACCACGTCGTCCCGCCGTACGCGTCGGCTGGTCAGTCCACTGTGGACACGGCGGGCGAGATCTTCGCGGGGTCGGCGGCGAACCCGGCCGGGCCGTACGGGCTCGGCCAGCGCGTCCCGATGCTCGTGGTGTCGCCGTGGAGCAAGGGCGGTTACGTCTGCTCGGAGACGTTCGACCACACCTCGATCATCCGGTTCGTCGAACGCCGCTTCGGCGTGCACGAACCGAACATCACGCCGTGGCGCCGCTCGGTCTGCGGCGACCTGACCTCGGCCTTCGACTTCGCGCGCACCGACTCGCGGGTGCCCGCGCTGCCGGACACCGCGGGCTACGAGCCGCCGGACCGCGTACGGCACCCGGACTACGTGCCCGCCGTCCCGGCGAAGAACGTGCTGCCCAGGCAGGAACGCGGGCTGCGGCCGGCGCGGGCGCTGCCGTACGACCTGTCGGCCGACGCCCGGCTCGCCGACGGCACGCTGACGGTGACCTTCGCCAACCGCGGCCGTGCGGGGGCGGCGTTCTCCGTCGTGACGCCGTCGGGCGAGCCGCGCACGTACACGGCCGGCGCGGGCAAGTCGCTGGCGGCCGCCCTGCCGGCTTCCGGGGCGTACGACTACACCGCGTACGGGCCCAACGGGTTCGTGCGGCAGTTCCGGGGCGGTGCCGCCGGTCCCGAGGTGAGCGTCCGCCAGGAGGGCGGCGACCTCGCGCTGGTCCTGACCAACAGCGGCACCCAGCCGATCCGGCTGACGGTGGCGGACGCCTACGGCCGCTGTTCGACGACGCGCCGGCTCCGGCCGGGCGCGCGGGTCGTCGAGCACGTGGACACCCGCCGCAGCGGCAACTGGTACGACGTGTCGGTGACGTCGGACGGCGATCCGAAGTTCCTGCGCCGCCTGGCGGGACACCTCGAGAACGGCCGGCCGAGCACCAGCGACCCGGCCACGCTCACCGACTGACGTCACACCCCGCCGCGGCGCCAGTCCGACGGGCTGGCGCCGCGGTGGCGTTTGAAGGCCACGCTGAACGCGAACGGGTCTTCGTAGCCGATCGCCTTCGCGACCGCGGCGACGGTGTCTTCGGTGTCGCGCAACAGATCCGCGGCGAGCGTCATCCGCCAACCGGTCAGGTAGGTCAGCGGTGGCTCGCCGACGAGGCGCGCGAAGCGGGCGGCGAACGCGGCTCGTGACAGCCCTGCCCGCGCGGCCAGCGAGGCGACCGTCCACCGGTGCGCGGGTTCGGCGTGCAGCAGCCGCAGCGCCTCCCCGATGCCGGCGTCGTCGAGCGCCCGGTACCAGGCCGGCGGCGTGTCCGTCCCCGCGCACCACGCCCGCAGGGCCAGCACGAGGACCAGGTCCAGCACGCGGCGGAGCACCGCGTCCTGGCCCGGTTCGTCGTGGGCGATCTCGCCGGCGAGGAGGTCGAGAGCCGCTCGGGTCCGAGGCCCGGCGCGCACGACCGCCAGCGGCGGGAGCGCGTCGAGGAGCCGCTCGGCGGCGGCGCCGTGGAGTTCGTAGGCGCCGCGCAGCATCGCCGTCGCACCGGGTGCGCCGTCACCGTACGTGCGGGGCGCCCGCGGTCTCGCGTCGGCGGTGATGGGGTACTTCTTCGCACCTCGGATCACCACCTGGGGCGCGGTCGCCGGGTCGTCCGCGATCGTGTAGCCGGCCGTCGTGACCAGGGCGATGTCACCGGCGGCGAGGCGGACCGGCGCGGCGCCGCGGAGGCTGACGAACGCGTGCCCTCCCAGCGTCGCGACCAGCGTGAGCGGCGGGGCGTCGGCGAAGGTCATCGACCACGGCGGCCGCTGGATCAGCTGCCGCGCCAGCGCGTCCGAGGCGTGGGCCCGGTGCAGCAGGTCGCTCAGGACGTCCATGACCTGACCGTAGACGATCACAAAGGAATCCACGACCATCTCCCATGGATCGTCTTGGCGGCCCGCGCTTGGCTGAAGCCATGCCAACAACCTTGATCCTCGGCGGCACCGGCAAGACCGGCCGCCGCGTCGCCTCGCGCCTGGCCGGTGCGCGAATCGCTTCGCGTACCGGCGGTTTCGACCTCGGCGACCCCGCGAGCTGGGCGGCCGCGCTCGACGGCGTCACGGCCGTCTACCTCGTCGAACCGGATCTGCGGGCGGCCGCGCGCCTGCCGCGGTTCGTGGACCGCGCGGTCGCGGCCGGTGCGTCCCGGCTGGTCCTGCTGTCCGCCCCGCGCGCTGGGGAGGAGGGGCATCCGCTGCACGCCGCCGAGCGGGCCGTGCGGGATTGCGGGGCGGGCTGGACGATCCTGCGCCCGCAGTGGTTCGCGCAGAACTTCAGCGAAGGCCCGTGGGCGCCGGCCATCCGCGAGGGTGTCCTGGCGCTGCCGGCCGGACGCGGGGGAGCGCCCTTCGTCGACGCCGAGGACATCGCCGACGTCGCCGCGGCGGCGCTGACCGGCGACCGGCACCACGGCGAGGTCTACGAGCTGACCGGACCGCGGGTGGTCGGGTTCGGCGAAGCGGTCACCCTGATCGCGCGGGCCGCCGGGCGGGAGATCGAGTACGTCGACCTCGAACCCGAGGCCTTCATCGAGCGGCAGATCGCCGTCGGTGTCCCGGAAACCGTGGCCCGCCTGCTCACCGGCTTGCTCGCGGAGCTGCGCGAGGGCCGGGGCGCGGACCTCGGCGACGGCGTCGAGCGCGCGCTCGGCCGGCCACCCCGGTCGTTCGAGGAGTTCGTCGCCGGGACCTCGTGGCCGGTCAGCCGATCCGCGTGACCGTCAGCTTCAGCGAACCCCGGTTGCTGGAGTAGCCCAGCCAGCTGTCGTTGGCGTAGGCGTAGAAGTAGCCGGGGTTTTCGTTGGTCCACCGCCGCACCCCGGCGCCGATCGGGATGGCGTCGTACGGCTGCTGGACGTCGTGGACGTCGAGGTCCGGGGCCGCCACCGTCCCGATCAGGGCCATCCACTTGGCGTCTTCGCAGCGGCGCCCGCCGAACGCGCGGGCGTCCGCGTGGTTCAGCCGCGCCAGCTGGGTCTGGAGCCAGGCCGACGTCGTGGCCAGCGCGTGCAGCATGTCCTGGAAGTCCAGCCGGGCGTCGGCTTCGCTGCCGTCGGGGCGGTGCGCGACCTTCCCGTTCAGCCACGTGCCCTCGGCCGTGAACGCGTACTCGCCGCGTTCCAGGTGGAGGCCGGTCCAGTTCCACGGCTTTCCGGCGTAGACGTCGACGGTGGCGGAACCGCCCACCTCGAGCCGCCGGCCGGGGCGGTACGGGCCGGTCGTGATCGGCGGTGTCGCCTGACGCTCCACAGTGGACTGGGCGATGCCGGCGGAGTCCTTGGCGATGAACGGGAAGGCGCGCGGAGCCGGGCACAGGACCGTGTAGACGCTGTGGAGCGAGTCGTGCAGCACGTCCTGGGCGTCCGGCGCGATCTGGTGGTACATCGCTTCGTCGAAGACGATGTCCGGGACGGCGGCGCGGCACTCGTCGATCATCCACCGCAGCGCGGCGTCGGACAGGCCGGTGCGGTCGTGCCCGCCGCCGACGTCGCAGTGGTCGCCCGGGAACCAGACCTGCTCGACGTCACGGCCTTCCTCCACACCGGACCACAGCGTGGGCATGAACGGGCCGCGCATCTCGTCGATGGCGAGGGCCTGGCGGGCGTGCCGCACGTGGCCGCCGAGCTTCGTGTCGTGGAACCGGGGCAGGTGCCCGACGTGGTCTTCGACGAGCTTCAGCGGGCCGAGCCAGTCCGGGATGCCGAGCGATCCGACGGTGTCCCAGACGCCGAGGAACTCGATCGGGACCGCCTCGGCCGCTTCGCCGGACTCCGCCCGGTAGACGTCGGTGAAGAGCCGGTCGACCTCGGCCCAGAACCCGGTGGATTCGGCCGTCTTGAGCGCCGCGGGCAGGCCGCAGCGCTTGAGCATGCCGGAGAGGCTGCGGACGGTGAACGCCCCGCGGCTGAACCCGAACAGGTGGATCGCGTCGCCGGGCTCGTAGGTGCGGGCGAGCCAGGCGTAGGCGCTCTTGATGTTCTCGGACAGTCCTTTGCCGACCAGTCCGCCCTCGAGGTGGTCGAGCAGGCCGGGCCCGGTCCCGACGCCGGGGTGGTAGTACCGCAGCTGGTTGGCGCGGTCGGCCACGGTGTGGTGGATCCGCGCGACGTTCGTCGGGGCCGGCCGGCCCTGTTGCTGCTGGTCCGGTGTGTTCCAGGTGCCGTCGCAGCAGACCACCAGGTGCCGCCGTCCGCCGTTCGCCTCGCTCATCCGATCCACCTTCGCTCCACTCGGGATGCTCAAGAGTCGCGTCGATCTCGGCCGCGGTTACAGTCCCGAGGTCTTCAAGAGGCGGAAGGGGGCTCGCCGGATACCGCCGGCTCAGAAGCCCGGCAGCAGGGCGCCGAGCCTCCGGCGGCCGAGCGGGGTGACGGTGAGCTCGCGGTCCGCGTCCCCGCGCCGGACGAAACCCGCGTCGAGGAGCGCGTCCAGCACCCGGCCGCCGAGGACGCCGCCGAGGTGCGGGACGCGGTTGGTCCGGTCGAGGCACGCCGTCGCCCAGCGCCGCCGGCCCGGGTCCACGGTGGCCGGGTCGACGCCGAGATCGTGGAACGCCGAGACGTCGCCGCCCAGCGTGAGGTCGGCGGCCGAGCCGTCCGGGGGCCGCAGCGCACCGCGGTCGACCAGCATGGCGAACACCGCCACCCCGAGCCGGCCGGCCGCGTGGTCGTAGCACGTGTGCGCGACGTCCACAGCGGACTCCGCCGGGCGCGGCGGCGTGAGGGAATCGTTGCCGCCGTAACGGGCGAGCGCGGTGAGCACCGGCAGGAGGTCGTCGCGGCCGACGCGGTACAGCGCGTGGCGGCCCGCGTGCTCGACCGTCACCAGCCCGGCCGCGCGCAGCCGCGCCAGGTGGTTGCCCAGCCGCGGCGCGGTGACGCCGAGGGCGTCGGCCAGCTGCACCATCGTGTGCGGGCCCTCGGCCGCCAGCAGCTGCACCGCCGTCAGCCGCACCGGGTCCGACAGCTCCCGCGTCAACCCGACGATCGCGGCCTGGACCGCGCTGTCCGGTTCGACCATTCCGCTCACCCTGCGACCCTAGCACCCTTCATGGGAGCCTGAATGATGATACCGTTCAGGCTCCCATGAAGGGTGGTTGCATGAGGAGTCTCCTGTGGGGCCGCGGCGTCTCCGCGCTCGGCGACGGCCTGTGGTTCACCATCTGGGCGCTCTACTTCACCCGGATCCTCGGGCTGCCGGTGGTGACGGTGGGCGCGGGCATGGCCGTGGCGAGCGCCGTGGGCATGGCCGCCGCGGTGCCGCTGGGCGCGTTCGCCGACCGCGCCGGCCCCCGCGCGGTGCTGGTGGCGGTGACGCTGGTGCGCGCCGCGGCGATGGCCGGCTACCTGGCGGTGGACGGCACGGCCTCGTTCCTGGCCGTCACGGTGCCGTTCACCGCGCTCGCCACCGGCGGGACCGCGATCCGGACGGCGCTGGTCACCGGCCTGGTCGCCGACCCGGCGCGCCGGCTGCGCGTGCTCGCGCAGCAGCGGGTCGCCCAGCACGTCGGGTACGCCGCCGGCGCCGGCCTCGGGGCGCTCGTGCTGACCGCCGACGCGCCCTGGGCGTACACGCTGGCCATCGCCGGCAACGCGCTGAGCTTCCTGGTCCTGGCCGGAACGACGCTGCTGGTGCCCGCGCCGGCGGCGGTCCCGGCGGCCCGGCGGGCGGGCGCCCGGGCCGTCCTGCGTGACCGGCCGTACCTCTGCGTCGCCGGCGTGACCGCGGTGCTTTCCCTGTGCTGGGCGATGTTGTCGGCCGGGTTGCCGCTGTGGCTGGCCGGCTCGACGCGGTTGCCGCTGGGCCTCGGCGGCGTCGTGGTCGTGCTCAGCTCGGTCGGCATCGCGGTGTTCCAGGTGCCGTTCGCCCGCTTCGGCCGGACCGCGCGCCAGGCGGCCCGGACGGCGGTGGTGTCCGGCGTGGTCCTGGCGGCGAGCTGCCTGCTGCTGGCGACCACCGCCGGCGGCGGGGGAGCGGCCGCGGTGACGGTGGTCGTGCTGGCCGCGGTGCTGCACGTCGTGGGCGAGCTGAGCTACGTGGCCGCGAACTGGGGACTTTCGGTGCGGCTCATGCGTGAAGAAGCGAAGGGGGCCTACCAAGGGGCGAGCGAGGCGGCCACGGCGACGGTCCAGATGGTCGGACCCGGGGTGTTCACCCTCGCGGTCGGCGGCCTCGGCGCCCTGGGGTGGGTGCTGGTCGCCGTGGTGTTCCTGGTGGCCGTCGCGCCCCTCCCGCGGCTGACCCGCTGGGCGCTCCGGACCCGGGAACCGGCGGCTATGCTCGCCGACCGTGCGTCTTGACCTCGACCGGATCCGGGCCGCCCGCCGGGTGATCGATCCGGTCTTCCTCGACAGCCCGCTCTACCGCTGCGAACCCCTCGAACGCGAACTCGGCTGCCGGGTCGCCGTCAAGCTCGAAACCGCCAACCCCGTCCGTAGCTTCAAGGGCCGCGGCACCGAACTGGTCGCGCACGGTCTCGCCGGACGCGGTGAGCGCGCCGCCGTGTGCGCCAGCGCCGGCAACCTCGGGCAGGCTCTCGCGGTGTCCGGACGGGCTCGCGGGATCGACGTCACCGTCGTGACCTCGCGGTTCGCGCCCGCCGCGAAGCTCGAGCGCATCCGGGCTTTCGGCGCTCACCTGGAGCTGGTGGACGGCGACTTCGAACTGGCGAGACGGCGGGCGGCGGACCTCGCGCGGCAGCGGGGTGTCCGGCTCGTCGAGGACAGCCTGGACGTCGAGACGTGCGAAGGCGCGGCGACCATCGGCCTCGAACTGGCCGGGGCCGGGACCTTCGACGCCGTCCTCGTCGCCCTCGGCGGCGGCGCGCTCGCCACCGGCGTCGGTCACGTCCTGAAGTCCCTCGCCCCCGGCACCGAAGTGATCACCGTCCAGCCCGAGCGCGCGCCGGCGATGACGCGGTCGTGGCACGAACGCCGCGTCGTCATCACGGACTCGGCGGACACCATCGCCGACGGGGTCGCGGGCCGGTTCCCCATCCCGGAGGTCCTCGGCGACCTGCTGCAGGTCGCCGACGACGCGGTCCTGGTGCGGGAGGCGTCGATCATCTCCGGGATGCGGCTGTTCCTGGACCGGGCGGGGCTCGTCGTGGAACCGTCGGCGGCGCTCGGCTTGGCGGCGGTCCTCGAAAACCGCGAGCGCTTCGCCGGGCGGCACGTGGCCACCATCGTCTGCGGGAGCAACGTCGACCTGGCCGCCTACCGCGGGTGGCTCAGCGCTTGAGCAGGCCCTTTTCCCGCATGGCCGCGCGAAACGCTTCGGTCTGCGCCGCGTCGAGGACGTTCGCCGGGAACGCGAGCGTGCCCTCCGACTCCGTCTTCAGCACCCAGAACCCGCGCACCAGCGCGGCGCTCTTGAACGTCGGCCACAGCCGGCTGACCGCGCGCCCGGACGATTCGCCCGCGTACCCGGCGTCGGTCAGCGCGATCTTGGCGGTCGTGGGCTCGGCGTAGGGCCGCAGCGCCCGGGAGACCCGGCGCGCGTAGAAGACCGGCCAGCCGAGCCCGAGCAGGAGAACCACGACGCCGACGGCGAGCCCGACCGGGTCCACGTCCGCGCCCTCGAGAGCTTCGAGCAGGGCCAGGATCCCGAGCACCACGTAGATCCCGGCCGGCAGCCACCGGGCCAGCGGAGCCCGCGGGTGGCAGGCGCGGAACGACTGCGCGGCCATTTCGGGCGTGTAGACGAACGACAACGAGATGTCCACGGAAGCGCTCTCCCCGGGGTGGTGATCGTGCGCGCTCATTCTGGCACGCGGGTCCGGCGTGGCATCATGGGCCGCGATCGGCGAACCGAACGAAAGACAGGGCTCGATGGACGCTTTACCGAACGGTGGGACGACCGCGGCCGAGCCGTCGATCCGGGACATGCTCGCCGTCAACCTGCGCGCCGCGCGGGCTGCCCGCGGCCTGTCGCTGTCCGAGCTCTCGCGGCGGTCCGGCATCGGCAAGGCGACTCTCTCGCAGCTGGAGGCGGGCACCGGCAACCCGACGATCGAGACCGTCTTCAGCCTGTCCCGCGCCCTCGAAGTCGCCATCTCCGACCTGCTCGACCACCGGCCCCGCGGCGGCCTGACCGTCGTGCGCGCCGCCGACGTCGAAGTTCTCCGCGGCGAGGGCGTCGACCTGCGGCCGCTGCGCCGGATCGAGGACGGGACCAGCGTCTTCGAGGTCTACGACCAGGTCGTCCGCGGGGACGCGCCGCAGCGGTCGCGGGGCCACGTCGGGGTCGAGCACACCGTCGTGCAGACGGGCGGGCTGCGCGTCGAGGTGGCCGGCCGGACCGTCGACCTCGGCCCGGGGGACTACGTCGCCTTCGACGCCCGCGAGCCGCACAGCTACACCGCGCTGGCGGCACCCGTGCACTCGGTGCTGCTGCTGCAGTACCGCGACGGCGAACGGCTCGACGGGCGGCCGCACCCGTTGACACCCCCGGTCCCGGAGACCTAACCTCCGATCGTTCGCTTTACCGAACACCGGAGGGTCGATGAACCGAACACGAGTGGTGGTGATCGGGGCCGGTGTCGTCGGGGCGGCGTGCGCCCGGGAACTGACCCTCGCCGGGTTCGACGTCCTGGTCGTCGACCGCGGCCGGCCCGCGGGCGGAACCACCTCGCACGGCGAAGGCAACCTCCTCGTCTCCGACAAGGGCCCGGGCGCGGAACTGCGGCTCGCGCGGCTTTCGGCCCGGCTGTGGCCGGAGATCGCGGCCGAGCTCGGCGACGCCTGCGAGTTCGACCCCAAGGGCGGCATCGTCGTGGCCACCACCGAAGCCGGCGCCGGCGCGCTCACGGCGTTCGCGGCGGCGCAGGCCTCGGCGGGGGTGCGCGTCGAGAACTTGTCCACAGTGGACCTCTTCGCCGCCGAACCCGCGGTGACCCGCGCGGTGACGGCGGCCGTCCGCTACCCGGAGGACGCCCAGGTCCAGCCGGCCGGGGCGACCCTCGCCCTGCTCGGCTCGGCCTTGGCGCGCGGTGCCCGGCTGCGCACCGGCGCCGAGGTCACCGGAGCGGTCGAGCGTGGTGGCCGGATCACCGGGGTCCGCCTGTCCGGCGAGGTCGTCGAGGCGGACGTCGTCGTCAACGCGGCCGGCCCGTGGGCGGGCGAGGTGTCCGCGCGCCTGGGGGCGCCGATCGCGGTCCGGCCCCGCCGCGGCGAGGTGCTGGTGACGACGCCGATGCCGGGGCTGGTGCGGCACAAGGTGTACGACGCCGACTACGTCGGGGCGGTGGGGTCCGGCGACGGCGAGCTGCAGACGTCGGCCGTCGTCGAGTCGACGCGCGGCGGCACGGTCCTGATCGGGTCGTCGCGCCGCCGCGTGGGGTTCGACGACGCGATCCCGCCGTCGGTGCTGGGCGCGATCGCGGCCACGGCGCTGCGCTTGTTCCCGTCGCTGGCGGACGCCGCCGTGATGCGCGCGTACGGGGGTTTCCGGCCCTATGTGGACGATCACCTCCCGGTCCTGGGCGAGGACCCGCGGCTCGGGAACCTCTGGCACGCCACGGGACACGAAGGCGCGGGCATCGGGCTGAGCGTCGGCACGGCTCGGCTGCTGCGTGAGCTGCTGACCGGGGCGCCGCCGTCGATGCCGGTGGAGGAGTTCACGGTGGACCGTCCGGCGGTGGTCGCGTGATCGAGATCAGGGTCGACGGCGAGCCGGTCGCCGGCGTGGCGGGCCAGACGGTGGCCGGGATCCTGCTGGCGGCCGGGCGGACGTCGTGGCGCACGACGAGGTCGGGCGCGCCGCGCGGGGTGTTCTGCGGGATCGGGGCGTGCTTCGACTGCCTGGTGACGGTGAACGGGGTGGCGGACGTCCGCGCGTGCCGCCGCCGCGCGGCCGACGGCGACGAGATCCGCACCCAGTCCCGCCAGGAGGACGCATGAGGGTGGTGATCATCGGTGCCGGGCCGGCGGGACTGGCGGCGGCCGAGCACGCGCTGCGGGCGGGCGCCGAGGTGACGGTCCTGGACCAGGCGGACGCGCCGGGCGGGCAGTACCACCGGAGATTCCACGGAGACCCGCACGGCTTCGGGGAGGTGCTGAGCCGCTGCGAGTGGTGGCCGGAGAGCACGGTGTGGGCGATCGAAGGCGCCGGCTGGGCAGGCAGCGCCGGGCTCGGCAAGGCCGCGGCCGGCGGTCGCGGTGCGGGCGGCTCAGCGTCCGGTCTCGGCGGCGGTGCCGCGGGCGATCCTGGCGCAGGTGGGGCTGGCGGCCCCGGCGGGACAGGCAGCGCCGGGCCCGGCAAGGCCGCGACCGGCGGCCCCGGCGCGGGCGGCTCGCCACCCCCTCTCCGGATCCACGTCCTGCGCGGCCCGGCCGATGGCTCCGCCCGGCACCGCGTCACCCTCGAACCCGATGCCCTCGTCCTCGCCACCGGCGCGCACGACCGCGTCCTCCCCTTCCCCGGCTGGCAGCTGCCCGGCGTCTACACCGCGGGGGCCGCCCAAGCCCTCGCCAAGGGGGAGCGCGTCGCCGTCGGCGAGCGGGTCCTCGTCGCCGGGGCCGGTCCCTTCCTGCTGCCCGTCGCCGAATCGCTGCTGGCCGTCGGCGCCGGCGTGCTCGCCGTCCTCGAAGCCAATCCCGCCGCGACCGTCCTCAAAGGATGGTCCGGCCGCGTCCATCCCGGCAAAGCCGCGGAACTCGCCCGCTACGCCGCCACCCTGGCCCGCCACCGCGTCCCCTACCGCTTCGGCCGCGTGGTCGTCGAAGCGCGCGGCGACGACCGGGTCCGCGAAGCCGTCACCGCGCGCGTCCGCGCCGACTGGTCGGTCGTCCCCGGCACCGAACGCGCCCACGCCGTCGACGCCGTCTGCGTCGGCCACGGCTTCGTCCCGCAACCCGAACTGGCCGTCGCCGCCGGCTGCGTGCTCGACGCCGGCTTCGTCCGGGTCGACGACAGTCAGCGCACCACCGTCGGAGGGGTCTTCGCCGCGGGGGAGACCACCGGGATCGGCGGCGCGGACGCCGCCCGCGCGGAGGGCGCGGTCGCCGGCTGCGTCGCCGCCGGCGGTACGCCGGCCCCGGACCTGCTCCGCAAGCGGGACCGCACCCGGGCGTTCGCGCACCGGTTGACGACCGCCCACCCGATCGGCGCCGGGTGGCCCGGCTGGCTGCGCGAGGACACGATCGTCTGCCGCTGCGAAGAAACCACCTACGGCCGGCTGAAGGAAGCCGCCGCCGACCCCGCCGAGCCGGGCCCGCACGCGCTCAAGCTCGGCACCCGCGCCGGCCTCGGCCCGTGCCAGGGCCGGATGTGCGGCCCCGCCGTCGCCGAGCTCTGCGGCGGCGCCGAACGCCACCACCGACCCATCGCCCAGCCGATCCGCCTGGGCGAGCTCGCCGCACCCGAAGGAGAGTCATGAGCACCCGCGATCTCGGCGGCGTGGTCGTCGCCGCCGCGCTGCCGTACCGGACCGACGACGCCGCCCCCGCCGGGCTGGCCGTCGACTACGACGCCTACGCCGAACACTGCCGCTGGCTGGTCGGGAACGGCTGCCGCGGCGTCGGCCCGAACGGCTCCCTCGGCGAGTACTCCTCGCTCACCGACGACGAACGCCGCCGCGTCGCCCGTACCGCGATCGAAGCTGTCGGCGACGACGGGATCGTCGTCGTCGGCGTCCACGGACCCGGCGCGCACCAGGCCAGGCACTGGGCCGAGACGGCGGCCGAGGACGGCGCCCACGGCGTGCTCTGCCTCCCGCCGACGCTCTACCGCGCCAACCGCGGCGAGGTCATCGCCCACTTCGAGGCCGTCGCATCCGTCGGCCTGCCGGTGATGGTCTACAACAACCCCTTCGACACGAAGGTCGACCTCACCCCCGGCCTGCTCGCCGAGATCGCGCAGATCGACAACGTCGTCGCGGTCAAGGAGTTCTCCGGCGACGTCCGGCGCGTGCTCGAGATCCGCGAACGCGCACCGGGACTCGCCGTCGTCAGCGGCGCCGACGACGTCGTCGTGGAGAGCCTGCTGATGGGCGCGACCGGCTGGTTCGCCGGGTTCCCCAACGTGTTCCCGGCCGAGTCGGCGCGCCTGTTCGAGCTGGCCACCGCGGGCAAGCTCGACGAGGCCCGCGCGCTGTACGAGCCGCTGGTGGCCGCGTTCCGCTGGGACTCGCGCACCGAGTTCGTCCAGGCCATCAAGCTCGGGATGGACATGGTGGGCCGCTACGGCGGGCCGTGCCGGCCACCGCGCGGGCCGCTCTCCGACGTCCACCGCGAGCAGGTCCGCGCCGACATGGGCCGGGCGCTCGCCGCGCTGGGGGTGGCGTAAGTGCGGTCTTCGCGCGCGATCACGGCGGTCGACTCGCACACCGAGGGCATGCCCACCCGGGTGGTGACCGGCGGCGTCGGCCCGATCCCCGGGGACACGACGGCCGAGCGCCGCCGGTACTTCATGGCGCACCTCGACCACCTCCGGCAGTTCCTGATGCACGAACCGCGCGGGCATTCGGCGATGAGCGGCGCGATCCTGCAGCCGCCCTGCCGCGACGACGCCGACTGGGGCGTGGTGTACATCGAGGTGTCCGGGTGCCTGCCGATGTGCGGCCACGGCACGATCGGCGTCGCGACGGTGCTGGTCGAGACCGGCATGGTCGAGGTGACCGAGCCGACGACCGTGGTCCGCCTGGACACCCCGGCCGGGCTCGTGCACGCGGAGGTCACGGTCCGCGACGGGCGCGCCGAACGGGTCAAGCTGCAGAACGTGGCCTCGTTCCTCGCCGAGCGGGACGCCGTCGTGGACGTGCCCGGCTTCGGCGAGGTCCGCTACGACCTGGCCTACGGCGGGAACTTCTACGCCATCCTCGACCTGTCCCAAGTGGACATCCCGTTCGAACGGTCCGAAAAGGACCGCATCCTGAGCGCGGGCCTGAACATCATGGCCGCGATCAACGAGCAGCGCCCGCCGAAGCACCCGGCCGATCCGCTGATCGGCGGCTGCAAGCACGTCCAGTTCCTCGCACCGGGCTCGGACGCGCGCCGGTCGCGGAACGCCATGGCGATCCACCCCGGCTGGTTCGACCGCTCGCCGTGCGGGACGGGCACCTCGGCCCGGATGGCCCAGCTGCACGCCCGCGGCGAGCTGCCGCTGCACACGCCGTTCGAGAACAGCTCGTTCATCGGCACGACGTTCACGGGCGAGCTGGTGGGCGAGACGGAGGTGGGCGGCGTGCCGGCGGTGATCCCCGAGTTCTCGGGGCGGGCCTGGATCACCGGGACCGCCACCTACCTGCTCGATCCCGATGATCCCTTCCCGACGGGTTTCGTGCTCTAGGAGGTGATGGTGGCGACCGCGTCGACGCCGTAGTTCCTGGCGTACCCGTTTTCGACCCCGACCAGGATCTCGGCGACCTCGAACCAGCGGTCCCAGAACGGCGTTTCGCGCAGGGCTTCGACCAGGAGCTGGTAGGCCTCGTGGTCGGCGGCCTCCCACACCCACACGTCGGTCACGCGCGCCGAGTAGAACTCGGTGTCGTAGAAGCGGGACCGGACGCCTTCGGTCTTCTCTTCGACGACCGGGACGATCTCGGTCCGGAACGCCTCGATCCGCCGCTCGACCGTCATGGCCAGCCACTCGGGCGTCGTCTTGACGAGCATGAAGGCGGTCACCGTCGCGGTCACGCGTACGCACCCCCTTCGATGTCCTCGACCAGCGTCGGCCCGGACGGCGTCCAGCCGAGCAGCTCCCGCGTGGCCGTGCTCGACGCGGACATGTCCGTCGCGAAGAAGCGGCCGACGAACCCGAAGTGCTCCGCCGCGGTCTCGGGGGCGACCGAAATCGCCGGCAGGCCGAGCGTGCGGCCGATCGCTTCGGCGATTTCGCGCGTCGTCACGGCTTCCTCGGCGACCGCGTGCAGGCGTGCTCCGGCGGGGGCGGCCTCGAGGCCGAGCCGGACGAGCCGGGCCGCGGCCGGGCGGTGGACCGCCGACCAGGCCGCCGCGCCGTCGCCGACGTACGCGGACACGCCGTGCCGGCGGGCAGCCGCCGTGATGGACGCGAGGAACCCGTGGTCGCCGACGCCGTGCACCGAAGGCGCGAAGCGGACACTCACCACGCGGACACCCTTGCCGACGTACTCGAACGCGAGGTTCTCCCCGCCGCCGCGCATCGAGTCCGGCCCGACCGCGGGGGAGACGTCGGATTCGCGGGCGGGCCGGCCTTGCACCAGGCCGGCGAGCGCGCCGGCGAGCAGGAACGGCCGGTCGGTGCCCGCGAGGGCGCCGGCCATGGTCTCGATGGCGGCCCGTTCGGTCCGGTTGTTCTCCGCGGGGTTCGCCCAGTCGTGCTTGTTGCCCAAGTGGACGACGGCGTGGGCGTCGATCGCGCCGTCGCGGAGACCGTCGAGGTCGTCCAGGTCGCCGCGGCGGACCCGGGCGCCCGCCTTGGCGAGCTTCAGGGCCGCGGCGTCCGAGCGGGCGAGGCCGGTGACCTCGTGCCCGGCGCCGAGCAGTTCGTCGACGACGGCGGTGCCGATCCACCCCGTCGCTCCGGTGACGAACACGTGCATGGTGCTGCTCCTTCTTCGGGGGAACTCTTGACTTCTCCGAAGTTAGGAGCCGAGAGAGTGCTCGTGCCACGCAACTTTGGCAATCGACTATTGCGTGAAGCGCAAGTCAGGATCCCGTCTCGACGTGGTCCAGTACGCCGAGCGCGTCCGGCACGAGCACGGCGGCCGAGTGGTAGGCACTGACCAGGTAGGACGTCACCGCGCGGTCGCTGATGCCCATGAACCGGACGGTGAGCCCGGGCTGGTACTGGTCGGGAAGTTCCTTCGGGCGCAGGCCGATGACGCCGGCGTCGTCTTCGCCGGTGCGCATCGCCAGGATCGACGTCGTTCCGGTGTCGGTGATCGGGATCTTGTCGCAGGGCAGGATCGGGACGCCGCGCCAGGCGGTGACGCGTTTGCCGTCGAGCGAGGTCGTGCCCGGGTAGACGCGGGCGCGGGTGCATTCGCGGCCGAACGCGGCGATGGCGCGGGGGTGGGCGAGGAAGAACTTCGTCTTGCGGCGCCGGGTGAGCAGGCCGTCCAGGTCCGACGGCGTGGGTGGGCCGGTGCGGGTGGTGAGCCGGTGTTTGAGGTCGGCGTTGTGCAGCAGCCCGAAGTCGGTGTTGTTGATCAGTTCGTGTTCTTGCCGTTCCCGCAACGCTTCCACCGTCAGCCGTAGCTGTTGTTCGAGCTGGTTCATGGGGTTGTTGTAGAGGTCGGTGACGCGGTTGTGGACCCGCAGCACGGTTTGCGCGACAGCCAGTTCGTACTCGCGCGGCGAGGGGTCGTAGTCGACGTAGGTGCCCGAGAGGAGGGGTTCGCCGTCGTGGCCGGCGGAGAGGTCGATGCTGGCTTCGCCCTTGGTGTTCTGGGGTTTGCGGGGGCGGCCGAGGACGTCGGCGACGTGGGCGCGCAGTGGTTCGGATCGGCCGTTGAGGCGGGCGTAGGCGTCCGCGGGCAGGACGAGGGCGATCACGTGGGTGGCGGCGCGGGCGGTGAAGGGCCAGGTCGCGTCGTCGCGGGCGAGGAGTTCGGCGCCGAGGTGGTCGCCGTCGGTGGCGGTGCCGAGGTGGGTTTCGTCGCCGTATTCGCCGCGGCCGTGCCGGGTGACTTTGCCGTGGGCGAGCAGGATCAGCGTGTCGAGCGGGGTGCCGGCGGTGAAGATCGTGGCGCCGGGTTCGTATTCGCGTTGCTCGAACGCTTCGGCGAGGGCGCCCAGTGCCGTTTCGTCGCCGAAGCCGCGCAGGAGTTCGAGTTCGGTGAGTTCGGCGGGGACGACCTGGACGCGGGCGCCGGTGGTGTAGAAGGAGACTTTGCCGTCGCCGATGGTGTAGGTGAGGCGGCGGTTGACGCGGTAGCTGCCGGCGGGGACGTCGACCCAGGGGAGCTGGGAGAGCAGCCAGCGGGTGGTGATGCCGCGCATCTGCGGCAGGGTCTTGGTCGTGGTGGTCAGCGTCCGGGCGGCGGTGACGCTCAGCGACAGCTGCAGGGCCGCCGTTTCCTCCGTGACGGTCACCGGTTTCAGCCTTCCCGGCCGAGTTCGACGCTTTCCAGCACGGCCAGCGCGTCGGGGACGAGGACGGCGGCGGAGTAGTAGGCGGAGACGAGGTAGGAGATGATGGCTTGGTCGTTGATGCCCATGAACCGCACGTTGAGTCCCGGCTGGTATTCGTCGGGGAGTCCGGTTTGGTGCAGCCCGACCACGCCCTGGGCTTGTTCGCCGGTGCGCATGAGCAGGATGGAGCTGGTGCGGGTGTCGGACACCGGAATTTTGTTGCAGGGCAGGATGGGGATGCCGCGCCAGGCGGGGACGTGGTGGCCGCCGAGGTCGGCGGCGTCGGGGTAGAGGCCGGCTTTGGTGCATTCGCGGCCGAAGGCGGCGATGGTGGTGGGGTGGGCGAGGAAGACGGCGGGGTCTTTCCAGACCAGGGCGAGCAGGTCGTCGAGGTCGTCGGGGGTGGGTGGGCCGGTGCGGGTGGGGATGCGCTGGGCGAAGTCGGTGTTGTG